>CAZSIR010000184.1:0-4977 GCA_964606765.1 uncultured Bordetella sp. | reverse complement strand
GCGCCCTCGAAGTTCTCGTTGCACAGCTGCGCGAACGGCACGCCGATGGTGCGGATGTCGTCGCGGGCGTGCAGCGCCGGGCGAGGCCAGGTCGAGTCGTAGACGAGCCAGCCGCCCGGGGCGACCTCGCGCAGGTCTTTCGCGTAGGTCTCCGCGTTCATCGCGACCATGAGGTCGACGCGGCCCGAGCGCGCGCGCCAGCCGTCACGCGTCACGCGGATCTCGTACCACGTGGGCAGGCCCTGGATGTTCGACGGGAAGAAGTTCTTGCCGACGACGGGCACGCCCATCCGGAAGATCGCCTTCATGACCAGCGCGTTCGCGCTCGCGGAGCCCGAACCGTTGACGTTGGCGAACTTGAGGGTGAAGTCGTTTACGCGCGGCGCAGCGCTTTTGCGCTCTGGCATCGGGCCTCGTCCTCGGCGTAGGGAATCTCGATCCACGACTTCTGCATGTCCCAGGCGCCCGTCGGGCAGCGCTCGGCGCAGAGCCCGCAGTGCAGGCAGACGTCCTCGTCCTTGGCCATGATGCGGCCGGTCATGCGCAGCTTTTCCGAGACATACAGATCCTGGTCCGGGTGCAGCGACGGCGCGGTGAGCTGGGTGCGCAGCTCGGCTTCCTCGGCATCCGGCGTGAAGGTGATGCAGTCCATCGGGCAGATATCGACGCAGGCGTCGCATTCGATGCACAGCCGCGGCGTGAATACCGTCTGCACATCGCAATTGAGGCAGCGCTGGGCTTCGGCAAAGCCGGTTTTGGCATCGAAGCCGAGTTCGACCTCGACCTTGATGTTTTTCAGCGTCAGCTTCTGGTCCTGCCACGGCACCTTGTTGCGCAGCGCGGCGGAGATGTCGTTATCGTAGCTCCACTCGTGGATGCCCATTTTCTGCGAAATCACGGTGACGGCCGGCAGCGGGCGATCATTCAGTTCTTCGCCGTTGAGCATCTTGTCGATTGACACCGCGACTTCATGGCCGTGGGCCACGGCCCAGATGATGTTCTTCGGACCGAAGGCCGAGTCGCCGCCGAAAAACACCTTCGGATTGGTCGACTGCATGGTGACCTTGTCGACCACCGGCATGTTCCATTTGTCGAATTCGATGCCGGCATCGCGCTCGATCCACGGAAAGGCGTTTTCCTGGCCGATGGCGACCAGCACGTCGTCGCATTCAAAGAACTGTTCCGCTTCGCCGGTGGGCACCAGCTTGCGCCGGCCCTTGTCATCGTATTCGGCTTTGACTTTCTCAAAACTCATGCCGACCAGTTTGCCGCCCTCGACCTTGCAGGATTTCGGCACCAGGAAATTGAGGATGGGAATGCCTTCCTCGATGGCGTCTTCTTTCTCCCAGGGGCTCGCTTTCATTTCCTCATAGCCCGAACGCACGATGACCTTGACGTCCTCGCCGCCGAGGCGTTTGGCCGACCGGCAGCAGTCCATCGCGGTGTTGCCGCCGCCGAGCACGATGACCTTCCTGCCGATCTTGTCGATATGGCCGAACGACACGCTCGCCAGCCAGTCGATGCCGACATGGATGTTTTTGGCGCCTTCCTTGCGGCCGGGCACATCAAGGTCGCGTCCGCGCGGCGCGCCGGTGCCGACCACCACCGCGTCATAGCCTTCGGCCAGCACTTTTTTCAGGCTGTCGATGCGGGTGCCGGATTTGACGGTGATGTTGCCGATGCCGGTGATATAGCCGACTTCCTCGTCGATCACCGATTCCGGCAGGCGGAAACGCGGCACCTGCGAGCGCATGAAGCCGCCGGCCTTGGGATCGGCTTCGTAAATGGTGATGTCGTACCCGAGCGGCGCCAGGTCGCGCGCGACGGTCAGCGAGGCCGGGCCGCCGCCGATGCAGGCGATGCGTTTGCCGTTTTTCTGCTTCGGCGCTTTCGGCATGCGCTGCGTAACGTCGTCCTTGTTGTCGGCCGCGACACGCTTCAGGCGGCAGATCGCGACCGGCTCGGGCTGCGTGCCATGCTCGTGCGCCACCGGTTTGCGGATCTCGACATTGCCTTCTTCGACGCGGCCGCGGCGGCAGGCGGGCTCGCAGGGTCGATCACAGGTACGACCCAGGATGCCGGGGAACACATTCGAGTTCCAGTTGACCATGTAGGCATCGTCGTAACGGCCTGCAGCGATCAAGCGGATGTATTCGGGGACGGGGGTGTGAGCCGGGCAGGCCCACTGACAATCGACAACTTTATGGAAGTAATCGGGGTGCGCAATATCAGTCGGCTTCAAAAAACAATTCCTCCGGCGGTTGGCTACATGTTGTTGTTTTTATTTGGCTATTTGCACTTCTGGGTCGCATGACCAAAAGTGTCGGAAATACTACGCCCTTGCCGCAGGGAATGAAAGACGATGAGCTGCATGGGTGAACACGCGACAGCGTTTGTCCGGACAGCGGCGATATTCCTGGGTCAACGCAAGACTGCCGTGGACCGGCAACCCGGGGAATTCATATAAATATTTGATTTAATTGATATTCTATCTGCAGCCCTGCAGGGGCTCATTCCAGCTTGATGCCCGCGGTCTTGATCACCTTCGCCCAGTTCGCGGACTCGGTCCTGATCAGCTCACCGAGCTCCTTCGGCCCGAGCAGCAGCGGATCCATGCCCTGTTTGACCAGCGTGGCGTTCATGGTCTCGGTGTTCATCACCGCGCTGATGGACGTGTGCAGGGTCTGGATCACCGCCTTCGGTGTTTTCGCCGGCACAAAAATCGCGCCCCAGGAATTGACATCAAAACCCTTCAGGCCCTGCTCATCCAGCGTCGGCACATCCGGAGCGCCCAGCGAGCGTTTCAGCGTGGTGACGCCGAGTGCACGCAGTTTTCCCGAACGCACATGGGGCATGGTCGCGGCCAGACCGGCGCAATAGGCCTGGGTCTGTCCGCCGATGGTGTCGACCACCGCCGG
Source organism: uncultured Bordetella sp. (assembly GCA_964606765.1). Taxonomy (GTDB): domain Bacteria; phylum Pseudomonadota; class Gammaproteobacteria; order Burkholderiales; family SG8-41. The sequence continues at coordinate 2,059 of CAZSIR010000184.1, read as the reverse complement.
CGCGCCGCCCTTGTACGGCACGTGCAGCATGTCGATGCCGGCCATTGTTTTCAGCAGTTCGATGCACAGGTGTGGCGTGCCACCGACGCCGGAGGACGCAAATGACAGCTTGCCGGGCCGTGACTTCACGTAGGCAATGAACTCCTGGATGTTTTTCGCCGGCACCGAGGCATTGATCACCAGCACATAGGGCACCACGGCAAACAGCGTCACCGGCGCCAGATCCTTGTTCGGGTCATAGCCGAGGTTCTTGTACAGATGCGGCCCGATCGAGAGCAGGCCGCCAGTGCCGAACAGCAGCGTGTGACCATCCGCCGGGGAGCGTGCCACCAGCTCCGCGCCGATGTTGCCGCTGGCGCCCGAACGGTTGTCGACGACGACATTGTGGCCCCAGCGCTCGGTGAGTTTCGGAGCGAGCTGGCGGGCAAGAATGTCGTTGGAACTGGCGCCGGAGGGATAGGGGACCACCAGTCGCACCGGGCGCTCGGGAAATTTCTGCGCCTGTGCCAGGTCGGTCAGGGCCAGCAATGCGGCGATGCATGCAATCAGCCTGAACCCGATATATTCCGTGGTCTTGCCCATTTTCCGCCTCCCCGCAGGAAATTGTGCCACCGCCATTCTAGTGCGGTTCGGCGCCCGCGTTGCGGTTTTGTTCAGCAGCCCGCTGCGGCGCAACGCGCGGCGATGACCAGGCGCAGCACCGTGGCGTATTGCTCGGACGAAACGGCTTTGCGCCGCCGGGATGCATCGCTGTTGCGGGTTATGGTCTTGTGCGCGATCACCATGTCGAGCTGCGGCAGCACGGTGATGAATTGCCCGCCCAATCCGCGCGCGGTGTATGCGCCATCCATGATATCGCGAGCGGTGTATGCGCCTTCCATCAGGCCGGATTTTTCCGCCGCATCCCACACCCACCACAGGTAACCGTATCCCCAGCGCTGGCCGGCGCCGAGGCGGCTTTTGCGCTCGGGGATCAGTTCTTCGTAAGGCGTCACCAGTCGGGTGATGCGCGCGGCCCATCCCGCCGGCATCACTGCTTTGTCCTGCCAGCGGCCATCGTGCAGCATCAGCAGTCCGAGCCGCGCCATGTCGCGGGTCGACAGCTGCATGTGATAGGCGGGATGACGCGAGCGCTGGAGGTTGCCGGTCTTGCGCTGGCGCGCGCGGTCGAAGTCCTGCATGCCGATGGGCAGCGCGAGGTCGGTTGCCAGCGCGTCGTAGATGTCGCGTCGGGTCAGCTGTTCGAACACCGTGCCTGCGGCATTGAAATCCCAGTTGTTGTAGAGGTGTTTGCTGCCCGGCGCGACGCTGCCCCGCGGCGGCGCGTGCGCCGTATCGTCGCCGGGGTTGGCGGCCGGATGGTAAATGCCGGAACGCGCGGTCAGCAGCTGTTCGATGGTGGCCTGTTTCTCGGCGGCGGACAGGCCGCCGACATCATCGATGCCCAGGTCTTCCAGGCTGCGATCCAGCCGGATCATGCCGGCCTGCACGTATTTGCCGTACAGCATGGCCATCACGCTTTTGCGCGCCGATGCGAGCACGCTGACCTGCGCCACATCGCCATATTCGAACAGCGAGCGCCCGCCAACGACCACCATCATCGCGGCGGTGTCGATGGATTCGAGGTAAGTCCGCAGTGCCGCGAGTTTCTGCGGTGAATAGCCGGCGGATTCCGGGCTGGCGACGCGTTGCCACTGCGTTGCAGGAAAAACGGCTTCTGTCGCTGCGGACAGGGCAGGTAAGGCCGTGCCGGCCATGACCAGCAGCGCGCCCAGCCATGCCACAAACAGTCTGCCGGTCCCGCGCAAGGGATTCAATCCGCTTTTTGATGCGGGTAAATCAGGAAGGCAAAAAACGAAACCAGGCCGCCGAAAATCAGCAGCGTGATGGCCATCGCCTTGAAGGAGGCGCCGCCGAAACCGGTCTGCAGCAGGTTGTAGAGATGCGCGACTGGCGTCGGGAAAAATGGAAACCAGCTGCCGTAGGCGAGGTGGTACGCGCCGATGGCCAGTGTGTAAAGACCAACGATGCCGATGGCAGCGCTGAGCAGGAACTGCAT
>CAZSIR010000183.1:0-5035 GCA_964606765.1 uncultured Bordetella sp. | reverse complement strand
TTGTCGTAGTCGTCCTTGAACTGCTGCAGTTCGGTGACCATCGTGTTCCAGCGGCCCTTGGTGATGCCGATGGTGAACATGATGAAAAAGGAATAAAGGCCGGTCTTCTCGACGATGATGCCGTGCTCGGCGAGGTAACGCGTGACCACTGCCGCCGGAATGCCGCTCTTGGCGAATTTGCCGGTCACATCGAGCCCCGGCGTGATCACCGTGGCCTTGATCGGGTCGAGCATGTTGAAGCCCGGCTCGAGATTGCCGAAGCCGTGCCAGCGCTCCGACGGCCGCAGCATCCAGTCGTCGCGGTTGCCGATGCCTTCGGCGGCGAGGCGCTCCGGCCCCCACACCTTGAACCACCAGTCCTTGCCGAATTCGGCGTCGACCTTGCGCATCGCACGGCGGAAATCCAGCGCCTCGAGAATGGACTCCTCCACCAGCGCGGTGCCGCCCGGCGGCTCCATCATCGACGCCGCCACGTCGCAGGACGCGATGATCGCGTACTGCGGCGAGGTCGATGTGTGCATCAGATAGGCTTCATTGAAGGTGTCGTGGTTGAGTTTGCGCGTCTCGCTGTCCTGCACCAGGATCTGCGAGGCCTGCGACAGGCCCGCCAGCAGCTTGTGCGTGGACTGCGTGGAAAACACCACGGACTCCTTCGTGCGCGGCCGGTTGCGGCCGATGGCATGCATGCCGTGATAGAACTTGTGGAAGGTCGCGTGCGGCAGCCAGGCCTCGTCGAAATGCAGCGTGTCGATTTTTCCGTCAAGTTTCTCCTTGATCGCATCGACGTTGTAGAGGATGCCGTCGTAGGTGCTCTGCGTGATGGTCAGGATGCGCGGCTTCGACTTGGACAGCGACTTCGCGGCAAACGGATTGGCGCGGATTTTTTTCTCGATGTTTTCCCAGCTGAACTCCTCCAGCGGGATCGGGCCGATGATGCCGAAATGGTTGCGCGTCGGCATCAGGAACACCGGCACGGCACCCGTCATCGTGATCGCATGCAGGATCGAGACATGGCAGTTGCGGTCGACAATCACCACGTCGCCCGGCGCCACCGTTGAATGCCACACCATCTTGTTCGAGGTCGAGGTGCCGTTGGTGACGAAAAACAGGTGGTCGCAGTTGAAAATGCGCGCGGCGTTGCGCTCCGAGGCCGCCACCGGACCCGAGTGGTCGAGCAACTGCCCGAGTTCGTCCACCGCGTTGCAGACGTCGGCGCGCAGCAGGTTTTCACCGAAAAACTGGTGGAACATCTGGCCGACCGGACTTTTCAGGAAGGCCACGCCGCCGGAGTGTCCCGGACAGTGCCAGGAATAGGAGCCGTCCTGTGCGTAATGCGTCAGCGCGCGGAAAAACGGCGGCGCCAGGCTGTCGAGATAGGACTTGGATTCGCGCACGATGTAACGCGCGACGAATTCCGGCGTGTCCTCGAACATGTGAATGAAGCCGTGCAGTTCGCGCAGCACATCATTAGGGATGTGGCGCGAGGTCTGGGTTTCGCCGTAGAGAAAAATCGGGATGTCGGCATTGCGGAAGCGGATCGCCTTGACGAAGGTGCGCAGCTCGCCGATGGTCGATTCGAGTTCCTGCGCCGAAAAGTCATCGTCATCCACCGACAGGATGAAGGCCGAGGCGCGCGACTGCTGCTGCGCGAAGGATGACAGGTCGCCGTAGCTGGTGACGCCCAGCACCTCCAGGCCCTCGTCCTCCAGTGCCTTGGCCAGCGCGCGGATACCGAGGCCGCTGGTGTTTTCCGAGCGGAAGTCTTCGTCAATGATGATGACCGGGAAACGGAAGCGCATGGTGTTCTTCCTATCTTAAATCGGGGGCATGCCAGTGTGCGGTCACGCGGCTCAGGTGTTCTTGACGACGATTTTCGGGAAAGCCGCCGAATGGTCCTGCTGCTTCTCGGCGATTTTCACCGCGACGCGGCGCGCGATCTGGCGGTAGATTTCGGATATCCGGCCATCGGGATCCACCACCACGGTCGGCTTGCCGGAATCCGCCTGCCTGCGGATGTTGATGTCCAGCGGCAGCGAGCCCAGCAGCTCGACATTGTAATCGGTGCCCATGCGGCTGCCGCCGCCTTCGCCGAAAATATGCTCTTCGTGGCCGCACTTCGAACAGATGTGCAAGGACATGTTTTCGACGATGCCGAGAATGGGAATGCCCACCTTCTCGAACATCTTCAGCCCCTTGCGCGCGTCGATCAGCGCGATGTCCTGCGGCGTGGTGACGATCACCGCGCCGGTGACCGGAACGCGCTGCGCCAGCGTCAGCTGGATGTCGCCGGTGCCCGGCGGCAGGTCGACAACGAGGTAATCGATATCGCGCCATTTGGTTTCATTGACCAGCTGCTCCAGCGCCTGGGTCACCATCGGGCCGCGCCACACCATCGGCGTTTCGGTGTCGATCAGGAAACCGATCGACATCGCCTGCAGGCCGTGGGCTTCCATCGGCTCCAGCGATTTGCCGTCCTTTGATTCCGGCCGTCCGGCGATGCCCAGCATCATCGGCTGCGACGGACCATAGATGTCGGCGTCGAGCACTCCCACCGAGGCGCCCTCGGCGGCCAATGCCAGCGCCAGGTTCACCGCGGTCGTGCTTTTGCCGACGCCGCCCTTGCCGGACGCGACGGCGATGATGTTTTTCACGCCGGGCACCAGCTTCACGCCGCGCTGCACCGCATGCGGCACGATCTTTACCGACACATTGACCTTGACGCTGCCGACGCCGGGCAGGGTTTTCAGCTGGTCCGCGACCTGTTTGCGGATCGGCTCGACCTGGCTCTTGCCGGGATAACCCAGCAGGATGTCCACCGCGACGTTGTTGCCTTCGACCTTGATGTTTTTCGCCGACCGGCCGGTGACGTAGTCGGTTTTGGTGTTGGGATCGGTCAGTTGCTTCAGCGCGTTCTGCACGTCCTGCTCGGTAATCGGGGATGCGGCCATGATTCGGGTTCCGTTCGTATTGCGAGTTGAGGCCGCGATTGTAGCGAGATACCCCCCCTGAAACCACCTCAAAGCACTACAAGCCCATGTCGGCAAAGGTTTTTTTGCTGCCGTCTGCCACAGCACGGCGCCAGGCCGCGAAGCGTGACCGGGGCCTTTAAAGTTTGTTGTTATAATTCAAACCTTTAGCTTCATTCCCGCGCAAACACTTTCATGTCCCGCCGCATCCTCGTCACCTCCGCCCTCCCTTACGCCAACGGCGCCATTCATCTGGGCCATCTGGTCGAGTACATCCAGACCGACATCTGGGTGCGCTTCCAGCGCATGCAGGGCCATGAGGTGCACTACGTCGGCGCCGACGACACCCACGGCACGCCGATCATGCTGCGCGCCGACAGCGAGGGCATCACGCCGGAACAGCTGATCGACCGGGTGTGGAAAGAGCACAAGCGCGACTTCGACAGCTTCGGCGTGAGTTTCGACAATTACCACTCCACGCACTCTGACGAAACGCGGGAACTGTCTGCGGCGTTCTACAACCGGCTCAATGCGGCAAAACTCATTGCCCGCCGCGATGTGGAGCAGTTCTATGATCCGGTCAAGAACATGTTCCTGCCGGACCGCTACATCAAGGGCGAATGCCCCAAATGCGGCGCAAAGGACCAGTATGGCGATTCCTGCGAAGTCTGCGGCGCCACCTACTCCCCCACTGACCTGAAGAACCCGTACTCCACGGTGTCGGGTGCGGCCCCGGTCCGCAAGTCATCGGAACATTATTTTTTCAAGCTCGGCGACTGCGCCGAATTCCTGAAAGCCTGGACGCGCTCCGGCACGCTGCAGGCGGAAGCGGCGAACAAGATGGCGGAATGGTTCGCCTCGGGCCTCAACGACTGGGACATTTCGCGCGATGCGCCTTACTTCGGCTTCCCGATACCCGGCACGGACGGCAAAAAATTCTTTTACGTCTGGCTGGATGCGCCGGTCGGCTATTTCGGCAGCTTCCTGAACTACGTCAAAAAGCAGCAGGCCAAGGGCCGCCACATCGACGCCGATGCCTTCCTCAAACCCGGCAACGACACCGAACTGGTCCACTTCATCGGCAAGGACATCCTCTACTTCCACGCGCTGTTCTGGCCGGCGATGCTGCAGCACGCCGGCTACCGCACGCCGTCGAAGGTCTACGCCCACGGCTTCCTCACCGTGAACGGCGAAAAGATGTCCAAGTCGCGCGGCACCTTCATCACCGCCGAAAGCTACATCCAGCAGGGCCTGAATCCGGAATGGCTGCGTTACTACTATGCGGCCAAGCTGAATTCGACGATGGAAGATATCGACCTGAATCTGGATGATTTTGTGGCGCGGGTGAACAGCGATCTGGTGGGTAAATACGTCAATATCGCGAGTCGCTGTGCCGGTTTTTTGCACAAAATATTTCAAGGACGTCTTGATAATGTTAACGGCGGCACACTTGCTGGTCCTGCGGGGCAGCAAAAGCTGCAACACCATTTGATTGATGAATTGAAAGAAGATATCGCTACGGTACGGGTCGCCTATGAGACCAGAAATTTTGCTGCGGGGATCTCAAGAACAATGAGGATGGCTGACAAAGTAAATGGATACTGGGACAGCCAAAAACCATGGGAGCTTGCCAAAGTGGGAAACCACGGGGTTTTACACGAAACATGCAGTGCCACATTGGAAGCGTTTCGGATCTTGACTATCGCATTAAAGCCGGTGTTACCAACATTAGCTAGTAACGCAGAACTCTTTATGAACGTATCCCCACTCATGTGGAAAGACATTGATAACCATCTGGCAAAGGGACATCAAATTAATGAATACATACATTTGGCGACCCGCGTCGACCCAAAACAAATCTCCGCACTCGTCGCCGCCAACAAGGAAAACCTGCAAATGACCACCGCCCCCACGCCCGCACCCGCAGTCGCCACCGCAGCACCGGCTGCCACCGGCCCCGCGACGATTTCAATCGACGACTTCAGCAAAATCGACCTGCGCATCGCGCGCATTGCCAACGCCGAACAGGTCGAAGGCGCCGACAAGCTGCTGAAGCTGACGCTGGACGT
>CAZSIR010000182.1:0-5074 GCA_964606765.1 uncultured Bordetella sp. | reverse complement strand
AATACCGGCCTGTCACGCCGGGGGTCGCGGGTTCGAGTCCCGTCCACTCCGCCAGCTAGCTTAAAAAAGGCGAACCCGTTTCGCCTTTTTTCTTATGGGCGCCGGCCCGGCGCCGGCCTTGGAGAAAGCAATGTTCAATTTCATCGACAAACACCGCAAGGGGGTCATGATCGGCATTTTTGTGCTGATCGTTCCGCCTTTTGCCTTTTTCGGCATCGACTCCTATTTTCAGAAGGGCGGCAGCGGTGATGCCGTGGCCACGGTGGGCGATTACAAGATCTCCCAGGGGGAATTTGCGATGGCACTGCGCGAGCGGCAGGACATGCTGCAGCGCATGTCCGGCGGCCGTGTCGATCCGGCCCTGATCGACAGCAACGAATTGCGCTTTTCGGTGATCGACAATCTGGTGCAGCAGCGCCTGCTGCTGCAGCGCGCCTCCAAAGCCGGGTTGATCATCACGGAAAGCCAGATTCGTGACCTCATCAGCGGTGTGGAGGCTTTCCGTGAAAACGGGGCTTTTTCCTATGCCCGCTACGAGGAGCTGCTGAAGGCCCAGGGCATGACGCCGGTGATTTTTGAGCAGCGCATGCGCCAGGACCTGATCACCGACCACGCGACCCATGCCTACACCGGATCCACGATCGTATCCCGCGCCGAGGCGGCCTCATTGCAGAAGATCACCGACCAGCAGCGCGAAATCAGCCACTTTGCGCTGACGCCGGATCGCTATGTGTCGCAGGTGAAGCTGGAGGCCGACGCCGCGAAAAAGTACTACGACAGCCACCAGGACGAATTCCGCGTGCCGGAGCAGGTGCGCATGGAGTTTGTGACGCTGAGCGCGGACGCCCTGCTGGCGCAGATGCAGCCCGCAGCGGCCGAAGTGCGCAAGGCGTACGACGAAAACATCCGGCGCTTTGAGGTCAAGGAGGCGCGCCAGGCCAGCCATATCCTGATTACCCCGGATGCCGGCGGCGGGGCGGATGCGAAGAAAAAAGCCAGGGCCAGGGCTGACGAACTGTATGTGCAACTGAAGAAAAACCCGAAGGAGTTTGCTGCCCTGGCGAAGCAGTATTCGCAGGATCCCGGTTCGGCCGCCAAGGGCGGCGATCTCGGATTTTTCGAGCGCGGCGCGATGGTGAAGCCCTTCGATGATGCGGTTTTTTCGATGAAGGCCGGCGAGATTTCCCCGCCGGTGGAGAGCGAGTTCGGTTACCACATCATCCGTCTCGACATCGTGCGCAGCGGCAAAGGCAAGACTTTTGAGGAGGCGCGCCCCGAGATCGAGATCGAACTCAAGCGGCAACTGGCAGCCAGAAAGTTTGCCGAAATGGCCGAGGCTTTCAGCAACGCGCTGTTCGAGCAGTCGGACAGCCTGAAGCCGGCGGCGGACCTGATCAAGGCGGCGCCGCAGAAAAGCGGCTGGGTCACCCGCAATGGCGCGGAGAGCGCGCAGGCAGGCAACCAGAAACTGCTGCAGGCGGTCTTTTCAGATGACGTGCTGAAAAACAAGCGCAATACCGAGGCCATTGAAGTGGCGCCCGGCGTGCTGGTCGGCGCCCGGGTGGCTGAATACAAGCCGGCGGCAATCCAGCCCTTTGACCAGATCAGTGCCGCGCTGGAGAAAAAGCTGACCCTGCAGCAGGCCGGCCAGCTGGCGGCGCAGGAGGGCCGTTCCAGGCTCGAGGCCCTGAAGCAGGGCAAGGACGCCCAGACTGCATGGAGTGCGCCGCTGATGGCGGGGCGCGGTGACCCGAAGGGTATCCCGGGCGAGGTATTGCGCCAGGCTTTCAGGATTGATGTCAGCAAGCTGCCGGCATACACCGGCGCGGAACTGCCTGGCGGCGGTTATACGCTGGTGCGGGTCGGCAAGGTGCAGGAAGCTGACGGCGCCAAGGAAAAGCAGAACGCCATTGCGCAGACACTGCGCCAGGTGGCGGGGCAGGCTGAACTGGCGGCCTATCTGGCGAGCCTGAGGCAGAAATCCGAAGTCAAAATCCGCAAGGATCTGGTCGAGAAGAAGTAACACTTAGCCGGTAACGGCGCCCGGCACCCTAAAACCCTACGCCAGCACAGTTAGCTGGTGCTGCGGGAAACCCGGTAACCGAGAAATCGGTGCCGGGTTTTTTGTTGCCTGTTTTTTCGTTTATTCCCCGCGCATGCCGCCGACCACGGTGCTGAAGCCGCAGTCGACGTAGGTGATCTCACCGGTGATGCCGCCGGCGAGGTCGGACAGCAGGAAGGCCGCGGCATTGCCGACATCGTCGATGGTGACATTGCGCCGCAAGGGGGCGTTGTCCTCGACGAATTTGAGGATTTTGCCGAAACCGCCGATGCCCGCGGCCGCCAGGGTCTTGATCGGCCCTGCTGAAATGCCGTTGACACGGATGCCCTGCGCGCCGAGGTCGCTGGCGAGATAGCGTACGCAGGCTTCGAGGCTGGCCTTGGCCAGACCCATCACGTTGTAGTTGGGAACCGTGCGTTCGGCGCCCAGGTAGGTCAGCGTCAGCATCGCGCCGTTCCTTCCGGCCATCAGCGGCGCCGCGCCCTTGGCCAAGGCGGCAAAACTGTAGCTGCTGATGTCGTGGGCCATTGCAAAGGCCTCGCGCGTCAGCCCGTCGAGAAATCCGCCTTTCAGCGCTTCGCGCGGCGCGAAGGCGATGGAATGCAGCAGGCCGTCGAGCCCGCCCCATTCCGACTGCAGTTTTTCGTACAGCGCGGCAATCTGCCCGTCCTGGGACACGTCGCAGGGCAGCACCGGCACGCTGCCGAATTCCGCAGCGAGCTTGACCACGCGTTCCCTGATGTCCTCGCCCTGGTAGGTGAAGGCCAGTTGCGCGCCTTCGCGGCTCGCCGCCCTGGCGATGCCGTAGGCGATGGACCGGTTCGACAGCAGGCCGGTAATCAGGATTTTCTTGTCTTGCAGGAACGCCATGTTTTTTCCCGTGAAATGATGGTGCGCGTAACAGCCTGCGGGCGATTATAACCATAAGATGCACGCATCAATATCAGCTACACTTTGATCGCGATGTCACTATTCAGGTCCTCATTCCGCGTATCCTTCAGGCACGGCATTGCAGCGCTTCTGCTGGCGGTGATTGCAGGCTGCGGCGGGTCACCGTGGAATGATCCCTATCCCGCAGCCGATGCCGGCGCCAACATCCTTTACGCTTCGTTTTCCGAGCGGCCCAAGCATCTGGATCCGGTGCAGTCCTACGCCGAGAATGAATATGCGTTCATCGCCAATATTTACCAGCCGCCGCTGCAATACCATTACCTCAAGCGTCCCTATGAGCTGATTCCCTTCGCTGCGACAGAGGTTCCGAAACCCGCTTACCTCGATGCCGCGGGCAAACCATTGCCGGAGGGCGCGGCGGCGGAGCGGGTGGCGTACAGCGAATATGTGATCCGCATCAGGCCCGGCGTGAAATACCAGCCGCATCCGGCTTTTGCCGTCGATGAGTCAGGCAAACCGCGGTACTTCGCATTGACCGCTGCAGACCTGCGCGGCATCGATACGCTGGGTGATTTCAAATACACCGGCACGCGCGAACTGGAAGCCGCCGACTATGTGCACCAGATCAAGCGCCTGGCGCATCCGCGGCTGCATTCGCCGATCCTGCAGCTGATGGGGGAATATGTGGTCGGCCTCAGGGCGCTGGCCGACGAGTTGACCAAGGTCGCAGCCGGGCTGCCGGAAGCGGCGCCTGTCGATCTGGCGCAGTACAGCGTGTCGGGCGTGCGCATCATCGACCGCCATACCTACGCGGTGCGCGTGCGCGGCAAGTATCCGCAATTCGCCTACTGGCTGGCGATGCCGTTTTTTGCACCGGTGCCGCCGGAAGCAGACCGGTTTTATGACCAGCCGGGCATGGCGCAGAAAAACATCTCGCTGGACTGGTACCCGGTCGGCACCGGGCCGTACATGCTGACTGTCAACAATCCGAACCGGCAGATGGTGCTGGAACGCAATCCGAACTACGGCGGCGAGGTTTATCCGGCTGAAGGCGAGCCCGGTGACGCGGCCGCGGGGCTGCTGGCCGATGCCGGCAAGCCGCTGCCCTTCATCGACAAGGTGGTGTTCAGCCTGGAGAAGGAACAGATTCCGTACTGGAACAAGTTTCTGCAGGGCTATTACGATGCCTCGGGCATCGGTTCGGATACATTCGACCAGGCGGTGAATTTTGGCGGCCAGGGCGACGTCACCCTGTCCGAGGACATGGCGAAGCGCGGCATCCACCTGCAGACTTCGCTGGCGACCAGCGTGTTTTACCTCGGTTTCAACATGCTCGATCCGCTGGTGGGGGAGGCGGCCGGGGAGCGGGCGCGCAAACTGCGGCTGGCGGTCTCGATCGCCGTGGATCAGGAAGAGCTGATTTCGATATTCCGCAATGGCCGCGGCGTGCCCTCGCAGGGGCCGATACCGCCGGGCATTTTTGGATACCGTGATGCCGATGCGGCCGGCATCAATCCCTATGTCTATGACTGGAAAAACGGCAAGCCGCAGCGCAAAAGCATCGAGCAGGCGAAAAAACTGCTGGCCGAGGCGGGGTATCCCAACGGCCGCGATGCAAAAACGGGACAACCGCTGCTGTTGCACCTGGATACCACGTCCAGCGGCGCCGACAGCAAGGCGCGGCTGGACTGGTACATCAACCAGTTTTCCAAACTCGGCATCCAGCTGGTCATCCGTGCCACCGATTTCAATCGGCTGCAGGACAAATTGCGCCGCGGCACTGCGCAACTGTATTTCCTCGGCTGGAATGCCGATTACCCGGATCCGGAAAACTTCCTGTTCCTGTTTCACGGGCCGCAGGGCCGGGCGCAGACGCAGGGCGAAAATGCCTCGAACTACAAGAATCCGGAGTTTGATGCGCTGTTTGATCGCATGAAGCACATGGCCAACGGCGCCGAGCGCCAGGCCATCATCGACCGCATGGTTGAACTGCTGCGCCATGACGCGCCCTGGGTGTGGAGCTATTTTCCCAAGGACTACACGCTGCATCACGGCTGGGTGTTCAACCGCAAACCCAACCAGATCGCCAACAACGGCTTGAAGTACCAGCGCCTGGATCCG
>CAZSIR010000181.1:0-5092 GCA_964606765.1 uncultured Bordetella sp. | reverse complement strand
ACGACCTGCACGCCGGTGCTGGGTCCGTAACGGCGCTTGTGCAGGTACGTCAGCATCAGCCCCGGTTCCGTGCGGATCTGGTTGCCCCAGCCCTGCGGCTCGGGCGCATCAACAATGTACTGATGCCAGAAGGTCTGCACCTGTTTGCCCAGCGCCGGCGGGCCGACAAAGCCCAGGTCAAACTCGACGGTGTGCAGGCGGTTTTCCTTGACGCTTTGCGCCACCGCGCCGATGTAGGCCCAGGCGGCCCAGGGCCGGTCGTTCGGCTGCGGCGCCGCAATCGTGATGTCCTTCGGGGTATAGAGGTTCTGGCCGATGAACAGGCCAAAGTGGTTGCTGGAGCCGTCGCTGATGGCATCGAGCAGCGCAATGGGCGGACGTGAAAAAAGCCCGATGACCTTTTCGGCCGGGACTCCGCCGCCGATCTTGATGCCGTTGGTGTAGTACTGGTCGCTGCCGCCGAAGGAATCGTTTTCGATGAAAATCTGGATTTCGCTACCGCGCAAATCCAATGGCGCTTCAGGGGCTGTCTCTGCTGCCTGCGCCGGTGCTGCGCACAGCAGCGCAACGGTGATGCAGGCAAACCAGAGCGCTTTGTGTGAGCGCCCGCTTACAGTAAAAATATCCTTATAAATCAATACGATACTTCTTCATTTTGCGTGGGTCCAGGGTCATGCCGATGCCCGGACCGGAAGGCAGCTGCAAGCAGCCCATTTTGATCAGCGGATCTTCGTTTGCGACATGGTCCTTGGCGTCAATGAAGCTGGAAAACTCATGTGCATGGGGTGTTGTGTAGGTACTGGCGAAATGCGCGGCGGCCACGCAGCCGATCTGCATGTCGGCCTGGGTGCCGTTGTGCACCGGCGTATAAAACGACTGCGCCAGGGCCAGTACCTGCCGTGAACGGGTGTAACCGGTGCGCGCGCATTTGATCACCACCGAACGGATGCCGCCCAGCTTCAGTTCATGCAGCACGTCATCCGGCGTCATGCAGGAATCGTCGCCTGAAATCGGCACGCGTGTACGTTCCGCGCAAAAACGTTTGCCGGCACCGTCGCGCGCGGGGATCGGCTCCTCGATCAGCGCGACATTGACCTCTTCAAAGTAAGGCGCAGTCTCCAGCAGGTCCTGGGAGGAGTAGCCCTGGTTGCAGTCGATGGTGATCTCATGGTCATCACCGACCAGCTTGCGCAGCGCACGCAGCAGCGCGATATCGCGTTTCTTGTCGATGCCGCATTTGACCTTCCAGGCCCTGAAGCCGTAACGCTGGATCATCTGCTCGGCTTCCTTGAGCATTTCCCTGGTCGAGCCCAGCATCAGCCGGCGGTTCACCGGCAACGCTTTCGGGGTGCCTCCCAGCAGTTCAGCGCAAGTAATGCCCAAGTGCTTGGCCTGGGCATCGAAAACCGCCATGTCGATGGCGGATTTGGCGGCCGGATTGCCGGCGTACTGGTCGAATACCGACCACAGCGCAGTCATGTCAAAGGCATCCACCCCCTTCAGCTTGGGCGCGAAATGGTCCTGGATGATGGTGGCAATCGATTGCTGGGTTTCACCGTAGATCGTCGGGCGCGGCGGCGCATCGGCGATACCCTGGGTGCCGTCGCTCAGCGTGACGACGACAATGACATTGTCGATGTTCCGGATTTCGCCGCGCGCCCATTTGATCGGATGCAGCAGCGGCACCACCACCGGGATGGCTTCGATCTGGCGGATGTGCAGCTCGCCGCCGCGGGACTTGCCGGCAATGCGACTTTCTCCTGGCGCGGCACTGCGCGCCGAACGGGTTTCGGTTTTCATGGAACTCCCGGATTGGGTAAACGCAGCGCCCTGCTACCGCGTCGGACAAGGGTGTGACAACAACAGCCTGCTGCAAGTTTAATGGGGCCTGAAGCGAGGGGCAATGTCGTCGGGCAACGACGGCAAGGTCAGTAACTGGTGGGCCAGGTGCGCATCAGATGCTGCCCGACGCCGCCGCTCATGCGCATGCGATGCACTTCCAGCATGCGGATCAGCCAGGCACGGGTATCACGCGGGTCGATGACATCCTGCGCGGTGTAGATCGCCGCCATGTCATAGGGCGAGGTGCCTTTGGACATCTTCGCCTCGGCGTCGCTGAATTTTTCCGGTTCTTTTTCCGGATCCACGCCGAATACCACCTTGGCGCCGAAATCCGGCTTCATGAAACTGATTTCCGCGGTCAGCCAGCAGGCCAGTTCGTCGGTGTTGCCGCCGGCGCCCATGTTGGACACCGCCAGGCCGTAGCTCTTGCGCACGATCACCGAAATCTTCGGCACGGTGACCAGCGTCATCGCATTCAGCCAGTTCATCACCTTGCCGGTGACCCCCTGCTGCTCGCCTTCCATGCCGATCAGGAAACCCGGCTGGTCCACCAGCAGTACGATCGGAATGTTGAAGGAATCGCAGAGCACGAAAAAGGACTGCACCTTGCGGCAGGCGTCGGCATCGATGGCGCCGCCCTTGAACAGCGGGTTGTTGGCGATGATGCCCACCGACTTGCCGTCGAGCCGCGCCAGTGCGGTAACCAGGGTCTTGCCGAAACGCGCCTTCATTTCGAACATCGAGCCACGGTCGACGATGCACTGGATCACCTTGCGCATGTCATAGACCTGGTTGGTCGATTCCGGAATCAGCTGCATCACGTTACGGATCGCCTCATCGGAGCCTTCGGGCACCGGATATTCCGGCGGCGGCTCCATGTTGTGGCTCGGCAGATAAGACAGGAACTGTTTGATCGCATCAACCGCCTGCTCGTCGGTATCGACCACCTGGTCGACGATGCCGCTGACATCGGCGTGCACACGCCAGCCGCCGAGCTCCTCGCCGTCACACTGCTTGCCGGTGGCCATCGAAATCAACCGCGGACTGGACACCGCCATGATCGCGCCCTTGCGCATCACGCAGAAGTCCGACATCGAACCGTACCAGGCCGATGAGCCATAGCAGTGGCCCAGCACACCCGCCGCCCAGGGCACCTCGCGCATGCGCAGGTATTCCTGCGGATCGTCCTTGGAGCCGATGGACCCCGCACCCATCACGTCCGGCATGCGGGCACCGGTGGATTCACCAAGGAAAACCAGCGGGATGCCGCGCTTTTTCGCGACGATTTTCATCTGCTTCAGCTTCTTGATGTTGATCTGCGCGCTGGAGGCGCCTTTGACCGTGAAGTCATTGGACACCACGGCCACTTCCCGCCCGTTGACCCGGCCATAACCCGCCACCTTGCCATCGGCGGGTGTCCGGGTCTTGTCTTCAGGACGATTGGACACCGCATGCAGGCCGGACTCACTGAAAGAACCCGGATCAAAAAGACGGTCGATGCGTTCCCGCGCATTGAGCAGGCCCTGCGCCTTGCGCTCGGCCAGCTTTTCCGCACCGCCCATGCCCAGCGCCCGCTGTTTGCGCGCATCAAGCTCTTTGATCAGTTCTTCAAAAGCCATGTCGGATTTCCGCTTCCGCTGCAGCCGGTTAAAGTTTGACGCCCAGTTTGCGCACCAGATCACCCCATTGGCGGATGCCGCTGCGCATGGATTCCCGCAACTGTTCCGGCGTACCGCCCGCCGGTTCGGTGCCGTCCGCGGCGAAGGCCGCCTTCACTTCCGGCTTTTCCAGCACCGTGTTGATGTCGCGGTTGAGTTTGCTGACGAGGGCCGGCGGCGTTTTCGCCGGCGCCAGCACGGCGAACCAGGTCGCCGCCGAATATCCGGGCAGACCGGATTCGGCCACGGTCGGCACTTCGGGCAGCAGCGGTGAACGCTGCGCCGAAGTCACGCCAAGCACGCGCAGCCGACCGCTTTTGATCTGCGGCAATGCGGGCGGGAACGGCGCAAAGGACAGCTGGATCTGGCCGCTCATCACGTCAGTAACCGCGAGATTGGCGCCCTTGTACGGGATGTGCATCATCTGTGTTCCAGTCAGCGCCTTGAAATGTTCGGCAAACAGGTGGTTCCAGGTGCCGTTGCCCGCCGACCCGTAATTCAGCCTGCCGGGATTGGCTTTGGCATAAGCGATCAGTTCAGTCACGTTTTTCACCGGCAGTCCGGGATTCACCACCAGCAGTCCCGGCGGCTGCGACACCAGCACCACGGGCGCGAGGTCTTTCAGCGGGTCATAACCGAGTTTCGGGAACAGGCTGGGCCCGACGAGGATGTTGCCGAAGGAGGCCAGCGCGATGGTGTAGCCGTCGGCCGGCGCCTTGGCCAGCATTTCGACGCCGAGCGTCCCGCCGGCGCCGGCGCGGTTGTCCACCACCACCTGCTGGTTCCAGAGCTCGGTCAGTTTCTGCGCAATCAGCCGTCCCTGTACGTCGGTGTTGCCGCCCGGCGCAAAGGGCACGATGAAGCGCACGGGGCGGGCCGGATAATTCTCTGCAGCGCCTGCTGCTGCAGCGAAAAACAGCGCCAGGGCTGCAAGGACAATTCTGCTCTGCATGATTCACTCCCTCCGCGGGTGATCGGTCTTACGCCGGCTATTGTTCTCTTTTGTTGTTAATAGCTGGTCGGCCAGTTGCGCAGCAGATGTTCGCCGACGCCGTTTTTCATGCCCTTGCGATGCACTTCCAGCGTGCGGATCAGCCATTCCCGCGTGTCGCGCGGATCCAGCACGTGCTGCGCTTCGTACAGTTCGGCCAGGCCCCAGGCGGAGGTGTCGCGCTCGACTTCCGCCTTCAGTTTGGCGAACTTTTCCGGATCGTCCTGCTGCTTCACGCCATAAAGCACATTGACCGACACCGCTGGATCCATGAAACCAAGGTCTGCCATCGGCCACACGGCAACTTCATCGGCGTTTTTGCCCCCCGCCATGTTGATGAAGGCCTGGCCGTAGTTCTTGCGCATGATGATGGTGAGCTTGGGCACGGTGACCTGGGTCAGCGCATTCATCCAGTTGATGACCTTGCCCGGCATGCCGCGGATCTCGCCTTCGACCCCGATCAGGAAGCCCGGCACATCGACCATGAACACCAGCGGCACGTTGAAGGAATCGCAGAGCACCATGAAGCTGATGACCTTCTGCACCGCATCGGCATCCAGCGCGCCGCCCTTGAACAGCGGGTTGTTGGCGATGAAGCCGG
>CAZSIR010000180.1:0-5253 GCA_964606765.1 uncultured Bordetella sp. | reverse complement strand
CCGAGTTCCCGGCTGTCGGTGCAGAGTTCGCCCAGCGCGGCAAACTTGTCGCGGAATGCCGCATCGGCGTGGGATTTCTCGTGCTCGTCGAACGATCGCCAGTAGGTGACGATGGCGACATGGTCATCGACTGCGCCCGGGGCGTTCAGTGATCCCTCTTCCGAGACGAACCCGGAGTAGCGGAATACCTGGCCGGCGATGAATCCGCCCTTGTCGCCGCCGTAGCTGCCCTTGACCACGTTGCAGATTTCGCCCAGCGCCAGTTCCACGTCATTGAAATTGACGCCCGGCCTGAGCTTGACGGTATTGAACAGCATGCGCGCGCCGAAGGGTACGGAGACCGCGTCAAACACGGCGCTTCTCCCGCCTTACGGCCGCTGCAGCCGGTTTTTTCACGCCGGCTTCTGCAGCATCACGATGCGGTTGCTGTTGGTGCCGCGCTCGTTGTTGCCGATGCCCCAGATGTTCGAGGTCTTGGTGAATTTCTGCGTGTTGATCAGGATGGCTTCGCAGCGGAATCCTGCGTTCGCACCCAGCGGCAGCACGGCTTCGTCGAGGTTGACCGACCCGCGCTGCACTTCGCCGACCTCGAAGGCGACCCAGCCCCGGGGCCGGGTGATGCGGTAGAGCTCGTGCAGCACCTCCTGCATCACCGCCGACCACTCATTGATGCTGGCGGCCATGGTGATGCCGGCGCCGATTTCCTCGGCATCCAGATCGTTGAACCAGCAGCGCAGCCAGTTGTCCTTTGCGTACTGCACGACGTTGAGGAAGGGCGGCGAAGTCACCGTCAGCTGCACGCTGTCGTCGGCAATGGCCGGTGTCTGCGCCGCCGGGCTGCAGTAAAACTGCGCCCGTGCCGCCGCCTGCTGCAGGCGCCAGCGCGCAGCGGCGTTGACGTCGCTCTGCAGCTGCATCGATTTGCGCAGGATCAGCGCCCGCACGTCGCGGTATTCCGGCGCCTTGCCGGTTTTTTCATTGATCCTGATCTGGCTTTCCGGCGACACCGCCTGGTTCGGCGGCAGCGTGTAGGTGGAAAAGAATCCCGGCGAATGCCCGGTCAGGCGGTTGGTGGCGACCATGCGGATCCAGCGGTCGCAGTCGTCTTCCATGCAGCTGGCGCGCCGCTCGGCGAGCCAGGCGCGCAGGTTCAGCAGTTCACGCTCGGTGTCCGGGTGATAGAACATCGACAGGTCGATGTCGTTCTTGTATCTGGTCGCCATCTTGATCGCGCGCAGCCGCACGTCGATGGCGGCGATCAGCGGCACCTGCAGCCGCGGCCGGGTCAGGATTGCCGACAGCGGATTGATGTCGTTGGCGATGACATTGCGGTCCATCAGCGCGGCTTCAATGGCCGTGGTGCCGCGACCGCTGAACGGGTCGTATATCAGGTCGCCCGGTTTGCTCAGACGGTCGATGAAATAGGCGGGCAGCTGCGGCTTGAAGCAGCCGCGGTAGGAAACCTCGTGCAGCGGATTGGCCTGGCGCTGCTTGCTGGTCCAGAACTCCTGCTCATAGACGGGGATGCCGTTGATGCGGCGCGGCGGTTGTGCGCGCGCGCGTTTCGACGGCGCGCTGACAGCCAGATCATAAGCGGTGACGGATGCAACTGCGGCCATTGCGTTCTCCCCGGCGTTTGCGAAATTGCAGCGGAGAGTACGCCCTTGTCACAAAAAGTACAAGTACCTTGCGGTGTTGCTGCGGGCGCGCGCTCCATCTGCGCCGCTGGAGGGTACGCCCCTGTCAGGAAAAGTACAAGTGCCGGATGCGCCGGTCAGGCGCTCAGCAGATCGTCGACCGCTTCGATCCAGTGCCGCACCGGCAAAGCGGTCGCTGATTGCAGATGGGTCTGGCAGCCGATGTTGGCGGTGAGGATCTGCGCGGGCGAAGAAGCCGTGAGTGATTGGATCTTGCTGCTTTTGAGTTGCGCCGAAATTTCCGGCTGCAGTATCGAGTAGGTGCCGGCAGAACCGCAGCACAGGTGCGCGTTTTCCACCGGCGCGAGATCAAAGCCCAGTTCCGTCAGCAGTGCTTCGGTGCGGCCTTTCAGTTTCAGTCCGTGCTGCAGCGAGCAGGGTGGATGGAAGGCAAATTTCCCCTTCGGAGGGTTTTTTTTAAGTATTTGATTTAATTCATTTTTTTGTTTTTCGATGGCAGTGCCGAGATCGCAGGCCAGGGCTGAAATGCGTTTGGCCCGCTCGGCATAGGCGTGATCGTGGGCGAGCAGATGGCCATAGTCCGTGATCATCATGCCGCAGCCGCTGGCGGTGAAGACCAGGGCTTCAACGCCCTGTTCGACATAGGGCCACCAGGCATCGATATTGCGGCGCATTGCATCCAGCGCCTGTTCCTGCAGGTCGAGATGGAAGGTCACGGCGCCGCAGCAGCCGGCATTCGGTGCGCGGACCAGCGTGATGCCGAGTTTGTCGAGCACGCGCGCAGCGGCGGCATTGGTGGCCGGCGACAGCGCGGGCTGCACGCAACCTTCGAGCACCAGCATGCGCCGCGCATGGCCGCCGACGGGCCAGGGCCGCGCCTGCACCGGCGCATCGGGCACCACATCATCGAGCACTTTCGGCAGCAGGTTGCGCGCGATGCGTCCGAGGGACAGCAGCGGCCTGAACAGGGCCGGCTGCGGCAGAACCGCGGCCAATGCCTGGCGCCGTGCTTTTTCGAAACCGCTGCGCGGCACCTGCTTCGCGACTTCGGCGCGGCCGATATCCAGCAGGCGGCCGTACTGCACGCCGGAAGGACAGGTGGTTTCGCAGGAGCGGCAGGTCAGGCAGCGGTCGAGATGAAGCTGTGTTTTTGTCGTGGCCGCTTCGCCTTCCAGCACCTGTTTCATCAGGTAGATGCGGCCGCGCGGTCCGTCCAGCTCGTCACCGAGCAGCTGATAGGTCGGGCAGGTCGCCGTGCAGAAACCGCAGTGCACGCACTTGCGCAGGATGGCCTCGGCTTCGCGGCCCTGCGGCGTGTCCTTGATGTGGTCAGCGAGATTGGTTTGCACGGCTTGAAACCTTTTCAGCCACAGAGGACACAGAGTTCACAGAGGAATTCAAAAGCAGGAGGTTTTCTCTGTGCTCTCTGTGTCCTCTGTGGCAAAAGCTTTTGATGTTCATAGTTCTCTGTACAGCCGCCCGGGATTGAGTATGCCCGCCGGGTCCATCGCCTGTTTGACGCGCCGGTGCAGCTGCATCAGCGTTTCCGGCAGCGGATGGAATGCGCCGACCCCGGGACTGCCGCGACGGAACAGCGTGGCGTGACCGCCGGCTTTCTGCACCGCTGCGCGCACGACTTTCGCGTCATCATCGGATTTCAGCCAGCGCAGCGCGCCGTTCCATTCCACCAGCTGCGGACCGGTCAGGCTGAATTCAGGCGCCGTCGAGGGCAGGGAAATGCGCCAGGTCGGCCGCACACCGCCAAAAAACACGTCGCGGTGGTCGCGCACATTGCGCCAGAATTCGGCGGCATTGCCGACTTCTTCGCCGCCGATTTTCTGCGCCGCGGCCTTGACCGCGGATGCCGCGCCCGCAAGGCGCACATACAGGCGTTTTTCGACATGGCAGGTGCCGGTGACCGGCAGCGGATGTCCGGCCCAGGCATTCATCGCGGCGATGGCGTCCACCCTTGATTGCTCGCGGCACAGCGTCAGTTCGGCCTGCGGCAGCGGCAGTGCCTTCAGCGAGACTTCCAGGATCACGCCCAGAGTACCCATCGAGCCGGTCATCAGCCGTGACACATCGTACCCGGCGACATTCTTCATCACCTCGCCGCCGAATTTGAGGTCCGTGCCGCGGCCGTCGAGCATGCGCAGGCCCAGCACGAAATCGCGCACCGAGCCGGCATAGGCGCGGCGCGGCCCCGACAGGCCCGCCGCAACGCAGCCACCCAGCGTGGGATTGCCGCTGAAGTACGGCGGCTCGAATCCGAGCATCTGGCCCTTTTCGCGCATCGCGGCCTCGATTTCGGCGAGCGGCGTGCCGGCGCGCGCGGTGATCACCAGTTCCGTCGGTTCGTAATTGATGATGCCGCGGTAGCCGCCGACATCGAGATCGTCTCCGGCGGCGGCGTTGCCATAAAAGGCCTTGCTGCCGCCGCCGCGGATGTGGAGCGGGCGTTTCGCGTCGGCGGCGGCGCGGATGGCTTCCGCGAGGAGTTTGACCGGATCGGACATCACTAGAACCG
Organism: uncultured Bordetella sp.; assembly: GCA_964606765.1. Taxonomy (GTDB): domain Bacteria; phylum Pseudomonadota; class Gammaproteobacteria; order Burkholderiales; family SG8-41. The sequence continues at coordinate 1,068 of CAZSIR010000180.1, read as the reverse complement.
CGGCAAGTCCGGAAATTTTTCCTGGCCGGCATGCACATGCATGCGGCCGAATTCGGCGCAGCGCTGCAGCGTCGGCACCGCCTTGCCCGGATTGAGCAGGCCGTGCTCGTCGAAAGCGTGCTTCAGCGCATGGAAGGTTTCCAGCTCGGCGGCGCGGAACTGCAGGCACATGGAATCGATTTTTTCCACGCCGACGCCGTGCTCGCCGGTGATGGTGCCGCCGACGTCTATGCAGAGCTTGAGGATTTCGCCGCCGAAATCCTCGGCGCGTTTCAGCTGGTCGGCATCGTTGGCGTCATACAGGATCAGCGGATGCAGGTTGCCGTCGCCGGCATGGAACACATTGGCGCAGCGCAGGCTGTATTTTTTTTCCATGGCCGCGATGCCGCGCAGCACTTCGGCAAGGCGTTTGCGCGGAATGGTGCCGTCCATGCAGTAATAGTCGGGGGACAGCCGGCCCACCGCCGGGAAAGCCGCCTTGCGGCCGGCCCACAGCCGGAGCCGTTCAGCCTCGTCGCGCGAGGTGCGCACCAGGTGCGCGCCGCTTGTTTCCATGATTTGTTCGATGCGGCGGATTTCGTCCGCAACTTCCTCATGCGTGCCGTCGGATTCGCAGAGCAGTATGCCTGCCGCATCCGTGGGGTATCCGGCCTTGACGAAAGGTTCCACCGCCAGCGTCGCCGGCTGATCCATCAGTTCCATGCCCGCGGGAATGATGCCGGCGGCGATCACATTGGCCACGGCCTGCCCGGCATTGGCGAGGTCGTCAAACGCGGCGAGCACCACCTGCGCCGATTCCGGGCGCGGCAGCAGCTTGACGGTGATTTCGGTGACGACGCCAAGCAGACCTTCGGAGCCGGTCATCAGTGCCAGCAGGTCGTAGCCCGCGGAGTCCAGCCCGCCGCCGCCGATTTCGACCATTTCACCTTCGATGGTGGCAACCCGCAGCTTGAGGATGTTGTGCACGGTCAGGCCGTATTTCAGGCAGTGCACGCCACCGGAATTTTCCGCGACGTTGCCGCCGATGGAGCAGGCGATCTGGCTCGACGGATCCGGCGCGTAATACAG
>CAZSIR010000179.1:0-5266 GCA_964606765.1 uncultured Bordetella sp. | reverse complement strand
ATCCTGACCTATGCCGACGGCGCGGTGATCAACCTCGGCATCAGTTATGCGCTGCCGGCGAAATATCCGGCGCTGGGCCATGCCGCACGCGTCGAACTGGTCGGCACCGAGGGCGTGATGATCCTCGACGACGACCATACCGACCAGCTGATGTACACCGAAAAAGGCATCCCGCACGTCTACCTGCCGGATCACACCGTCAACATGGTGTTCCTGCAGAGCGGCACGCCGGGCGACTGGGCGCTGGGTGAATTCTGGGGGCCGATCGCCAATGAAACCAGGGCCTGGCTGGACCACCTGGCCATGGGCAAACCCTGTACGCTGGCGAAGCCGCGTGAAGCCCGGCTCAATCTGGAAGTGACGCTGGCGATCGAACATTCGATGGCCACCGGCCGCGCGGTGACGCTGCCGCTGGCGCAATAACAACAAAACCGGAACGGGGAAATCATGAACAGGAATGCCCTATTGATCATGCTGATGGCGGCGTTGTCCGCCACTGCGATTGCAGCCGCCGATACCTATCCCGTGCGGCCCATCCGCATGATCGTCGCCTATCCGCCGGGCGGCGGCACCGACCAGGTCGGCCGGGTGATGGCCGAGCAGCTGGCGCAGCAGCTGGGGCAGAACGTCGTGATCGACAACCGCGGCGGTGCCACCGGCAACATCGGCACCGAGCTGGCAGCACGTGCAGTCCCCGACGGTTACACCCTGCTGATGGGCAACGTCGCGCCCAATGCCGTGAATGTCAGCCTGTTCAAGAAACTCGGATTCGATCCGGTGAAGGACTTTGCCCCGGTCAGCCTGGTGGCGGTGACGCCCAACATCCTGGTCGCGCATCCCTCGGTGCCGGTCAAAACGGTGCAGGACCTGGTGGCGCTGGCCAAAGCCAAACCCGGTGCGCTGAATTTTCCCTCGGCGGGGGTCGGCAGTTCTTCGCACCTCGCCGGTGAAATGCTCAAATCGATGGCGAAGATCGACATGGTGCATGTACCGTTCAAGGGCGGCGGACCGGCTCTGATCGCCACCATCTCGGGCCAGGTGCAGATCATGTTTGCGACCATGCCGGCCGCCATGCCGCATGTGAAATCCGGCAAGGTGCGCCCGGTCGCGGTGACCACGGCAAAACGTTCGCTGGCGATGCCGGACCTGCCGACCATCGCCGAATCCGGCGTGAAGGGCTACGAGGCGGCCACCTGGTACGGTCTGCTGGCGCCTGCGCGCACGCCGAAAGCGGTGATCGACCGCCTGCACGGCGAAACCGTGAAAATACTCGCCGGGCCGACGAAGCAGCGTCTCGAGGCCCAGGGTTTCGAGCCCGACGGCGGCACACCCGCGGCATTTGCGGCCTATATCAAATCCGAAATCGCCAAGTGGGCGAAAGTCATCAGGGTAGCCGGCATACCCGCGGAATAAGCCGGAAAAACCGGCCCATCACGAGGAGCAGTCATCATGATCAGCAGATTCCTGTTGTTGCTTGCGGCGGCGTTGCTGACGCTGCCGGCGCTGGCGCAGAACTATCCGGCGCGTCCGATCCGTTTTGTCGTGCCTTTTCCCCCGGGCGGCGGCACTGACACCGTGGCAAGGCTGATCGCACAGCCGCTGGGCGAGCGCATGAAGCAGCAGATCATCATCGATAACCGCAGCGGTGCGAATGCCATCATTGGCACCGACATCGGCGCCAAGGCGCCGCCGGACGGTTACACCTGGGTGTTCTGCCTGCCGGCCAGCGTGTCGGTCAATCCGACGCTGTACCGCGATCTGCCGTACGACCCTGCGCGCGATTTTGCGCCGGTGATCCAGCTCAACAGCATTGCGCTGTTGCTGACCGTGTCCAACTCGCTGCCGGCGAAAAATGTTGCGGAACTGGTGGCGCTGGCGAAGGCGAAGCCCGGCCAGCTCAACTTTGCTTCCTCGGGCAACGGCAGCGCCGCGCACCTGGCCATGGAGCTGTTCAACGTGATGGCGGGGCTGAAAATGGTGCATATTCCGTACAAAGGCGGCGGTCCGGCAATGACGGACCTGATTTCAGGGCAGGTGCAGATGATGGCGGGGCCGATGATCGCGGCGATTCCCCATGTCAAGGCAGGACGTGTGCGTGCGCTGGCAGTGATGGGCAACAAGCGCGTGCAGGGGATGCCGGAACTGCCTTCCGCCGGTGAAACCGTGAAGGGTTATGAGAGCAGCATCTGGCACGGCGTGCTAATGCCCAAGGGCGTTCCGCCGGCCATCCTGCGCCAGGTCAATCGCGAGATCAACGAGCTGCTGAAAATGCCCGAGGTGCGTGAACGCATGGCTGCGCAGGGGGCGGAGGTGGTCGGCGGATCGCCCGAGGAATTTGCGGCCTGGATCAGGACGGACACCGCCAAATATTCGAAATTGCTGAAACAGATCGGCATGGCGGGCAGCGCAAACCAGTAACCGGCGGCGGCAGTAAAAACCGGCAAGAGCGCCTGTTTTGTGCGCCGCCAGCCGGATGCCTGGAAGCGCAGGTCGGGAATCCAATTCCACTGAGGAGGTGTCAGCATCATGAAGGCCGGTTTCCAGTATTTTCCCGAGAGTTTCATGTGGTCGCAGGGCATGATGATCGTCATCGAGATGGCGCGCTGGGGCGGTTCGGCCATCAGCGAGGTGGATCGCGTCGGCCGCCGCCTGAAGGGCAGGGTCGGCGACAACGAGGCCTGGGGCGCCGAGTGGGAGAAGGAGGCGCAGCGCATCGAGGCGATGGGCGATGCGGCGATGAAAGACCGCTTCGTGCTGTCGGCCGCCGGCCATTACCTGCGTGCGGCGACCTATTATTTTGTCGGCGAGCGATTCGTCGGGCTGGGGCCGAAAAAAATCGAGCTCTACCAGAGCTGCCTGCGCTGCTTCCGCCTCGGCATCCGGCACCGGTATCCGGACATCGAGCGTGTCGAGGTGCCATACGAACACGAGGGTAAAAAAACCACCCTGCCGGCCTGGTTCATGAAGGCGCCGGGCAACAAGCCGGCGCCGACCGTGTGTTTTTTCGACGGACTCGACAGCACCAAGGAACTGTCCATCCTCTTTGGCGGTGTCGAACTGGCGCTGCGCGGCATCAACACCCTGGCCATCGACGGGCCAGGGCAGGGCGAGGCGTTGCGGCTGCAGAACATTCCGAGCCGGCATGACTACGAGGTGCCTGGCACCGCGGCGTACGAATATCTCGCGGCTCGCCCCGACGTCGATCCGAAGCGGATTGCCATCATGGCCTACAGCATGGGCGGCTATTACGCGCCGCGCGTGGCGGCTTTCGAGAAGCGGTTTGCCGCCTGCATCGCCTGGGGCGGACATTACGACTACCACGCGACCTGGATCACGCGCCGCAAAATCCAGGAATCCGGCGGCACCCAGCTGTCGGCGCCGCATTACCAGCTGCCCTGGGTGATGGGCATGCCGGACATGGATTCGGCGATGAAAAAATGCGAGCTGTACAAGCTGGAGGGCGTGGCCAGCAAAATCACCTGTCCGTTCCTGGTGACACACGGAGAGGAAGATTCGATTTCGCCGGTGGCGAATGCAAAACTGCTGTATGACGCGGTCAGTTCGAAGAAAAAAACCCTCAAGGTGTTCAGCGCCGAAGAAGGCGGTGCCGAACACTGCCAGGGGGACAACCGTTTCCTGGGCGCGACTTATGTCGCGGACTGGATCGCCGCGAATATGTGATTCCGGCTGTTGCCGGGGAGGAGAATGGTCATGAACCGTATCACCTGTGCAGTCGTGGTGTTGTTGGCTGGGTTTGCATTACCCGTCGCGGCGCAATCGTTTCCGGCAAAACCGGTGCGCATTGTCGTGCCTTACCCGCCGGGGGGGCCGCTCGACGATGTTGCGCGGGCCCTGGGTCAGAAACTGTCGCCGGTCTGGGGACAGCAGGTGCTGATCGACAATCGCAGCGGCGCCGGTGGCAGCATCGGTGCCGATGTGGTGGCGAAATCGCCGCCCGACGGTTACACGATGGTGCTGGCCAATTCCGGGCCGATGACCATCAACGTGTCCTTGCGCAAGGATCTGCCCTACGATCCGCAAAAGGATCTCGCGCCGGTGACACAGATCATCAGCGGGCCGATGGTGCTGGTGGTGCATCCTTCGATGCCTGTGAAGTCGGTGAAGGAGTTGATTGCGCTTGCTCTCAAAAATCCGGGCAAGCTTAATTACGCTTCAGCCGGCGTCGGCAACCTGCAGCATCTGGGCATGGAGCATTTGCAGGCGCTGGCGAAAATCAAAATGAATCATGTGCCGTATAAGGGTGCGGCGCCGGCTTTCATCGATACGCTGAGCGGCCGCATTGACCTGCAGTTCGCCAACATCGTCGGCGTACTGCCGCATGTCGAAAGCAAACGGGTGCGCGCAATCGCCATTTCGGCGGCACGCGGCGCTTCCGTGCTGCCGGATGTGCCCGGCGTGGCGGCTACCTTGCCGGCGTTTGATCTGGACGGCTGGATGGGCTTGTTTGTCCGTGCGGGGACGCCGCCGGACATCATCGCCAAACTGCATCGTGATCTGGCCGCTGCCGTGCAGAGCCCGGATTATCGCGAGCGATTTGCCAAGCGCGGCGCCGATGTCGTGGTTGGCGGCCCGGAAGGTCTGGCCAAAATAGTGCGTGATGAAATCCCGCTCTACGCCGGCATCATCAAGTCGGCGAAGATCACCGCCGACTGATGCGGCTGCATGATTCTTGATGGATTAACGGAGTATCCAGGATGTCTTTTTTTGAACCGCCGCGGCTGATTGAAGCCGATGTATTTGCCGCCGTACCAGACCGTTTGCGCAAGGGCGGTGCGCCATCGAGTTGGATTGATGCCAATCACCCGGGATCGAAGCTCGACTGTTTTCTCGAAGGCCCCGCTTTCGACCGTGACGGCAATCTCTACATGGTCGACATTCCCTATGGCCGCATCCTGCGCATGTCGCCGAAGGGGGAATTCGATGTCGCCGCCGAATATGACGGCTGGCCCAACGGCATCGCCGTCCATCGGGATGGTTCCTTGTTCATTGCCGATTACCGCCGCGGCATCCTGCGCTGCGATCCGAAAACCGGACGTGTCGAGGACTTCCTGACGCACAACCAGTCCGAGGGCTTCAAAGGCGTCAACGACCTGACGTTTGCGCGGAACGGCGATCTGTATTTCACCGACCAGGGCCAGACCGGCATCCACGATCCGACAGGGAGGGTTTACCGCCACAGCGTGGATGGCCGTCTCGACTGCCTGATAACGAATGGCCCCAGTCCCAACGGCATCGTGCTCGATCC
>CAZSIR010000178.1:4137-5490 GCA_964606765.1 uncultured Bordetella sp. | reverse complement strand
TTGCTGCCGGAGAGCCGGTAACCGCCGTCCACCGTGCGCGCCCGGCTCAGCATGGAACCGGGATCGGAACCGTGATCGGGTTCGGTCAGACCGAAACAGCCGAGCAGTTCGCCGGTGACCATTTTGGACAAATACTTTTGCCGTTGTTCTTCGCTGCCGTAGGCGTAGATCGGCGTCATGGCCAGGCCGCTTTGCACACCACAGGCGGAACGGAAGGCGGTATCGACACGTTCCAGTTCGCGCATGATCAGGCCGTAGGCGACGTAACCGATGCCGGCGCAGCCGTACCCCTGCAGCGGCGCGCCGAGGAAGCCGAGTTCGCCCATTTCAAGCATCACGGCACGGTCGAAGGTTTCGTTGCGGTTCCAGTCGCGGATGCGCGGCGCCAGTTTTTCCTGCGCGTACTGGCGCGCGGTGTCGCGGATCATTTTTTCCTCGTCGCTGAGCTGTGCTTCGAGCAGCAGCGGGTCGTCCCACTGGAAGTGCCCGCCGGTGAGGGTGACAGATTGATGATCGGGCATGAGGATCCCCTTTGCTTTATTTCAGGAACGGCAGCGACAGCAGGCGCAGGCCGACGGAAAACCAGCGCGAGTCCGGTTTGTCGCCGAACTGGCTGCCGTAGGTGGTGTCGACCTGCACATGGTTGGGCACGATCCAGAAACGCAGGCCGATCTGGAAGGCCGCATTGTTATAGGTTTCGCCGAAGGTTTCCGCGATCAGGAACAGGCGGGGCGTGATCAGGGTCTCGGAGCCGATGCCCCAGGTGCCGCGGTTCCGGCTTTCCGCGCGCACATGCTTCGCGCCGAGGTTGGTGTGCAGCACGAAGCGGTCGGCGGCGAAGGAAAAACTCGCGGGCACGTAGAAATAGGCATCGCCGCGCAGCGCGTGGTTGTCATGACTCGCCGGATGCGCGACATAACCCGCGGCGAGGCCAATGCCGTAGCCGTTGGTTTCCAGCGGCTTGAACAGGGTTTTGCCCTGGAACTGGATGTCGGTGGTGCGGGTGCCGGTGAGGTCATCGTCTGTTTTGGCGCCGCCCAGGGTCAGTTCGAGGTTGCCGGTGAAGTTGCAGGCCGGCAGGGCCCAGTATTCCCGGCTGTTGCGGTTGTTTCGGATCCATGACTCGACCTGGCAGGCGTAGGCATCCACCGTGCGTGCATCGTCGGTGATCAGGGGTCTTGCCGCCAGGGCTGGAAGCGCGCACAGCAGTCCGGCAATGATGCCGGCGGCTGACGGCAACAGTGGTTTCATCAGCAATCCTTGTTCAGGCGTCAGCGGGTGCTGCGATCGAGAAACAGCTTGACGTTGCGCACCAGTTCATTTTCCATGCCGTTGAAATAATGATCAGCGCCG
>CAZSIR010000178.1:0-4037 GCA_964606765.1 uncultured Bordetella sp. | reverse complement strand
GCACCGGCATCTGTATCGACAGCGTGCTGTAGCCCTGCTCGGAGAGCTGGCTGCGCAGCGCGTTGATCAGGTTCCAGTCGGGATGCACGCCGAGGCCGTGGACCACGACCACGCCGGCCTGTGCCTTGGCGTTCGGCGCGTATAGGCCGAGAAACCTGCGGCCCGAAGGCAGCGCGAGCTGCACCGGGTCGCCCACCAGGATGGCGGGCGTGATTTCTTCGGCCCAGCGCTGTTCGCGGGCGTAATCGGCCTGGGCAAAGGCGTGGATGCCGGTCAGCGCCAGCAGCAGTGCGAACAGGGTCCGCATCAACGTCCCTTGAAATCCGGTTTGGTTTTGGCGAGGAAGGCCTGCACGCCGGTACGGTAATCATCGGTGTCGAAGCAGGCGAAGCCGACGTCCCATTCCTCGGGTGCAATGCTGGCATTCACCGTCAGTCGTTCGATGAACTGCTTGTGCCAGCGCGCGACCAGCGGGGCGCCGTCGGCGATGCGCCGCGCCAGCGAGTAACTTTCGCTTTCGACCTGGTCGTCGGCCACCACGCGGTTGACCAGGCGTTTGCGATACGCCTCTTCGGCATCGAACACGCGGCCTTCCAGCAGGATTTCGAGTGCGACTGCCCGGCCGACCAGGGCCAGCAGTCCCGACAGTTCGCCATAACCCATGGTCAGGCCGAGTTTGTTGATGGGCACGCCGAAGCGGCTGGACGTGCCGCACACCCGCATGTCGCACATCGCGGCAATCTCCAGCCCGCCGCCGACACAGGCGCCTTCGATCATCGCGACGGTCGGATGGCGGCATTGCGCGACGGCCTGCATCGTGGCGTGGATCAGGTCACCGTATTGTTTGGCCTGGCGCGCGTTGGCGCGCTCGGTGGCGAATTCGGCGATGTCCGCGCCGGCGGCAAACGCCTTGCCGCCGGCGCCGCGCAGCACGATGCAGCGCAGCGCGTCGTTGCCGGACAACCGGCGCATGGTGTCGCCCAGTCCTTCCCACATCGCCCGGTTCAGCGCATTCAGCTTGTCCGGGCGGTTCAGCGTGACGGTGGCGATGGCGCCGTCGCGGGTGGTCAGGATGGAGTCGGTGGTCATGGCCTGTGTCGTATCAGCAGATCATTGTTGCGGGATTTTGGCATCCCGCACGACTTTGGACCATTTCACGGTTTCCGATTTGAGCAGCGCGGCGAATTCCGCGCTGCCGGTGGGCCGGGTGTCCATGCCCTGCGCGGCGTAACGCTGCTGCATGTCCGGCGTGTTGAGTACGCCGACAATGACCTTGTTGAGTTTTTCGATGACCGGCTTCGGTGTGCGCGCCGGCGCCAGCACGCCGTACCAGGTGCTGTATTCAAAGCCCGGCACGCCGGATTCGGCAATGGTCGGCACTTCCGGCAGTGTCGGTGCGCGCTTGAGGCTGGTGACGCCGATGCCGCGCATGCGGCCGCCCTTGATGTGCGGCAGTGCCGAGGCGAAAGTCGAGAGGAAGGAATTGATCTGGTTGCCGAGCAGCGCGTTGATGGCGGGGCCGGTGCCCTTGTACGGCACATGCACCATGTCGAGTTTTTGCGACAGCATCAGCATTTCCATCGCGAGATGGGTGCCGGAGCCGAGGCCGGCCGAAGCGTAGGTGATCTTTCCCGGCTGCGCCCGCGCCAGAGCCGAGAATTCCTGCAGGGTTTTCGCCGGCAGCGAAGGATGGGTGACCAGGATGTTGGGTTGGTCGGTGGCGAGCGAAATCGCGGCGAGGTCGCGCACGGCGTCATAGGGCAGTTTTTTGTAGAGCGCGGCGTTGAAAGCGAGGCTGATATTGCCCAGCAGCAGGGTGTAACCATCGGGCGCGGCCTTGGTCGCCAGATCGGTGCCCAGCGCACTGCCGGCGCCGGGGCGGTTGTCGATCACCAGCACCTGGCCCAGCAGGGGACCGATGCTGTCGACCAGCAGCCGGGCGCTGATGTCGGTGCCGCCGCCGGCGGCGAAAGGCACGATCAGGCGGATCGGCCGTTCGGGATAGTTTGACTGGGCGCGGGCCAGCGGGATTGCCGCGAGAAGCGCGGCGCTGAGGGTGACAAAAAACCGCAACATGACGACGTCCTCCTGGTGGTGGGGGCCGGAGTCGTCGATCCTCGGTTGGCAGCGTTCAACCCCGGCGTCGAATCAAGCATAGCACCGGGCCGTGCGCCGCAGAGTACGTTCAGGCCGCCCGGGCTGCACGCGCCGGGATTTTTTCACCGGCGAGATAGCCCATCGCCGCGGCCACGCCGCCTTTCTGATGCGGAACGCCTGCGAGTTCGAGGCCCATTTCGACGCCGGCCAGCGTACCCATCAAGGTCAGGTCGTTGAAATCGCCGAGATGGCCGATGCGGAACACCTTGTCGGCAATCTTGCCGAGGCCGCTGCCCAGCGACATGTTGAAGCGTTCCAGCACGACCTTGCGGAAGGCGACTTCACTGTGGCCGGCCGGCATCAGCACCGCGGTCAGCACGCCGGAGTATTCAGCGGGGTTCTGGCAGAGGATTTCGAGGCCCCAGGCCTTGACCGCGCGGCGCGTGGCTTCGGCATGGCGCTGGTGGCGTGCGAACACCTTGTCGAGGCCTTCCTCTTCGAGCATGCGGATGGCTTCCCGCAGGCCGTAGAGCAGGTTGGTCGCCGGGGTATAGGGGAAAAAGCCGGTCTTGTTGGGCCCGAGCATTTCTTCCCAGGACCAGTAGGAGCAGGGCAGCTTCGCATTTTTGCCGGCGGCGAGGGCTTTGGCGGAAATGGCGTTGAAGGACAGTCCAGGCGGCAGCATCAGACCTTTCTGCGAACCGGCCACAGTGACGTCGACGCCCCAGTCATCGTGGCGGTAATCAATCGAGCCCAGCCCGGAGATGGTATCGACCAGGAACAGCGCCGGATGTTTGGCGCGGTCGATGGCCTTGCGCACTTCGGCGATGCGTGAGGTCGCTCCGGTGGAAGTTTCGTTGTGGACCACGCACACGGCCTTGATGCTGTGCGCGCTGTCTTCCGCGAGCCGCGCTTCGATGGCGGCGGGGTCGGCGCCGTGGCGCCAGTCGCCGCTGATGAATTCCGGTTTCAGGCCGAGGCGCAGCGCGAGGTTCTTCCACAGCGTGGCGAACTGGCCGCTTTCGTACATCAGTACGGTGTCGCCGGGGGACAGCGTATTGACCAGCGCCGCTTCCCAGGCACCGGTGCCGGAGGCCGGATAAATGACGACATCGGCCTGGGTCTTGAACACGCGTTTCATGCCGGCGAGCACGTCCTTGCCGAGCTGCGCGAATTCAGGACCGCGATGATCGATGACCGGCATGTCGATGGCGCGCATCACGCGCTCCGGCACGGTGCTGGGTCCGGGGATTTGCAGGAAATGGCGGCCGGCGGTGTGGCTCATGGTCATGCTCCAGGGGGCAAGAGTTGAGCAGGCATGGTAACGCCGGCGCTCCGGCAGGGCAAACCTTTTTTGTATGCAAAAATGGGGCTCCAGACATTACCACTAGGGAGAAAATTTATAACTATATGATTTAATTGATATTTATTTATTGCCCGTATTGCTGCAGAGCGGTATTATGCATACAAACGGAGTTTGATATGACTGCCACAACCCAAGCCACAGCTTCCGCCACGCCCGTCAATGTCACTTCACTGGCCGAGCGCCGGTTGCTGCATGAAACCGTAATCGACCAGTTGCGCGACCTGATCGTACAGGGCGAGCTGGCGCCGGAAACCAAGCTCAATGAACGCGTGCTGGCGGAAAGACTCGGCACTTCGCGCACACCTTTGCGCGAGGCGATCAAGTTTCTGGCCTCGGAAGGCCTGGTCGAACTGCTGCCCAACCGCGGCGCGGTGGTGGCGCCGCTGAAGCCGGAAAAAATGAAGGAAGTGTTCACGGTGCTCGGCGCGCTGGAAGCGCTGGCCGGCGACCTCGCCTGCCGCAATGCCACGGATGCCGACATCGCCGAAATCCGCGCCTTGCACTATCACATGCTGGCGCACCATGCCCGCGGCGAACTGGCGCAGTACTTCCGTTACAACCAGCAGATCCACAT
>CAZSIR010000177.1:0-5508 GCA_964606765.1 uncultured Bordetella sp. | reverse complement strand
TCCAGGTCCAGGTTCAGCACCAGCAGGCAGGCCTGGGCGGCAATCAGCAACTGCATCTCCCGCGTCATGTCGAGGCCGCCGGCGCCGCTGATTGTCTTGCGGTCAAGAAAGACTGCCACGAGCTCATACAGGCGCCGCTGGTCCGCTGCCGGCAGAACGCGCAGGAAGGAGAAGCGCGACACCACCTGCTGCCACAGCCGCGCGTCGATGGCCTGGCGCAGCACGGCGCGGGAACGGCGCCAGCGCCCGAACCAGCCGATCATGCCCGCCGGCTCAGGCGCCATCGCGCCCGTCGCCCAGTTTCAGCACCTTGGCGGTTTCGGGCGCTTCGTCGAGCTCCACGCCTTCGATCTGGGCGAAGCGCTGGGATATCTTTCCGCTGGTGACCTGCACCTTCTCGACGTCGTCATAGGCCTGGCGGATGTGCTTGGCAAGGTCGCGCATGCGCTCGTCGAAGCGCCCGAACTCCACAGCCAGTCGTGCCAGCGAATCCTTGATGACGTGGATCTGCTTGCGGGTCTCGACGTCCTTCAGCACGGCGCGTGCGGTGTTGAGCACGGCCATCAGGGTCGTCGGTGACACGATCCACACCCGCTTGCCCATCGCGTATTCGACGGTTTCGGCGTGGTGGGCATGAATTTCGGCGAACACCGCCTCGGCGGGCACGAACATCACCGCGCCGTCCGCGGTTTCGTTGGCAATGATGTATTTTTTCGAAATGTCATCGACATGCTTGCGGATGTCGGCGCGGAACTGCTTCTGCGCGAGGGCTCGAACATGCGGTGGTAGTTTTCCAGAGGGAATTTCGAATCCACCGCCACCATGCCGGTCGGCGGCGGCAGGCGCAGCACGCAGTCGGCACGGCTGCCGTTGCTGAGCGTAGCCTGCATTTCATAGGCGCTGGCCGGCAACACATTGCGCACCAGGCCCTCCAGCTGCACTTCGCCGAAAGCACCGCGCGCGCGCTTGTCACCCAGCAGTTCCTGCAGGCTGACCACGCTGCCGGTCAGGCTTTCGATTTTTTTCTGCGCCTCGTCGATGGTCGCCAGCCGCGTCATCACGTTGACGAAGGTCTCGTTGGTTTTCTTGAAACCTTCATCGAGGCGCTCATTGACCTTGCCGGCGATCTCGCCGAGCCGCGCCTCGATCTTGGTGTTGAGCGTTTCCGTCGTCGCTGACAGGCGCTCCAGCATGGCTTCACGCTGGCTGCCCATTTCCTGGGTCAGCGTCAGGCGCAGTTGATGCAGCACGTCACGGGTCTGTTTCAGTTCATCGGCGGTGCTGAGGCGTTGCTTGTCGCCCGCCTCGGTGACCTGCTGGCCCAGGCGGTCGCCCTGTTTGGTCAGGCCGTCATGCAGGTCGCCGAGCATTGCCCGGTGTTTGTCTTCCAGCGCCTGCTGCAGGTTGCGCACCGTGAGTGCGACGACACGGCTCTGTGCCATCATCAAGCCGATGACGATGCACAAAAATACCAATAAAATCAATAATATATATATAGTCGAGGATTCGGTCATGGGCCAGGGCCTGTTTCCCCGAAGTATATATCGCAGCGCCGTTACCGTAACCGTGAAATCCCTGATGAACCACGTGTGTAGTGCTGGCAAAAACCGGTTATGGTTCGATGGGCTACTCGCAGCTAGGCGTGTGGCATGCGCTCGAATGCCTTTAATGAGGGATCGATGACATCCCATGCCAGACCACGGACGCTGTAGGTGAGTACCTGCGGCGCAAAGCGGCCGGGCTCGTCCAGGCTGCCCGCGGGGACCGCGATCAGTTCCGGCATCGCCGCAAAACGCAGGTAGACCGGTGTTCCGCAGTCCGGGCAGAAGGCGTGTATTTTCATGTTGCCGCTGTCACCCGCGACCTCCCAGTGTTTCGCCTCGCCGGTGATAGTCATCTCGGCGCGCGCGGGGAAAGTCAGCCAGGCGCCGTGTCCTGTCCCGCTGCGTCGCTGGCAGTCACTGCACTGACAGTGGTTCTGGAAAACGGGCTCTTGCCGGGTCGAGTAGCGGATCGCGCCGCAGGCGCATCCGCCGGTATAGGGCTGGGTCATGGTCTGCTCCTGTTCAGGTCGTATTCGGTTGGAAAATGGTTTCGCCGCTTTGCGGGGGTCGCTTTTTTCATCCCCTGGCGCTTGCCGCGCGGTGGAGGCGCAGAATGTCTTCCGTCGTAATCCGGCTGCCCAGCGCCATGAATTCCTCGACCATCGCCTCGCGCAGCCGCGGCGCGCGCTCGCGGTCAGCCGCCGCCAGTGCGCGACGCAAGGCCCCGGCCGTGAGTTCCGAGCAGTAAGCCCGGGTGATGGGCTGTAGTCGCCAGGACTCGGAGAGCGGCCCGCCATCAATGGCGTCAAAGCCGGTGCCCTCGACGAGTGACATGACCCGTTGTCTGGCCGCGTGATCATCGCCTGCCACCGACAGGGCGAGCCGTCCCCCGGCACCCGCAGGCAAGCCCCTGCACTCCAGGATTGCGGCGAGGACATTGTTCCAGGCCTTGATGACCGGACGTCCGAGCTGTTCGGAGACCCACAGGCTTTCGACCTCGCCGTCATCAATCGCCGCGATCTGTCCGTCGCGAACCGGAAAATAATTCGAGGTGTCGGCCACGACCACGTCCGCCGGCAATTGTGCGATGACTTTCCGCAGGAGCGGCAGCTTCGCAAAGGGAATCGACAGGATGAGGACCTCCACGCCCTCCGTCACATCGTGCACCGTCACTGCTGTCACGCCCGCGCCGTCGGCGAAAGCCTGCAAAGACTTAGGCCCCCGGGAATTGGCGATGCGGACAGCATGCCCCGCCCTCGCGAGTTTTGCTGCGAGCCGGGCGCCGATGTTCCCGGCGCCGATGATGCCGATCTTCATGCGTACTCCTGATCCCCGCCGTTGACGCGACCGGCTTAGGAACAGCTTTCGCGCGGACCCGCTTTCGGCTGGGCGAAAACGTCGATGGCCTGCCCTGTCTCAAGCAAGGACTTGAGGCTGGACAGCACGATCGGCCAGCCCCGCTGGATGCCCTTGGCCATGCCGCTGCCGGCCTCGAGTTCGTCGTGGGTGACGGTCAGCCGCACCATCCCCTCGTACTCCGCAATGTCGAAACTCACGCGGCTGTAACTGGCCGGATCGGCTGCCTGCGCGGGACTCGCCCAGGTGATGACCAGGCGCGTCGGCGGCGCGACCTCGACCACCTTGCCGACCACATTCACCGTGCGCTGTTCGTTGGCGCGCACATGCTCCCAGCCCGACCCGGGCTTCCAGTCGGAGACGTTCTCGTGGCCCCAGTAGCGCCGCGCAATCTCCGGTTTCGTGATGGCCTCGAACACCTTTTCCGGCGTCGAGCGTATGTAGGTCACATAAACGAAGCTCGTCTTCTCTTTGCTCATGGTTACTCTCCTTCGAGTTCCTTTTTGATGTCATGCAGCAGAATGAGCCGCTGGCGTTCGAATTTCCGCACCCAGCGCTCGTAAACCTCGTGCAACGGCACCGGATTGATGAAATGCAGCTTCTCCCGGCCACGCCAGACCGTACTCACCAGATTGGCCGCTTCAAGGATCCCGATGTGCTGCGTGGCCGATTGCCGCGCCATGTCCAGGTGCTCGCAGAGCTCGCCCAGCGTTTGCCCGTTGTTCTCGCAC
This sequence comes from uncultured Bordetella sp., assembly GCA_964606765.1. Lineage (GTDB taxonomy): Bacteria > Pseudomonadota > Gammaproteobacteria > Burkholderiales > SG8-41. The sequence continues at coordinate 1,877 of CAZSIR010000177.1, read as the reverse complement.
AGCAGATCAAGCAGCTTTCTGCGTGTCGGGTCGGCTAACGCCTTGAAAACCTTGTCAGCGTTCATTCGTGGGCGGATTATATGCAGGTAAATACCTGCATGTCAAGCAGCACCTCTCCCGGATGCCGGGCGATGTTTTTTTGGGGGGGACTAGGACAGCTGGCGCAGGACGCGCAGCGGAGATATGTGCAACACCCGTCGCGTGCCGAGATAACCGGCCGCAGCCACGCCGATGATGCTGCAGGCGATGCCGATCACCCACACCGAGGCGCTGAAGCTGTAGCCGACATTGATGATGCGGCTGGCCACGGCATAACCGAGCGCATTGGCGCCCGCCGCCGCGATCAGTCCGGCCAGCGCGCCGATCAGCGCGAATTCGGCGAGGTTGGCCCGCGCCAGCTGTTCGCGGCTGGCGCCGAGGGTGCGCATGATGGTGGCCTGGTAGAGGCGCTCATCCTGGGTGCTCGCAATCGCCGCATACAGCACCACCAGCCCTGACAGCAACGTGAACAGGAAGACGAACTGCACCGCGCGCGACACCTGGGTGATCATCGCCTGCACCTGGCCCAGCACCTGCGCGACGTCGATCAGCAGGAAATTGGGGAATGCCTTCACCAGCGCATTGAGCAATTCCACGTTGCCCGGCGGGAGGTAAAAGCTGCTGACATAACTCACCGGCTGCTGCTCGAGCAGTCCCGGCGGCGCAACGACAAAAAAGTTCACATTGAAGGAATCCCAGTCCACCTTGCGCAGGCTGGTGATTTCGGCGGTCAGCACATTGCCGGCGGAATCAAAGGTCAGCTGGTCACCGACGCCCACGCCCAGCGCGCGTGCGATGCCGTCCTCCATCGAAAACTGGTCGCTGCGCCGGCTATTGTTGCTCCCCGTCTCAGCGCTCCACCATTCCCCGGCCACCAGCAGATTGTCCTTCTGCATCTGCGTGGCCCAGGACAGGTTGAATTCGCGGTCGACCAGACGCCGCGCACGGTCATCGGCATAGTCGGCGGAACTGACGGAACGCCCGTTGATCTGCGTCAGCCGCGCCCGCACCATCGGATAGAGCTCGGGCATCGCCATCTGCCGGCCGGCAAAAAATTGTTGCAGCGGTCCGACCTGGTCCTTCTGGATGTTCACGATGAAGCGGTTGGGCGCATCCGGCGGCAGGCTGTCCTGCCACAGTTGCAGCAGTTCGCCGCGGATCACCGTCAGCGTCAGCAGCGCCATCACGCCGACGCCCAACGCCACCACCTGCAGCACGCTGGCCAGCCGGCGACGCCGCAGGTTGGCGATGCCGAAGCGCCAGGACACGCCGGCCGAGCGCAGCCGGGAGATCGCGGCAATGACGCCCCAGGTCAGCAGGCCGGCGAGCAGCATGGCGCCGACAAAACCGCCGAACACCAGCGCGCCGAGGCGCAGGTCGCCCGCTTTCCACAAAATCAGCCCGCCGATCACGACGGCGCCCAGTGCGTAGGCCATCCAGCCCGAACCGGCGGGCGCACCGAGATCACGGCGCAAGACACGCAGCGGCGACACGCTGCCCAGGGCCAGCAGCGGCGGCAGTGAAAATCCCAGCAACAAGGCGAGTCCGGTGACAAAGCCGTGCAGCGCCGGCAGCACACCGGCTGCGGGCAATTCGACCGTGGCGAGGCTGCCCAGCCACAATGCCAGCAGATGCTGGGCCAGCAGGCCCAGCGCACAGCCGGCAAGACTGGCAACACTGCCTAGCACCATGAACTGCCACAGGTACAGCCTGACCACCCGTCCGCGCGATGCACCGTGGCAGCGCATGATGGCGCAGGCATCGAGATGGCGCTGCAGGAAACGCCGCGCCGCCAGCGCAATCGCCACCGCGGCCAGCACCACGCTCAGCAGCGCGGC
>CAZSIR010000176.1:0-5537 GCA_964606765.1 uncultured Bordetella sp. | reverse complement strand
ACGCGCGCGCATTGCGCATGGCGCTGGATGCCTGTGAAACCTATGAACGCCTCGGTTCACCGGAAGGCGAACTGGCCCTGGCAGAAGCAGCGATTTATCTCGCGGTCGCGCCAAAAAGCAATGCTGCGTATATGGCCTACAACCGCGCACGCGATCTGGTGCGCAACGACCCGTCGCGTCCGGTGCCGGAACACTTGCGCAATGCGCCGACCAAACTGATGAAGGAACTGGGTTACGGCCGCGAGTACCGTTATGCCCACGACGAACCGGAGGCTTATGCCGCCGGTGAAAACTATCTGCCGGACGGCATGAAGGCGCCGGACTTGTATAAGCCGACGGACCGCGGGCTGGAAAGCAAAATCGCCGAAAAACTCGCACACTTGCGCGAGCTGGATCGCAATAAAGGCAAATAGTTTACAAGTATTTGATTTTATTGATATTTTTAGAAGTCGTAGAGGCGCGCCGGATTGTCCACCAGCACTTTGCGCCGCTGCGTTTCATCCGGCACCCATTCCGCCAGCATGTCGGCGAGCAGATGATCCTCCGGCATCAGCGTGCGTGCGCCGGGATGCGGCCAGTCGGTGCCCCAGACGATGCGATCCGGTGCAGCCGCAACCAAAGCCCGTGCCAGCGGCACCAGCTCCGGATACAGCGGCGCATTTTTTGATGTGAAGTAGGGCCCCATGATCTTGGCCCAGCAGTTGTCACGGCTGACCAGTCGCTGCAGGGCCTGGAATGCCGGTGCATTCACGCCATCCTGCGCCTGGCAGCGCGCGAAATGGTCGATGACGATGTCGATTTTCAGCTTCGCCAGCTTGGCCTCGGCCTCGGGCATTTTCGGCAGGTCGAGATAAAACTGCAGATGCCAGCCCAGTTCCTTCAGTCGCGGCGCGAGGCGCTCGCCGTCGGCCAGTGTCAGGCCTTCGGTTTCCGAGGCGAGGTTGATGCGCACACCGCGCACACCAGCGGCATGCAGATCGGCGAGTTCGCTGTCTGATACATTGGCTTCCACCACCGCGATGCCGCGCAGCGCATGCAGACCCGAACGCAGCGCATCGACCATGCAGCTGTTGTCGGTGCCGTACACGCTGGGCTGCACCAGCACGCCGCGATCGCAGCCGTTCATTTTCAGCATGCCGACATAATCCGCCGTCACCGCATCGGGCGGGATGTAAGCCGCACTATCAAGATAGGGAAAACGTTCCTGCGGCCCGAACACATGGGCATGGCAGTCGCAGGCGCCGGCAGGAAACCGCGTCCGGGGTTTTTTCGTATGCGGAATGAAGCCGGGAATGTTGAAAGGACGGACGGTGGGCATGATGTGGGCCGGGCCAGCGGAAAATTAAGGGAGGCCGGACTGTAGAAGGGGGGCTGCAGCCGTGTCAAGTTGCGGGGCAGGAGACTCTGGCTGTCGCCGGTGAACTCGCCGATAATGTCGGCTCTTTTAATGGGCGGCCTGCGCTGCTGCCTGACGTATAGAACGGATTCGAGACCGATATGCTGGATATACAGACACTGAGGACTGATGTGCAGGCGGTTGCAGCCCGGCTGGCGGACCGCGGCTATGTGCTGGACACGGCGCAGTTTGCCGCCATTGAAGCGGAGCGCAAGGCCATCCAGACCGAAACCCAGGAACTGCAGGCGAAGCGCAATGCGCTGTCCAAGCAGATCGGCCAGCTGAAGGCAAAAAAAGAGGATGCATCGGCGCTGATGGCGGAAGTGAACGCCCAGGCCGAGCAGCTGAAGTCGCTGGAAACGAAGCTTGAGGACGTGCAGCAGCGGCTCAATGATTTCCTGATGGTGATTCCGAATCTGCCGCATGCCTCGGTACCGGCGGGAAAATCCGCTGATGACAACGTCGAAGTGCGGCGTGTCGGCGAGCCGGGAAAATTCGATTTTGCAGTGAAGGACCATGTCGATGTAGGTGCTGTGCTGGGGCTGGATTTCGACACCGCAGGCAGGATTGCCGGCGCGCGTTTCTCCGTGCTGCGCGGCGGCTTGGCGCGGCTGCACCGGGCCATCGCACAGTTCATGCTCGACGTGCACACGCAGGAGCACGGTTACACCGAAGTCTATGCGCCGTACATGGTGACGGGCGAGTGCGCCAACGGCGTATCCAGCCTCGCCAAGTTCAAGGACGACCTGTTCAAGATCGAAGGCAGGGATCTTTACCTGATTCCGACCGCCGAGTACCCGGTGACCAATTTTGTCCGTGAGCAGATTCTTGCGCTCAATGACCTGCCGCTGAAATTCGTCTGCCACACGCCGTGCTTCCGCAGCGAAGCCGGCTCCTACGGCAAAGACACCCGCGGCATGATCCGCCAACACCAGTTCGACAAGGTTGAATTGGTGCAGATTTCATTGCCCGAAAAATCGTATGAATTGCACGAAGAGCTGACGGCTCATGCCGAAACGATCCTGAAAAAACTCGGACTTCCTTATCGCACCGTCACGCTGTGCACCGGTGACATGGGTTTCTCCGCGGCCAAGACCTACGACATCGAGGTCTGGCTGCCGGGGCAGAACGCCTACCGCGAAATTTCCTCCTGCAGCAATTTCGAGGGTTTCCAGGCGCGGCGCATGCAGGCGCGTTACCGCAACGACAAGAACAAGCCCGAACTGGTGCACACGCTGAACGGTTCCGGCCTGGCGGTAGGGCGCACCCTGGTGGCGGTGCTGGAGAATTACCAGCGCGCCGATGGCGGCGTCGACATCCCGGCGGCGCTGCAGCCGTATATGGGCGGGTTGAGGGCGCTGGAGCCCGTGCGCTAGCACGGCGACGCTGGTAGAATGCTGCCCCTTGCCATGGCTGCAGCGGATTACCGGAGAGGTGGCAGAGTGGTTGAATGTACCGGTCTCGAAAACCGGCATGCCGGCAACGGCATCGTGGGTTCGAATCCCACCCTCTCCGCCAATGTTGTCTGCCCAGCGCCGGAGTTCGCGTCTTTGCCGGTGCTGCTGGAGTCTTCATGATTCCAACCAGTCTTGCTTCCACCACCCAGATCTATCACAAGCTTCTGGACCGCTACGGACTGGACGCGTCGCGTTTTTTGCGCGAAGCGGGACTTGACCTCGATCTGCCTGAAAACTCCGACGCCCGCGTGCCGGTGAAGGCGCTCGATGCCTTGCTGATGCACGCTGCCGAACAGATACAGGACGAGGCCTGGGGTTTGCAGGCGGCCCGCTGCTGGCATCCCGGCAACCTCGGCGTGCTTGGACATGCCTGGCTGGCCAGCGCGACGCTGCGCACGGGGCTGATGCGGGTGGTCCGCTACTGGCGCATCATCGGCGAGCGCACGGTGACCCATGTCGAGGATACGGCTGAAGGCTGCAAATTTTCCTATGCACTCGATCATGCGCACCCGGTGGTGGCAGGGGTGCTGTCGGATTGCATCCTTTCCGTCGCACTGGACATGTGCCGCACCAATGCGGGATCTGAAATCATCCCCCTGCAGGTGACGCTGAAGCGCAGCCGTCCGGCGGACCCCGAACCCTGGGCCGGATTTTTCGGCTGCGCAGTCGAATTCGGTTCGGGGGAAAACGGATTCACGCTTTCCAGCGCCGATGCGACCCGGCCGCTGCCGACTTCCAACCGTCCGCTGATGGGCGTGTTTGATCATCTGCTGGCGGAGCAGCTGGCGAAACTGTCCGAGGACGACGTGGTGTCGCGGGCCAGAGCGGTGTTCCTCGAGCATCTGGCTTCCGGCGAACCCTCGGGCGAGGAGATCGCGCGTCGCCTGAACATGAGTCGCCGCACACTGCAGCGCAAGCTCGCCGAAGCGGAAACCACATACCAGCAACTGGTGGATGACACGAGGCGCGAAATGGCACTGCGCTACATCGATGACCGCAGGCTGACGCTGACCGACATCACCTTCCTGCTGGGTTTTTCCGGACAAAGCGCATTCACCCGCGCATTCAAGCGCTGGACCGGCGCCAGCCCCAGCGAATACCGGAATCGCGCCATCTGATTTCCGGGTTGCAGCACCACTCTGGCGCGCAGGGAATAATCATTGGCGCCCGGAGACAAGCGCCACGGCCCGGCCACGGGCATCCTCTTGCGGCTTTGAAACCGCCCCGCCGGGGCCGCAAACAAGAGAGGACATATGCATACGCAATCAACGCCGGCCCTGATCAATGCCGTCTCCGGTGCTGCGCATTCCGGCCGGGGTGCGCGCCGATGAGCCGCTATTTTTTGCTCGACGAACGGCAAAGATCCCTGCAGGGCAAGCCGGATGGCGCGTGGTTGAAGGAGCCGCCGGCCATTGCGGTGTGGGTGGGGCGGCGCGAGCAGGCGCAGACATTTTCCGCGGAAGAGATTGAGACGCTGAAAAAAGTATGGCCTTATCTGGAGGGCTGCAAGCTGGTGCCGGCGAGGCCGGAGGCGGATAAATGACCGGCATTGTTGTCCGCCCGGACTGGCAGGACTTACCGCGATGAACTGCAGAATTTACAGGCTGGGAACGCGCCAGGTCCTGGACCAGGTGGAGTTTCATGTTTTGGCCAAGGCTTATCACGCAGCCTGGCTGTACATCCACGGCAAACCGCCGGAACGCGAGCACCTGCTGCCGCGACTGGGATTGCTGCTCGATTTTGATGCGGCGGATGGGGGCGATGCCGGGTCGGTCCGGCTGCGCGGCTGATACCATGGTGGCTGACTTGCAGCGGTTTGATCCGCAAAGGAAGCAGCCATGGCGCAGCAACTCCCCTATGAAGTCCTGACCTCGACCGGCGAAAAAATAGCCTTCGAATTTCCGCTGCATGCGGAAACCCAGTCGGCGGTCAGGGTGTCGCAGCTGCTGACCGCCGTGCTTGGCGCCGTCGACCGCGAACTGCGTGTACTCGGCGCCACGGCCAATGGCGATGTGATGCAGGCGCTGGCGATGGCGCTGGCGGCGCGCACGGCCATGCTGCACGCGCCCTACGCAGTCGGCCGCGGACTGGCCGGCGAATTGACGGCCACTGCACTGGATGCCGCAGAACGCTGCGAACGGGATGATGGCGGAGCCGGGCACGCCTGAACCGCGTGGCCGCCGCTACGGTGCGGCCTATTCGGCCAGTTCGCGCATCACCTTGATCAGGTCGGATTTGCCTTCAAATCCGATGCCCGGCAGTTCGGGCATGGTGATGATGCTGTTTTCCACTTTGACGCCGTCCGGGAAGCCGCCGTAGGGCTGGAACAGGTCGGGATAACTTTCGTTGCCGCCGAGTCCCAGTCCCGCCGCGATGTTCAGCGACATCTGGTGGCCGCCGTGCGGTACGCAGCGTGACGGCGACCAGCCGGCGACGCGCAGTTCCTTCAGCGTGCGTTCGTATTCGCAGAGGCCGTACGACAGCGCGCAGTCGAACTGCAGCCAGTCGCGGTCCGGGCGCATGCCGCCATATCGCAGCAGGTTGCGCGCATCCTGGTGGCTGAACAGGTTTTCGCCGGTGGCCATCGGTCCGGGGTAGAACTCGGCCAGCGCCGCCTGCAGGGCGTAATCCAGCGGGTCGCCGGCCTCCTCGTACCAGAACAGGGGGTAATCGCGCAGCATTTT
>CAZSIR010000175.1:1407-5700 GCA_964606765.1 uncultured Bordetella sp. | reverse complement strand
CGAAATCGACAAATGGCGGAAGGTGATCAAGGCGGCGGGGATACAGCCGAGCTGACCAGATCAGGCTAACCATGAAAATAAAAGGGCTCCTTGCGGAGCCTTTTTATTTGACTGGACGCCACCAAGTCAAAACAACCCCAAATGAGACTGGCATTAAAACTAATGCCAACAGCCAGTACATAAGCACGTCCATACCACTTCTGTTATCAGCACAGCACTCATACCAAACATGCGCAGAAAGCAATATTGCAGTTGCAGCGAAATATCCAGCATGCGTTGCCGGAACTGGAAACTTGAACAACCGCGACAAGATCGCCCAAAGCAGTTGAGGAGCAGCAATATAAAAATAATTAGGAATAAACCACTGAAGACTGCTTGCATCCAAAGCACGCAATCCACGCTCTGAATACCCCATCGTAAAGTAAACCAGCGCCGGAACGAAAAAATAGCTGATGATCAAGGCTGTTTTCATCTTCCGGTTACAGACCCTCTTCTAATTCAACAAGAACGTATTCGCCCCCTACCAAGCCACCGCCCCGCCATCCACCGGAATGATCGCCCCGGTCATGAAATTCGACGCCGCGGACGCCAGCAACACCGCGATGCCCTTCAGGTCATCCGGTCCGCCAGTGCGCTTCAGCGGGATTTCGCGCTCGATGTTGTCCTTGTTCTTCAGGTAGAGCTTTTCGTTGATCGGGGTGACGAAGAATCCCGGGCAGATCGCGTTGACCTGGATGTTGTGCTGCGCCCATTTGACCGCGAGGTCGCGGGTGAAATTGACCAGCGCGCCCTTGCTCGCACCGTAGGCGATCGAGTTGTAAGCCGTCGGATTGCGACCGACGAGGCCGGCGATGGACGCGATGTTGATGACCTTGCCGCGCTTCTGCTGGATGAATTCACGGCCCAGCACCTGAGCACAGAGGAAGGGCGCGGTGATGTTGAGGTCGAACACCTGCTGCCAGCGCTCCAGCGGCGTGTCTTCGGGCGGCGCCACCCAGGCGCGGCCGGCGTTGTTGACCAGCACGTCGACGCGGCCGAATTTTTTCAGTGTCGCGTCTTTCATCGCCTCGACCTGCTCGGCCTTGGTCACATCGCAGCCAACGGCCAGCGCCTTGACGCCGATTTTTTCGATCTCCGTGACTGCCGCTTCGCAGACATCCAGCCGCCGCGAGCAGATCACGATGTTGGAGCCGGCCTCGGCGAGGCCCTTCGCCATCTGCAGGCCGATGCCGGTCGCGCCGCCAGTGACCACGCTGACCTGGCCTTCGAGGTTCATCAGTTCTTGGATTTTTGCCATCGGACGCCTCTGCTGAATGTCAATAAATACTAATAAAATCAAATACTTATGATATACCGCTGCCCGCCGGCTCAATCATCCTTCAACAACAGCCCGGCGATGATGTTGCGCTGGATTTCCGAGGTGCTTTCGTAGTTACGCGCATCGCGGACAACTAACGTTGCGCATGGTTATCCGCAAAAGCAGCAACCCTTGCCATCGAATCCTTGACGGCAACGTCCTCAAGACACACTGCCTCAATGCTACGATGAACGCGATGCAATATGTTGCCGGCGTCCGATCTAAGCGCACCAACTATCTGGATAAAAATACCTCTACTCATCGCACTCATCAGTTGGTCATGCTCTTTCGGAACCAGATAAAACGCGCCGCGATCTCCAAACTTGTTTTCGACCCACGGAGACTGCTCTCGCTCTGCAAAATAAATGCTTTTGAACGCAAAATCCCGAGCACGTATTTCGTTCCACTGGCTCTCTACAGCAGAAAATATAACTCCATATTGAGCAGCATAAGCCTCCATTCGCTTAATCGGATCTCGGCCTACGTGTGCTAGGACCGGATCAGATCGTATACGTTGTGCAATGGCTATTGTCTTCGCGGAAATCGGCTGAGAGTTTTGAATCAGCCTCGACCATGTAACACCAGCAGAAGATTCAAAAAAATTAACGAGGTGCGTTAGTTGTCTCACATCCAATTCACGCATCAAAGCTCCGGTCCATTTTTCATGACCAGAATCTTTGACGCTTTCGAAACACGCCACACGCCGCGCCAAGTAATCTCGAACCAATGGCACAAGTTGAGCCTGGTTCTCGCTAGCAAGATCTTCCCAAGATATTCCCGCTATAGCTTTTGGATTCCTCCCATGCAGTTCGGCAACACGGTATGCGGCTATTGCTGACGCAAGGCCCTCAATCCACTCTTGTGTGACTTGAGGATATGGGAATCCAATTTTTACAAGTTTTTCAGCAAGAACTTGTTCTGGCTGATATGTTTTATCAATCCCGTTTTTAACATCCCATTCCCGAGCCAAAGCTTTTGCCTGATCAAATTGACCGGGACTGATCTTCAGGTAGAACGGTTGTCTGAGCCGCGCTGTCGGATACTGCGAAAGGATGTCATACATCGCCCGCGTAACTTCATCCATTCCACCAGCCCAGGATTCTCCACCTGATCGGCCAACCTGCCACAACGCGGATCGATTTCCCTGAATAGCTGCTTTCTGAGCCGCATCAATCCAATCCATCCCCCACTTCTTTGCCAACACAGGGCTCGGGTTGATTTCGGGAATTTTTTTCCAGCCGGCATAAATTTCCGCCAAGTTAAAGCATGCTTTCGAATTCCCCGCAGCGCACGAATTTTGCAAATATTTGACGCCAGAATCGAGATCGCGATTAATTGCAATAGGGCCAAATCTCCCTTGAATGTACGCCTCACCGATTACACGCATCTCTTCGTCGTACTTTGCAGCAGCAGCCGCTTGCGTATGCCGAAGTACTTTCTGCATAACATCTGGAACATTGCGAACACCGCTATAAATTTTCGCGAGCATCTGGTCTCCACGAGCATCGCCACCAGCGCTTGACGACTCAAATTCCCGAACTGCGGCAGACACATCCCAGCTTTCATAAGCACGCATACCCCGGTCATAATCAGCAAAAGAAAACAGTGGAAATCCCGCCAACAATAGGGATAGCTTCCAGCAATTCCTTATCATTTTCTCCTCCTGAATAGAATCTGAGGGGACCACAGCGTTCGCACACACTATCGAATAATTCCCTGTCATCCTGCCATCTCGCAGTGACGGAATCAGAGATTGAACGGCAAGCGCTTGAAGCCGGCCGTATCAACCGCTTTAGACAACACACTAAAAGATATATGTATCAGTCCTTGAGCAGCAACCCGGCGATGATGTTGCGCTGGATTTCCGACGTGCCTTCGTAAATGCGCACGATGCGCGCGTCGCGGAAGGTGGTTTCAATGCCGGCTTCGCGCATGTACCCCATGCCGCCGTGGATCTGCACCGCGGCATCGACGACGCGGCCCAGCGCTTCCGTGGCGAACAGTTTTGCGGTCGAAGCTTCCATCGTGCCGCGTGCGCCGCTGAGCAGGACTTCAATCGCACGCTGCGTCAGGCCGCGCGCCGCATCGCGCGCCACCGCCATGTCGGCGAGCATCCACTGCAGGCCCTGGTGTTCGGCGAGTTTTTTGCCGCCCTGCGTCCGCGTCTTCATGTACTCCGCGGTCTGTGCGATCAGCTTGTCCATCATGCCGCAGCAGCGCGCCGACACCGTGACCCGGCCGGCGGTCAGCGTTTTCAGGGCCTGCACATAACCCATGCCCTCGGCGCCGAGCAGGTTCGCCGCCGGCACCTCGCAGTCGGTGAAAGCCAGCGGCGCCGTGGTACAGCCGTGCATGCCCATTTTTAATTCGTTTTTACCGATGCTGAAGCCCGGCGTGCCGCGCTCGACGATGAAGGCTGAGATGCCCTTGATGCCTTTCGACTTGTCGGTGATCGCCATCACCGTGAACACCTGCGCGAGGCCGGCGTTGGTGATGTAGATCTTTTCGCCGTTCAGCACATAGCGGTCGCCCTTTTTCACCGCGGTGGTGCGCATCGCCGCCGGTTCCGAGCCCGCCTGGGGTTCCGTCAAGGCAAAGGCGCCGATCCATTCGCCGCTGGCCATCTTCGGCAGGAAGCGCTGCTTCTGCTCAGCAGTACCCAGCGCATTGATGCCGGTGGTGCTGATGCCGGTGTGGTTGCCGATCAGCGTGGCAAAACCGTAATTGGTCTGCCCCATGACTTCCTCGATCGCGCACTTGCCGGCAAGGTCGAGGCCGCTGCCGCCGTATTCCTCGGGAATCGTCAGACCGAACAGCCCGACTTCGCGCGCCAGCTGGATCAGGTCGTCCGGAACCGCATCGTTTTCCTCGATCTCGCGCGAGCGCGGATCCACCTGCTCGCGCACGAAGCGCGCCACCTCGTCGCACAGCTGCCG
>CAZSIR010000175.1:0-1307 GCA_964606765.1 uncultured Bordetella sp. | reverse complement strand
ATTTTTACCTTTAGGCATCACCAGCAGCGGGTTGATGTCGAGTTCGGCGATGGAATCCTTCAGGTCCACCGCGAGCGCCGACAGCTTGACCAGCGTATCCACCAGCGCATCGATATCGGCCGCCGGCTTTCCCCTGGCCCCGGCGAGCACCGGGTAGCCCTTGATTTCCTCGACCATCTCGCGTGCCATGGCCGGCGTGACCGGCGCGAGGCGGAAGGCCACGTCCTTCAGCACCTCGGCGAAGATGCCGCCGAGACCGAACATCACCGCCGGCCCGAACAGCGCATCGTTGGTGATGCCGACGATGGCCTCGATGCCGCCGCCGACCATTTCCTGCACCAGTACGCCGTCGATGCGCGCATCGGCCTTGTACGCCTTGGCGTTTTTCAGGATTTCATCGTAGGCCGCCGCCACTGCCGCGGCGTCGGCCACGCCGAGCTTCACCGCCCTGGCTTCGGTCTTGTGCGAAATGTCGGATGACTGCACTTTCATCGCCACCGGGAAACCGATTTTCGACGCCGCCGCCACCGCCGCATCGCGGGATTGCGCCAGCTCCTCCCGGGTCACCGCAATGCCGTATTCCGCCAGCACCTGCTTTGCCGCGTATTCCGCGACATCGCCGGTTTTGCCCTTGAGCAGGGCCTGTGCCGCAGCGGAATGGATGACCGGCGGCTTGTCGTTTTTCTGCGCCGCATTGCGCCGCTTTGCTTCCGCATACCAGGACACCGCGGCCAGCGCGCGGCCGCAGCGCACCGGCGATTTGTAATGGGGAATCCGCGCCGCATCGAGCGCGCCATAGGCCTCGGGCGCGACGGCATCGCGTGCGCTCCAGGAAATGAAAATCGGCTTGTCGGTTTTGGCAGCGACGGCAATGATTTCCGCCGCCACTTTCTGCGCGATCTCGCCCTGCAGCGAGGCATTGATCATCGCAATGCAGTCCACGCCCGGATCGTCGTTGATCGCCTGCAGCGTGCGGTTGATCAGCGTCAGGTCGTTGAAAATCGCCGCGGTGACGTCGACCGGATTGCCCACCGAACCGTACGAGGGCACAAATTCCTTCAGCTTGGCCACGGTGGCCGGCGCGAGCTGCGCCATCTGCATGCCGCGGGCGATGATTTCATCCGTCATCAGGATGCCGGCGCCGCCGGAGATGGTGATGATCGCCAGGCGATTGCCTTTCGGCAGCCTGTTGCTGCGCAGCGCGCGGCCGTAATCCACCAGGTCCTGGATGTCATCGACCTGGATGATGCCTTTCTGTTTGAAGGCCGCCTTGTACAGCGCCATCGCGCCGCCGAGGTTGGCGGTGT
>CAZSIR010000174.1:1975-5710 GCA_964606765.1 uncultured Bordetella sp. | reverse complement strand
GAGCAGCGCGGCGGTTATCCGGCGGATTTTTCCGAGATCAGCGGCCTGATCCTCAAGCTGCTCGACGTCAAGGTGCTGCAGTCGGAGACCGTGGGGGCGAGCCTGCACGGACGTCTGGACCTGCTGGCGCCAGACAAGGGGGCCAAGGACAAGCCCAAAGACAAGGCCAAAGAAGGCACCGGCACGCTGGTCGAACTGAGCGATGCCTCGGGCAAAGTATTGGCGAGCATGATCCTCGGCAAGGTGTCGCTGAAAAAAGATCCGATGAATCCCCTGCCCAATGCCAAAGACGGCGTGCCGGCCGGCCGCCACGTGCTGGTGGCGGGCAAGGGCGACAATGTGTTCGTGGTTTCCGATCCGCTGGAAAAAGCCGTGGCGAAGCCCGGCGCCTGGCTGACCAAGGATTTTTTCAAGGTCGAACGCATCCGCACGCTGCAGGTCGCGGAGGGTGAGGCCAAGTCGGGCCCATCCTGGAAAATTACCCGTGATGAAGAATGGGGCCAGTGGAAATTCGCCGCAGGCGGCGGGCAGCTGGATCCCAGCGCCGCAGTCAGCGCCAACAACGCACTGTCAGCGCTGGCCTTCAGCGACGTCATCCTCGATGACAAGACCGGTACCGAGAAGGTGGTTACGGTCACCGCGGAAACCTTCGACAACCTGAGCTACGTCATCCGGCTCGCGCCGCATGACGGCGGCGATTTTGTGCTGCGTTACGCCGTCAGCGGCACGCCGCCGAAAACGCGCAAGCCCGAACCGAAGGAAAAACCCGAGGACGCCGCCAAGCGCGACAAGGAATTCGCCGAGACCCAGCGCCGCCTCGAGGCGCGCGTGATGCTGGAGCAGGCTCGTTCGCAATGGGCCTATGTGGTGCCGGGCAAGCTGGTTGCGCCCCTGCTGTTGAAGCGCGAGCAGCTGGTGGTGCCGCCGCGCCCCGCGGCAAAGAAATAAGTATTTGATTTTATTGGTAAATTTGTAGTCCTGCTGGCGTTATACTGGCGGCATGAAGCGATTGGCCCTGCTCATGACTCTTCTTGCCCTGTCCGGCTGCACGGTGACCCTGCATGGCCACCAGAGCAGCGGCGAGGGCCGTCATGAAACCCGGACCGGCAGCAGCCTGCAGGCGGGCAAGCAAGTCGGCAATGCAAAGGTCGGCGCATCCTTCGGCCAGCAGTCGGCCGCGCAGGCAGGCGGTGGCCAGATCCGGTTTTCCCAGGGCGCATCCGCCGTTGTCGTGCTGGCGCTGGTGATCGCCGGCACTGCGGAAATGATCAGCGACTGGCTGAAGCCGGCGGCGCCGCAGAATGAACGTTTGCCGGAGGGCAGCATTTCGCAGACCTGTTCGTGTTATGGCTGGCAGCCTGAAGTCGCGCCGCCGCAGGCAGCACAGTAGTTGCAGCATATTCAATTTTTGTCATCAACCTTATTCCGGGATGCTTCATGAGCGACCATAAAGTTCCGCAGTCACCGGTGTTCCCGCAGGGGAAACAATGGGATTTCAAAAAACGCGAAGGCATTTACGAATCCGACGTGACGGCGCTGGTGCGCCGCATGCTGGAAGATGAATCCATCCGCGAAGACCAGCGCGCGGCGTGGGAACGCTGGCGCAACGACCCCTCGGGACTGAAACGATGAATACAGCCGTGAAAAAATCACTCGCCATCGCCGCGGCACTTTTTGCCGCGTCAACAAGCGTCATGGCGCAGAATTACCCGACACGACCGGTGCGTTTTGTCGTGCCCTATGCGCCGGGCGGCAGCACCGACACGCTGGCGCGCTCGATCGGAACCAAACTGTCGGACCTGCTCGGACAGCAGGTCGTGGTCGATAATCGCACGGGTGCGAATGGCGACATCGGCATGACCATCGTCGCCAAGGCGCCGCCGGACGGCTACAGCATCGTGCTGGGCTACATCGCCAATCTCGGCATCGGCCCCAGCCTTTACGAGAAAATGCCCTACGACCCGATCAAGGACTTCGCCTCGATCACCCAGGTCGCAGGTGCTTCCAACATTTTCGTCATTCATCCCTCGCTGCCGGCGAAGAATTTCAAGGAATTCATCGCCTACACCAAGGCCAATCCGAAAAAGGTGAATTTCGCCTCCGCCGGTGTGGCGAGCGTCGGCCACCTAACCGGCGAACTGCTCAACGACATGGCCGGCATCGACATGCAGCATGTGCCGTACAAGGGCAGCGGGCAGGCGATTTCGGACCTGGTCGGCGGCCACATCAAGGTCATGATCAGCGGCATGGCATCGACACTGCCCCATGTGCGCTCCGGCAAACTGGTCGGCATCGTCACCACCGGCAAGAAACGTACGCCGGCGACCCAGGACATCCCCACCATCGCCGAGACCTTCCCCGGCTTTGAGTCCAGCTCCTGGTTCGGCGTACTGGCGCCGGCGGGCACGCCCAAGCCCATCGTCACGCGCCTGAACGCCGACATCCACAAGGCGCTGCAGGACGAGGCCGTGATCAAGCGCCTCGAAGGCGTGGGTTTCGAGATCACCTACGGCACGCCGGAGGAGTTCACCGCCTACATCAAGTCCGAAATCAAGAAATGGGCGAAGGTGGTGAAGGCTTCGGGGGCGAAACCGGGTTGATGGGCTGTTTCTTTTGATTTGATAAAACCCCGCTGCGGCGGGGTTTTGTTTGTCCATTTGTCTCGTCATTCCGGCAAAAGCCGGAATCCAGAGCGTTATAGCCAAAAACCCTGAACACCAACTTCGCCGGGGGCAGCCCGGCGGCTGGTTACTTTCTTTTGTGCGGCCAAAAGAAAGTAACCAAAGAAAATGCCGCCCTACCGATCCGGCCCTGCGGGCTCCCCTGCGTTGCTCGCGCGACCGGGCGGCTGCGCAACTCGCGCACGCTTTCTATTTCTGGATATTGGTTTGGGGGTGAGCGTCTATTGGTGCTGGGGTGTTTCGTGCGCTCGCACAGTGCTCGCCGAATACCCCCGGCCGCGCTGCGCTACTCGGCGGCTCAGAAGGGGAAATTTGGTGGCTTGCGTTGGTACCTACGATGGCAGTCTAATCCAGCTATTCATTTGCCTTGTTCGTTGCTCTGGAATGTTATCCAGCGTTTTTGTCATATAAAACTAGTTGAGCCCCACCGATGCCGCGCACCATGTCCCCCGAGCGAGAACGAGAGTATGCGGAACTCCACGCGTTTCTCGATTTCTTCGCTACTCATATTAGTGGTATCGATCCATCTGACCCGATACATCCGACCAACGTTGGAAGGGGCATTGTTGAGAAGTATGGGAGGTCAAGGGCATTTGACGGGCTCAAGCAGGCGGTGAACGACACTGTCGAGGAACTAAATGGAAAGCCGCCCGAATATATTCGGGCGTTCGACGCAGCTTTGCATGAAAGGGGATTGTTAACCTTTTCTGAAGTGCAGAGACGTTACGGGGCCGCATTCGCTCGCATTCTCAAGCGTGGACGTATTAAAACCGAAACGGAGTACTACCTTGTTGCGGGCATATTGGCCGACACTTCGTCGCAAGCAACTGACCTGGAGCGTACGCAGCTGGGGCAGATGCAATCGGCTTTCAAGTCGAGGTCTAGCACTTCGCTGGAGCGGACACGTAACAGATAAAGTGCAAAGCTCAAACGTCGGCGTGTACTTCGCTTAGCTCAACAGTTAACTTTTTACCTTACTTACCCCGAGCGATCCCAAGTCTCTCGTAAATCGGCCGTATCTGCGCCCGTATCGCATGGCGGCGCTGGTTGAGCA
>CAZSIR010000174.1:0-1875 GCA_964606765.1 uncultured Bordetella sp. | reverse complement strand
CTCTCGTAAATCGGCCGTATCTGCGCCCGTATCGCATGGCGGCGCTGGTTGAGCACCAAAGCCGCGGCGACGCAGCACAATCCCCCCAGTGTCAGTGTTGCCCGCGGGCCGATCTGGTCGGCCAGTGCGCCGGCGGCTAAGCTGCCGAAGGGCGCGATGCCGAGGAAGGCTGCAGTGTAGAGGCTCATCACCCGGCCGCGCTTGTCATCATCGACGATGGTCTGCAGGATCATGTTGACCGACACGGACGTCACCAGGATGCCGGAGCCGATCACGACCATCAGCGGCATGGCGAGCCAGGCCGAGGGCATCTGGGCGAACAGCGCGAGTGCGATGCCGGCTGCCAGGCTGGCGATGATGATCAGGCGGATCAGGCCGCGGGTGTTGGCGCGCGACGCCAGATACAGTGTCCCTGAAATGGCGCCCAGTCCGCCGGCGCCCACCAGAAAGCCCATCTCTTCGGCGCCGCCGCCGAATATTTCTCGCACCATCACTGGCATCAGCGTCGCATAGGGCGTGCCGAGAAAGGCGACGACTGCCAGCAGCAGCAGCAGTGCGCGGATGGGCAGGGAATGCCAGGCGTAGCTGAAGCCTTCGCGCAGCCCGGCAAGCATCGGCGTTTTGTTCGGCTCGCGCTGTTGTGGCCGTACGCGGATCAGCAGGAAGGAAATCACCACGGCGATGTAGGTCAGTGCATTGATCAGGAAGCAGTGTGCTTCGCTCAGCACCGTGATCAGGATGCCGGCGAGGGCCGGCCCGACCAGCCGTCCGCAGTTGGCCATCAGTGAAGTCAGCGCAATCGCGTTGGGCAGGTCTTCCTTGCCGTTGACCAGTTCCAGCAGGTAGGCGTGGCGGATCGGCAGCTCAACGGCGACCAGCACCCCCATCAGCATCGACAGCGTGATGATGTGCCAGGGCGCGATGAGGCCGGCCAGCGCCAGCGCGGCCAGCGTGGCCGCCTGCAGCAGTTCGAGCAGCTGGGTCGCGAACATCGCGCGGTGCAGATTCCAGCGGTCCGACCACAGGCCCGCCAGCGGCGACAGCAGCAGGATGGGCACGCTGCCGGCAAAGGCGAGCACGCCCAGCAGCGTCGCCGATTCCGTGAGGCGGTAGAGCAGCCAGCTCTGTGCCACCATCTGAACCCAATAGCCGATCAACGCAAATATCTGTCCGGTGAGAAACAGCCGGAAATTGCGGTGGCGCAGAGCGCGCAGAGAGGGCAGGGCCATGTCGGACGGCGAAAGGGATGAATTCTACTTCATGGACTTGCGGCCGGGCGGGGTGTCGCGCTGCGGTAAAATAACGCACTCCCATGCCAGAAAATTCCACGACAGCCGGCACGCCCGCGCGGCTCATCACCATTTACCAGATCATGTTTGTGGTGCTGATGTGGAACAGCGCCTACAAGGGTGTGCGCGTGCTGAACACGCTGTATGCCCTCGAACTCGGCGCGACACCCCTGCACATCGGCCTGCTGCTCGCCACCTATGGCGTGTTCCCGCTGCTGCTGGCGGTGCTGGCCGGCCGCATTGCCGACCGTTACGGTTCGCGCGTGCCGATCATTGCCGGCATGGTGGTCTGCACCGTGGGCGTGGTGCTGCCCTGGTTCGCCCCCAGCCTGCCGCTGCTGTTCATCGCGGCCGCAATCACCGGACTCGGATTCATTCTCGGCCAGGTGGCTTTCCAGTCGCTGGTCGGCACGCTGGGCGAGGGCCTGGCGCGCACCAAAAATTTCAACAACTATGCGCTGATCGTCGCCGTGGCCGATTTTGTCGGCCCGGTGTTCGCGGGTTTTTCGATTGATCATGCCGGTCATGTGCTGACCTACCTGTTTCTCGGGCTGCTCAGCACGACATCGATCATCGCGATCATCGC
>CAZSIR010000173.1:4577-5745 GCA_964606765.1 uncultured Bordetella sp. | reverse complement strand
TCCGTCATCACCTTCGACGAAGCCTGCATCACTGCCTTGACCGGCGCCGGCAGTTCCGCGCCTCCGTGCTGGCGTGCAGTACCGGCATGGCGCGCTTCGTCGGCGCACATCTGCTCCACGATCGCACGGCTTTTCTGGTCGGTTTCCGGCAGGCGCGCAAGATGGCCTTCCAGATGGCGCTCGACCTGGCGTTCGGTTTCCGCGAGAAAACCGAGATTCCATTTGTCGCCGAGTGCGCCTGCAGCCGCACCGATGGCGAAAGAGCCGGCGTACCACAGCGGATTCAGCAGGCTCTTGCGACCGCCCAGTTCGGCAATGCGTTTTTCAGTCCACGCCAGGTGTTCGGTTTCTTCCTGCGCCGCGGTTTCCAGCGCGGCGCGAGCTTTTGAATCACGCGCGGTCAGCGCCTGGCCCTGATACAAGGCCTGGGCGCAGATTTCGCCGCTGTGATTGACGCGCATCAGCGCCGCAGCCAGTGCGCGCTGTTCAGCATCCATGTCGGCATCCATCAGATTTTCGCCGGGCATCGCACGTGTACTGCGCGCCGGCGCAAACAGCGTGCGCAGCCCCTTGTCGAAACCAATGATCAGTTCGTCAATGCGCAGCATGTTCAGGCCGCCCTGCCGAACAGGCGCTCCAGTTCGGCACCCGGATCAGCAGCGCGCATGAACGCCTCGCCGACCAGAAAACCATGCACGGCATGGGCGCGCATTTTTTCCACATCCTGCGGCTTGAGAATGCCGCTTTCGGTGATCACCAGCCGCTCCGCCGGAATTTTTTGCAGCAGACCCAGCGTGGTATCCAGTGTGGTTTCGAAAGTACGCAGATTGCGGTTATTGACGCCGATCAGCGGCGTCTTGAGTTGCAGCGCTGCATCAAGCTCGGCGCCGTCATGCACTTCCACCAGCACCGCCATGCCCAGCTCGTGGGCCACGGCCTCAAGTTCACGCATGCGACTTGCTTCCAGCGCGGCCACGATCAGCAGGATGCAATCGGCGCCGGCGGCGCGCGCTTCGTACACCTGGTACGGATCCATCATGAAATCCTTGCGCAGCACCGGCAGCTTGCAGGCGCCGCGCGCGGCTTTCAGATCATCGAGTTTGCCCTGGAAAAACTGGCTGTCGGTCAGCACCGACAGGCAGGCCGCGCCATGGCGTTCATAAGTGGC
>CAZSIR010000173.1:2789-4477 GCA_964606765.1 uncultured Bordetella sp. | reverse complement strand
CCGGCGACATAAATGCTCGCCCCGGCATTCAGCGCAACAATGTCGCGCGCCGCGCCCGGCTTGTTGTCCAGCGCCCCGAGCAGCATGTCTCGCGATTGCTCAATGCCTTCGACACGGATCGCTGCGTTATTGTGGGTTTTCAGGCCGACATCCGCCGGCGCCACCATATATTCGCGCACCTGCCCGTCTTTCAGTTCACCGACTGCCGTCGGTCCGCTGATCGACAGTTCATCAAGGCCTTCCAGGCCATGCACGATCATCACGCGCCGACTGCCCAGCCGCTGCAGCACGCGCGCCTGGATGCCGACCAGATCGGGGTGGAACACGCCCATGACCTGTTGTTTTGCGCCCGCCGGATTGGTCAGCGGCCCGAGGATGTTGAATATGGTTTTGACGCCAAGCTCGCGGCGCACCGGCGCGGCATGTTTCATCGCACTGTGGTGGTTGGGCGCAAACATGAAACCGATGCCGGTGGCGGCAATCGACTCCGCCACGGCCTCCGGTTTCAGGTTGATGTTCACCCCGAGCAATTCCAGCACATCGGCGCTGCCGGATTTGCTCGAGACCGAACGGCCGCCGTGTTTGGCGATTTTGGCGCCCGCTGCCGCGGCGACAAACATCGCCGCCGTCGACACATTGAAGGTATGCGCGGAATCGCCGCCGGTGCCGCAGGTATCGATCAGCTCTGGCGCATCAGGCACCGGCACCGCGGTGGCAAACTCGCGCATCACCGTGGCCGCGGCGGCGATTTCACCGATGGTTTCCTTTTTGACGCGCAGACCGGAAATGATTGCAGCAATCAGCACCGGCGACACCTCGCCGCTCATGATCTGCCGCATCAGCGACAGCATCTCGTCGTGAAAAATCTCGCGATGTTCAATGATGCGCGTCAGCGCTTCCTGCGGCTTCATCAGCGTTTTTCCTCGAGAAAATTCTTCAGCATCTGGTGGCCATGCTCGGTCAGGATCGACTCCGGATGGAACTGCACGCCTTCCACCGCCAGCGTCTTGTGGCGCACCCCCATGATCTCGCCATCATCGGTCCAGGCCGTCACCGCCAGGCAATCCGGCAGGCTGCTGCGCTCGATCACCAGCGAATGGTAACGCGTCGCCGAAAACGGCTTCGGCAGACCGCGAAATACCCCGGCGCTTTCATGCTGGATCGGGGAGGTCTTGCCGTGCATCAGCTGCCGCGCGTGGACAATTTTGCCGCCGAAGGCCTGGCCGATGCTCTGGTGGCCGAGGCAGACACCGAGGATGGGGATTTTCCCGGCGAATTCCTTGATCAGCGGCACCGACACCCCCGCTTCGTTCGGCGTGCACGGCCCCGGCGACACGACGATGCGTGCCGGCTTGAGCCGCTTGATGTCGTCCAGCGTGATTTCGTCGTTGCGGTGCACCGCCACATCCTCGCCGAGCTCGCCGAAGTACTGCACCAGGTTGTAGGTGAAGGAGTCGTAGTTATCGATCATCAGTAACATGGCGTCCTCCTCAATCCAGACGGGTATCAAGGCCGGCTTCGGCGATTTCGGCGGCACGCAACAAGGCCCGCGCCTTGTTCTGGGTTTCCTGCCATTCCGCTTCCGGCTGTGAATCGGCAACCACGCCGCCCCCCGCCTGCACATGCAGTTTTCCATCCTTGATCACCGCGGTGCGCAAGGCAATCGCCACATCCATATTGCCGTGGAA
>CAZSIR010000173.1:0-2689 GCA_964606765.1 uncultured Bordetella sp. | reverse complement strand
TCGCCGAAATTGAAGCAGAACATGTACGGCGAAGGATTCAATGCGCGCAATGCCCGATACAGCGACAGCGGCGAAGCGTGGAAGGGCTTGCTCATGCGCTGTGACGGCACCACCTGCATGATGTCGCCTTCGAAGATGTATTTTTTCGCGCGATCCACCGCTCTGTAATAGGCAGCTTCGCCGAAACCGGACACCGCGGGCTCCGATTGGGTCGGTGCACTTTCCGGCAGCCTCACCGGCGCGCGCAGCTTTTCCAGCAGCACGGCCAGGCGCGCGCGCGCCGCGGCATAGGCCCCGGGTTTGCCCGGCTCGGCATACACCACCAGCGACAGCTTGCCTGACAGGTTGTCGACAATGGCGATTTCTTCCGACACCAGCAGCAGGATGTCCGGCGTGCCCAGTTCGTCGCGCTTGTTGCTGCGGGCGAGCCGTTTTTCGATGTAACGCACGGTGTCATAGCCGAAATAACCGACCAGTCCGCCGCAGAATCGCGGCAGCCGCGGATCGGTCGCGACCTTGAAACGCTTCAGGTAGTTTTCGACGAAGGCCAGCGGGTCTTCGGCTTCTTCGCGCAGCGTCTCGAGACCTTCACGAACCTCGATGCAGCTGTGGTCGCGCACTTCGATACGCGCAGCGGCGGCAAGGCCGATGAAGGAATAACGTCCGAAACGTTCCCCGCCCACAACCGATTCCAGCAAATAGCTGTACGGCTGGTTGGCGAGCTTCAGGTAGATCGACAGCGGCGTGTCGAGGTCAGCGAAGGTTTCGAGCACCACCGGCACACGGTTGTAACCCGCGGCGGCGAGTCGATCGAATTCAGATTCAGTCATGTCTTGCTCCACAAAAACAGTACGGGTACGAAAACGGAACAGCAGCCCTGCAACGCGCGATCAGCTACGCCAATCGCAACGCCAGCGCCAGGCGCCAGACACCGTTTCAAACCTCGTCGAGAGCAACACGATTAAACCTTTTTAATCAATGAGATACATTCAGTCAGCGCGCCTACTATAGCATCAACATCAAGGCTCTGCACCTCCAGCCCCTCGTTGTAGCCGTAGGGCACGCAGAATACCGGACAGCCCGCCGCGCGTGCCGCCTGCGCATCATTCACCGAATCACCGATCATCAGCATCCGCCCGGGTTCCACGCCGAACTGCGCGCAGGCATGCAGCAACTGCATCGGATCAGGTTTTTTGCGCGCCAGCGTGTCGCCGGAAATGGTCTGCGCAAAAAACGGCGCCATGCCCATGCGCTCCAGCAGCGGCAGTGTGAACGCGCCGGATTTGTTGGTGACGCAGGCCAGCGGAAAACCGCCGGCACGGAATTGCTCCAAGCCCTCCATTACACCGGGATACACGGTGGTATAGCAGCCATTGACCTCGGTATAGAAACGCTCGAACACCGGCAGCGCCTCTGCCATCGCCGCTGCATCGGCATGACCGTCGATGTCACGCGCCAGCGCACGTTCGACCAGCCGCGGGATGCCTTTGCCGACGAAGTTACGCACGGTATCCAGCGGCAGCGGCGCGTGCCCCAGCGCCTCCAGCATCAGGTTGGCGGCGGCGGCCAAATCGGGGATGGTGTCGAGCAGGGTGCCGTCAAGATCAATCATCACGGCCTGCACGTCGATCGGAAACGTTTTTTTCATGGTTCAGCTGCAGCCAACAGCGCTGCGACTCACAGGCCGCGGCCCCGCTCTTTCAGAAATTCAGGATTTGGCGAGCGCTGCGCGCATCGCCGCGATGGTGGCCTTGTAGTCCTTGGTGCCGAAGATCGCCGAGCCCGCGACGAAGGTATCAGCGCCGGCCTTGGCGATTTCCGCGATGTTGTCGGCTTTCACGCCGCCATCCACTTCCAGCCAGATATCGCGGCCGCTCTGGGATATGCGTTTGCGCGCCGCCGCGAGCTTGGGCAGCGCCCCCGGAATGAAGGCCTGCCCGCCGAAGCCGGGATTGACCGACATGATCAGGATCAAATCCAGTTTGTCGATGACGTGGTCGAGATAATCCAGCGGCGTCGCCGGATTGAACACCAGCCCGGCTTTGCAGCCGTGTTCCTTGATCAGGCTGATGGTGCGGTCGATGTGTTCGGAGGCTTCCGGGTGGAAGGAAATGATGTTGGCGCCGGCCTTGGCGAAATCCGGCACGATGCGGTCCACCGGTTTCACCATCAGATGCACGTCGATCGGCACCTTGACCAGCGGACGGATCGCCTGGCACACCAGAGGCCCGATGGTCAGGTTGGGCACGTAGTGATTGTCCATCACGTCAAAGTGGATCAGGTCGGCGCCGGCGGCAACCACCGACTGCACCTCCTCGCCGAGACGGGCAAAATCGGCGGAAAGTATGCTGGGCGCAAGACGGTGGTTCATGGCAATGTCCGGATCATGGGCGGAGTAATTCTACCTGTTCCCGCCACTGTGAACATGTGGAACTTTCGCTGCAGGGCAGTGGATGCGAGAATACGGCCATGGCCGACAACAAATACCACATCACCGTTTCACCGCGTGCGAGTTATGTCGCTGAACAGTCCGATGCTGACGCCAACCGTTACGCCTTTTCCTATACGATCACCATCACCAACACCGGAGAAGTGGCTGCGCAGCTGCGAAGCCGCCACTGGATCATCACCGACGCCAACAACCTGGTGCAGGAAGTCAAAGGCCAGGGCGTGGTCGGCGCACAGCCCA
>CAZSIR010000172.1:0-5855 GCA_964606765.1 uncultured Bordetella sp. | reverse complement strand
GGACCGAACAGCGCGTCATTAGTGACGCCGACAATGACCTCGATGCCGCTGCCGACCATTTCCTGCACCAGCACGCCGTCAATGCGTGCATCGGACTTGTAGGTTTTCGAGTTTTTCAGGATCTCGTCATAGGCCGCCGCAACACCCGCGGCATCGGCGACATTGAGCTTTACCGCCTTCGCCTCGGTCTTGTGCGAGATGTCGGCGGACTGCACCTTCATCGCCACCGGAAATCCGATTTTCTGCGCAGCGGCCACCGCGGCATCGCGGTCCTTCGCCAGCACTTCCTGCGTGACCGGAATACCGTACTCGGCCAGCACCTGCTTGGCGGCATATTCGGCGACATCGCCGGTTTTGCCCTTGAGCATCGCTTGCGCCGCCGGCTTGTTGATCACCGGGGCTTTGTCGTTTTTCTGGGCCTCGTTGCGGCGCTTGGCTTCGGCGTACCAGGACAGCACGGCCAGCGCGCGGCCGCAGCGGACCGGTGACTTGTAGTGGGGAATGCGTGCGGCATCCAGCGCGGCATAGGCTTCGGGCGCGACCGCATCGCGTGCGCTCCACGAAATGAAGATCGGCTTGTCGGTCTTCGCGGCCGCCGCGACGATCTCGTTGGCGACATTCTGCGCAATCTCGCCCTGCAGCGAGGCGTTGATCATCGCAATGCAGTCGACACCCGGATCATCATTGATCGCCTGCAGTGTGCGGTTGATGAGTGTGAGATCGTTGAAAATCGCGGCAGTGACGTCGACCGGATTACCGACCGAACCGAATGACGGCACAAACTCCTTCAGCTTGGCCACAGTCTCCGGCGCGAGCTGTGCCATCTGCATGCCGCCGGCCACGACTTCGTCGGTCATCAGGATGCCGGCGCCGCCGGAGATGGTGATGATGGCGACGCGGTTTCCGCGCGGCAGCCGGTTGCTGCGTAACGCGTGTCCGTAGTCGACCAGGTCCTGGATGTCATCGACCTGGATGATGCCCTTCTGTTTGAAGGCCGCCTTGTACAGCGCCATCGCGCCGCCGAGGTTGGCGGTGTGCGAGGCCGCGGCCTTCTGCCCCTGTTCGGTGTTGCCGACCTTCCACATCAGGATCGGCTTGCCGGCGGCCAGCGCCTTGTCGCCGGTGTCGAGGATGCGCCGTGCGTCCTTCACGCCTTCAATGTAGGTGCCGATGATGTCAGTCTTCGGATCGCGGATGAAGTAATCCATGAAATCCAGCGTCGACACGCCGATCTCGTTGCCGGTGGTCACCATCTGGCGGAACGGCAGGCCGCCGTCGAGCGAAGACAGGTTCATCACGGAAAAACCGAAACCGCCGGACTGCGACACCATGCTCACCGTGCCGCCGCTGTAATCGGCATTGAACACCGAACCGAAACCGGCATACACGCTGTCAGCGGCGTTGATCATGCCCTGGCAGTTGGGTCCGATGACGCCGATGTCGTACTCGCGTGCGATCTCCGCCAGCCGCTGCTGCGCCGCCACGCCAGCGCCGCCCATTTCGGAAAACCCGGAGCTGAAAATGATCACGTACGGAATGCCTTTTTTGCCGCAGGCCGTCAGCATGTCCGGTACACGCGAAGCATTGACGAGGATCAGCGCCAGTTCCGGCGCTTCCGGCAGCGACTCCAGCGACGGCCAGCATTTGACGCCGGCGACCTCCTGGTACTTGGGATTGATCGGGTAGAGCTTGCCCTTGTAGCCGTGGCTCAACAGGTGTTTCAGCGGCTGGCCGCTGATGGTGACGAGGTCCTGCGAGGCGCCGATGATGGCGATGGATTTGGGGCTGAAAAAACGTTCGATGTCGGTGCGCATGGGATGGCGGTCTGGATGGCATGCGGTTTTTCACCGCGTTTTTTGATTCGGGAAAGGCGTCGATTATACGCTGCGATGTCTGCGCATCCCTGCATGCTAAGATGACTCGCAACGCTGATTCGACCCCGATCCGACCATATTATGAGCACCACCGCCGCACCCGCCCTGCCCGCGCGCCCCTTCCGCGATGTCTGGCTGATTTCCGCCGGCCATGGCCTGACCCACTGGTATCCCGCCACCTTCTACGTACTGCTGCCGCTGATCGGCAAGGAGCTCGGCCTCTCCTATACGCAGATCGGTTTTCTGATGAGCGCGCAGCACTTGGCCGGCGCACTGTCCAATCTGCCCGGCGGCATGATCGTCGATGCCATCGGCAAAAAGGGCTACCTGATGGCGGCCTCGCTGTTCTGGGTCGGTTTTCCCTATGCGCTGATGAGCCTGACTCACAGCATGTGGATGCTGGTGGTATGCCTGATGCTGGTCGGCATCGGCAACAACCTGTGGCACCCGGCGGCGATACCGACGCTGGCCCACCAGTACCCGCAGCGCAAGGGCCTGGTGCTGTCCTTTCACGGCATGGGCGGCAATATCGGCGAGGCACTGGCGCCGATGGCGGCCGGCGCGCTGCTCGCCTGGTTCAGCTGGCGCGAAGTGGTGGTGATCAACATCGTGCCCGGACTGGTGATGGCGACGCTGATCCTGATGATGGTTGGTGCGCTGGGCAGCGCGCGCAGCGACGCCGACAAAAGCAAAAAAAGCGAGCTCAATGCCGGCAACAGCAGCGGATGGAACGCGCGCCAGTACCTGCGTGACCTCGGCACGCTGCTGCGCGACCGCACGCTGATGCTGATCTGCATCAGCGGCGGCTTCCGCACGCTGACCCAGGTCGGCCTGATGGTGTTCCTGCCGGTGTACCTGGCGTACGAGCAGGGCTACTCGCCGATTGCGGTGGGCGTGTGCATGACCGTGCTGCAGATCGCCGGCTTTGTCGCCGGCCCGATTGCAGGCCATGTGTCGGACAAGGTCGGCCGGCAGAAGGTCGTGCTGTCGAGCATGCTGCTGACCGGCGTCACCATCGTCGGCATGGTGCTGGTCGGGCAATCCTTCGCCTTCATCATCTTTGTCGCGCTGGTGGGTTTCTTCCTCTACGCGATGCGCCCGGTGATGCAGGCTTGGGCCGTGGAAAACACACCGAAGCGCCTCGCCGGCACGGGCGTCGGCCTGCAGTTCACGATACTCGCCATCGGCGGCAGCATCGCGCCGGCGACCTTCGGCCTGATCGCCGACACCTGGAGCGTCTACGCGGCGTTCTATTTCCTTGCCGGCACCATCATCGCCGCCAATCTGCTGGTACTGTTCATCCCGAAGTCCGCCAAGACGCAGCCGGCATGACCCGCGACGCCGGCCTCTGGCGTCCCGAACGCGAAATCGAACTCGTCGCCGGCACGCCGGCCGGCGGTGGCCAGGACAGACCAGCACGCGCATTGATGGCCGCGCTGGAAGCCGGCGGCCACATCGACGTTCCGATCAGACTCCGCAACATCCCCGGGCGCGGCGGCGGCAATGCCTGGGATTATCTGGCGCAGCATCCGGGCGATCCGCATGTGCTGGCAATCAATTCCCCGACCATCATCACCAACCGCCAGCTCGGGGTCAGCGCCTTTGACGATACGGTGCTGACGCCGCTGGCCAACCTCTACACCGAATACATCGCCTTCCTCGTCCGCGCGGATTCCGCGATCGCCGATGCCGCGACCCTGCTCGCGAGACTGGAAAATCCTGCTGCGATCACCATCGCGATGGCCACAGCACGCGGCAACACCAACCACATGGCGCTGGGCCAGCTGGCGCGTCATGCCGGCGCCGATCCGCGTACGCTGCAGCTGCATGTCTTCGATTCGGCGCGGTACGCCGTCGCCGATGTGCTGGAAGGCAAGGCTGAAGTCGCCGCGATCACCGCAGTCAGCGCCGCGCCGGAACTCGCCGCCGGCAGTCTGCGTGCGATCGCCGTCTCATCACCGCAGCGACTGCCCGAGCTGTATGCGCAAACCCCCACCTGGCAGGAACTGGGCGTCGACTGCGTGATCGGCACCTGGCGCGGCGTGATCGCTGCGCGCGGCATCAGCGCCGCACAGATCGACGGCTGGCATCGGCTGCTGCGCCAGGCCACAGCCAGCGCGGACTGGAACGCGGAACTGCAGCGCCAATACTGGATCAATACCTATGCCGACGGCGCGGCTCTGACCGCGATGCTGGCGCAGGAACGCGTGTTGCTGGGCGATTGTCTTCGCGAACTCGGCCTCAGTGCCTGAACCCGCTGCCCGCATATTATAAGTATTTGATTTAATTGATTTTTTTAGCAAACTGCGGTGTGTTATCCTTGTCGCCCCGCAGCGCTGCATCAGCGCAGTCCGCATCACCACCGGAGTCCCCCGCAATGAAAACCGAAGTACATGTCCACGGCAGCGTTTTCCTGTGCAAAGGCGTGCGCCTGGCGCAGGTCGAACTGGCGCTGCGTCCCTGGCTGGATTACGTCGATGCCGACCATCTCGCCGACGCCAAAAGCCTGGAGCGCGAGGAACAGGGCATCGTCTATGAAGCGGGCGAACGCGTGCTGAGCATCTGCTGGACCGGCGACGTCGGCCGCAGTTTCCACAACAAGCTGACGGAGGCCTGCAACAATCTCGGCCCGCTGACCGAGTACGCGTCGGAAGTGGAAATCACGTACTACCCCGACAGCGGCGAGGACGAGTTCTACCAGTTCTTCGTCGGCCCATCACCGGAAGCCATCCACGAATTCCGCCGCCAGTGCGTGACCGAAGACCTCAACCACATGCTGTCGCGCCATCTCGGCAAGCCCGAGGTCGAGGAAGTCACCGCGCTGGTGACCAAGATGTTTGATGCGCACACGCCGCAGAAACCCGCCGGCAGTGCCTCCGCCACGGCAACGGCCACCTCGACTTCGACCGTCATTCCGCTGCATCCGCGCAACCGCCATTTGCACTGAGCCGGTACCGCGCGGGGCCGCTAGTCCTTTTTCCCGCGTTCGCCAAGCCGCAGCGCCGGCATGCGCAGGTTGAAAAAAATCGCGGTGAACCGGACCGCGACAATGACCGCCATGCCGGCATGCCCCGCCGTCAGTCGGTCGAAACCCGCCGCCTGCATCAGCAGGTATACGATGATGCCGGCCATCGCCGCCGTGGCGTAAATATCGCCGTCGCGCAGCAGCAGCGGGATCTCCGCCAGCAGCATGTCGCGCAACACGCCGCCGGCGACGCCGGTCATGGTGCCGAGGATGACCACGACGATGCCGCCATGGCCCGCGGTTTCGGCAATGCGCGCGCCGCTGATCGCAAACAACGCCAGGCCCAGCGCGTCGGCAATCAGCAAAGCCCGCAGCGGCACTTCGCGGAATCGCACAAACAGCAGCGTCAGCAGCGTCGCCGCAAGGATCGCCCACAGATAACCGGTGTCGGCCATCCAGAACACCGGATGGCGGTCCAGCAGCAGGTCGCGCAGCGTGCCGCCGCCGATGGCGGTGACCGTGGCGATCACCAGCACGCCGAACCAGTCGAGGTGCTTGCGCCCGGCCGCCAGCACGCCGCTGACCGCGAACACGGCGACGCCGAGAAAATCCATCACATGCAGCGGCGTGATCGGCAGATTCATCGCCCTCCCCGTTCAATCAATGGCCCGCATCAATGACCGCTGCGCGCAGGCGCCCGCACATCATTTTTCAACCGTCCGTCAGGCGCGTTTTTGCAGCGCGTCCTTGCGGAAACTGATCGTCGCTTCCGGATCAATCTTGACATGAATGATCGCCGGTTTGCCGGCTTTCAGCGCATCGCGCAGCGCGTCCGCGGTTTCGCCGGGCGCCGTCGGGTGGTAACCGTTGCCGCCGGTGAGCTTCATGACTTCATCAAAACGCGGGCTGTGCACATGGGCGCCGATGTAGCGTTCCTGGTAGAAATCGCGCTGGTAGGCGATCTCCGAACCCCAGGTCCCGGTGTCCATTACGATGCCTATGGCCGGAATGTTTCT
>CAZSIR010000171.1:0-5871 GCA_964606765.1 uncultured Bordetella sp. | reverse complement strand
TTGTCCGCGAGCCAGGCGCCGATGTACTGGATACCGACGCTGATGTTATTGCGCAGGCCGGCCTCGGTGATCGGCGCTTCGGGTTTGAAGTCGAGCAGGTCCTTTGCCGTGACCTGCACATCCGGACGCTGCCGTCCGACCTGGTTGGCTGCCGGCATGTGCCTGTCAAAAATTTCCCGGGCGATGCCGACAAGTCCCGGGTGCGCCACCCAGGTGCCGTCGCAACCGTCCGTGGCTTCCCGCTCTTTGTCCGCGCGGACTTTGGCCAGTGCGGCGTCGTTTGCGGCAGGATCATTTTTGATCGGGATCTGCGCCGCCATGCCGCCCATCGCGAAGGCCTTGCGGCGATGACAGGTCTTGACCAGAAGCAACGCGTAGGCGCGCATGAACGGCGCCGTCATCGTCACCTGGCTGCGGTCGGCCAGACAGAAATCCTTGTTGGACCGGAATTTCTTGATGCAGCTGAAAATATAGTCCCAGCGACCGATGTTCAGGCCGACGCAGTGTTCGCGAAGTTCGTGAAGGATCTCGTCCATTTCAAAAGCGGCGAGCACCGTTTCGATCAGTACCGTGGCCTTGATCGTGCCCAGCGGTAAACCGAGTTCGCGTTGGGCCATCACGAAAATGTCATTCCACAGCCGTGCCTCCAGATGGCTTTCCATCTTCGGCAGATAAAAATAGGGGCCGGTGTTGCGGGAAATCGCCTCTTTCGCGTTATGGAACACGTACAGCGCAAAATCGAAAATCGCGCCGGATACCGGTTCCCCGTCAATCTGCACGTGTTGCTCCATCAGATGCCAGCCGCGCGGACGGACGAGCAGGGTCGCTGTGCGCGGATTGAGCCGGTATTGTTTGCCCTCCGGGCTTTCGAAGCTGATCGAGCGCCGGATCGCATCGCGCATGTTGATCTGGCCTTCGATCATGTTCTGCCAGGTCGGCGCGTTGGAGTCTTCGAAATCCGCCATGAACACGTTGGCGCCGCAGTTCAGCGCATTTATCACCATCTTGCGGTCGGTGGGGCCGGTGATTTCAACACGACGGTCCTGCAGGTCGGCGGGAACTGTTCCGATGGACCACTCGCTTTCGCGGATGCTCCGGGTTTCCGGCAGAAAGTCCGGCAGTTTGCCGGCGTCGAATTCGGCTTGCCGCCGCGCGCGCTGTGCCATCAGGTCGCGGCGTCGCGCTTCAAACTTTCTTGAAAGCTTCGCAACGAATGCGAGGGCTTGCGGCGTGAGGATCTGCTCGAATTCGGCGGACATCGTCCCCGAGACGGTGATGCCTGCGGGCATGTTGGATATGGACATGGCGAGCTCCTGGCGGGATGGGCGGGCTATTTCACGATACAGAACACAATTGCCAAACCGGATGCTGCAATGCATTATACCCAGAAATCAAAAAAGTCCAATATTTGTGAAGTCTTGTATTTCCCCTCTGAAATGTTGTGTAGATTGGAGTTAAATAATTGATTTTGCGGTGCAAAATAAATTTACGGTGGATTTATCAGCGGTCACCGTAATTCGTCGCATTTCCCGATTCTCCGCCAAAGAAAAACGCCCGCAGATGCGGGCGTTTTTTGTGCTGCGTCGGCCGTGTGGCCGGTGTTTCTTTGCCAACCGGTTACTTCGTGCCCCAGGGCTTGATTGCAGCCTTCAGCTGGCTGTAACCGTCGAGGTAGCGCGGACGCTTCGGGCTGTAGATCTTGTCGAAGATGGCGAGCTGATCATCCAGCCATTTTGCCAGTTCGGTGTTGCCCGGATTGGCCGCCTTGTACGCTTCGTTGATCAGCACGAAGTGGATGCGCGGATCGTACGGGTCCTTGGTGCCGCCGACAGTCTCGTCGCCGTTGAGCAGGCGCTGCAGCATGGCGTCAGCCGAGCCGAGCGTCTGTTCGTAGATCGGCGCGCCTTCCATGCGGTACATGACGCTGGTCATGTCCTTGCCGTTGGTCATGGTGAAGCCCATGTCCTTCCACACGTCGCCCATTTTCTTGCCGGTCTTGGCGTGGTCGAGGATGATCTGGCCCCATTTCCGCAGCACGTCCGGCGCATCGGCCATCAGGTCGGTCAGGCGGTCGCCGTCGAGGTCGGTCGAGTAGACGATGCATTCGCGCTGCTCGATCATGTCGTGCAGCAGCAGGCCGAAGTTGGTGTCGGAGATGTGCTCGTAGATGTCGCCGCCCCAGTTTTCCATGCCGGCCTTGAAGTCTTTCGGCAGCAGCGCAACGATGGCATGGACGTTGTCCTTGTGCTCTTCATAGGCATCAACCGCGTACTGGCGCTTCAGCTTGAACTTGGTGCCCTGGATCAGCCAGCGGAAGAGGCCGGCGTTGACCGCGTCTTCTTTCGCCTGGGTCGGCTTGGTGGCGACACGGCCGATGCAGCCGCGGTCATGGACCAGCTTCAGGAACAGCCGCGCGGCATAGGCCATGCGCACGCCCGGGGTGTTCATTTCGGAGTGGATGTTGCCGGTGGCTTTTTCAACGACGAATTTCTTGTTGTCCTGCGAGTACGGCAGGCCGGGCATGAAACGCACGTTGGTGATCGAACCGTAAGGACGCACATTGCAGTAGACGCCGGCGGCGGTGCGCAGCGGGGCGTTGGCCGATTTGCCGGCGACAACGACTTTCTTGCCGCCGTCATTGACCATGAAGTCGCCTGCGGTGGACCATTTCAGGCAGGTGAAATCCATCTTGCCGAACCACTCGAGCGACTTCAGCTTCGAGTCGTGGCGGAACTGCGCCATCATCGGTACGCCGAGGAAGGGCAGGCCGAGCACGTCGAGCGCCATGATCGTGCCGTTCAGCGCGAAGGTGTCGGTGAGCGCATGGGCCACCGGGTTGACGCCGCCGGTGAAGTTGCCGCCTTCCCAGATGATCGCGTCGCTGATGCCGCGCGGCTGGGTCTTGGAACGCTTGAATACGCCGTCCAGGTACTTGAACAGGTCGCCGTTTGCTTCTTCCTGCGCGATTTTCAGCAGGTCCAGTTTTGCACTCATTGCTAAAGTCTCCGTCGAATTTTTGTCGGTCAAGTGATCGGCCGGTTCCGGCGATCTGTAGGGGCGTCCCGGGGCGTTCCACGAGCAGGATCGGAACTGCGCATCCGCTCTCTTTGCGTGCTGGTCCGTCGGCGGATTATCGCATTTATTGCCGGCGGCATAAATCAGGCCGGGCCCGAAGCGGCTCCCGGGGGCCTGCTTGCAGAAGGTTCACCCGGCGGACTGCGCAGAAAAAAGCCCGCAGGACCTGGAGGGTCTGCGGGCTTAGTCTGGTGCAGGGCCGCCGGCATCGCTGCCAGCGGCAAAATTCACAGCTTCAGGCTGCTTGGATGTTAGAGGCTTGCTTGCCCTTCGGGCCCTGGGTGACTTCGAAAGACACTTTCTGGCCTTCTTTCAGTGTCTTGAAGCCATTCATCTGGATCGCGGAGAAGTGCGCGAAAAGATCTTCGCTGCCATCGTCCGGAGTGATGAACCCATAACCTTTGGAGTCATTGAACCATTTCACAGTACCAGTTGCCATATGCCTGCCTTGATAGAAAAGCGGATGGGCTCCGCGATTTGTTCGAGTTCCAAGGATCGCATTGGCCAAACTGTGGTACTGCGCTGGTCTTGCGACAAAACCTGAACCCCAACACCCGACTGCTTTCTAGGGTATTTGCCGGCGAAAGTCAAGTCTACCCCGGAATCCGCCGGACCGGGGGTTTTCCCCATTGTTTGCAGCTACTTGAAAAAAATTCCATTCCGGAGACAATAGGTCAGGAGTTGGTCAAAAGCCGGTTCGTTCTGGTCCGGCGGCAGTTGCAAACCGGCTCTGCGGCCCCCATTTGAAGCATGTAAGGCGAACATTTCAACGGTATGGCGACCAGGCAGCGTGAAGACACCGTCCTCGAGGCGAAACGTACCAAGACCAAGCCTCCACCGATGTTCAAGGTGCTGCTGCTCAATGATGACTACACGCCGATGGATTTCGTCGTAGGGGTTCTGCAGCGGTTTTTCTCCCTGAGCCGCGAGCGCGCGACCCAGGTCATGCTGAAGGTGCATCGAGACGGCATGGGTGTCTGCGGTATATTTCCCCGGGATGTTGCCGCAACCAAAGTGGAACAGGTAAAGTCGTACGCCAAACAGCACCAGCATCCGTTACAGTGCGTAATGGAAGAAAATTGATGTCACACATGCCCATGATCGGACAACCATGATTGCCCAGGAACTCGAAGTCAGTCTGCACATGGCGTTTATGGAAGCACGCCAGAAGCGCCACGAATTCATCACCGTGGAACATCTGCTGCTGGCCCTGCTCGACAATCCCTCCGCGTCGGAAGTGCTGCGCGCCTGCGCCGCCAATGTCGATGAACTGCGCAAGCTGCTGGGTGATTTTGTCACCGAACACACGCCGATACTCGCCGGCGAAGAGGTCGACACGCAGCCGACGCTGGGTTTCCAGCGTGTGATCCAGCGCGCGATCCTGCACGTGCAGTCGTCCGGCAAGAAGGAGGTGACCGGCGCCAATGTGCTGGTGGCGATTTTCGGCGAAAAGGATTCCCACGCGGTGTATTTCCTGCATCAGAAGGGTGTCACCCGCCTCGATGTGGTGAATTTCATTTCGCATGGCATCAGCAAGGTGCCGCAGACCCAGCAGCAGCCGAAGCCGGAGGGCGAGGCGGCGGAAACCGAACAGGAAAGCCAGTCCGGCGGCGCGCTGGAGTCGTACACGCAGAATCTGAATGCGCAGGCCACCGCGGGCAAGATTGATCCGCTGATCGGCCGCGCCCACGAACTCGAGCGCGTGATCCAGATACTGTGCCGCCGGCGCAAGAACAACCCCCTGCTGGTCGGCGAAGCCGGCGTCGGCAAGACCGCGATTGCCGAAGGGCTGGCGCGGCGCATCGTCGAAGGCGACGTGCCGGACATCCTGAAGCGCGCCAGTGTGTATGCGCTGGACATGGGCGCCTTGCTCGCGGGCACCAAATACCGCGGCGATTTCGAACAGCGGCTGAAGGCGGTGCTGAAACAGCTCGCCGAGAACCCGCACGCGATCCTGTTCATCGATGAAATCCATACGCTGATCGGCGCCGGCGCCGCATCGGGCGGAACGCTGGATGCCTCCAACCTGCTGAAACCGGCGCTGTCCGGCGGCCAGCTGAAGTGCATCGGCGCAACGACCTACAACGAGTACCGCGGCGTGTTCGAGAAGGATCACGCGCTGTCACGACGTTTCCAGAAGGTTGATGTCATCGAGCCGACCATTGCCGAGACCGTGGCCATCCTGAAGGGGCTGAAGTCGCGCTTCGAGGAGCACCACGGCGTCAAGTACCAGCCGGCTGCGCTGAGCGCCGCGGCGGAACTGTCAGCGCGTTTCATCAACGATCGCCATCTGCCGGACAAGGCCATCGACGTCATTGACGAGGCGGGTGCTGCGCAGAAGATCCTGCCGAAATCAAAACAGAAACGCATCATCGGCAAACACGAGATCGAGGAAATCATTGCCAAGATCACGCGCATCCCGGCGCAGACGGTGTCGGTCGATGACCGCAATGCGCTGAAATCGCTGGA
The DNA here is from genome assembly GCA_964606765.1 of uncultured Bordetella sp. GTDB lineage: Bacteria > Pseudomonadota > Gammaproteobacteria > Burkholderiales > SG8-41. The sequence goes on along the minus strand of CAZSIR010000171.1, from coordinate 327 downwards.
TCGTGACCTGAAGGCGGTGGTGTTCGGCCAGGACAAGGCGATCGAGGCGCTGACCGCGGCGATCCGCATGGCGCGCAGCGGCCTCGGCAATCCGGTCAAGCCGATCGGCAGCTTCCTGTTCAGCGGCCCGACCGGCGTCGGCAAGACCGAGGTCGCGCGCCAGCTGGCCTATGTGATGGGCGTGGAGTTGCTGCGCTTTGACATGTCCGAATACATGGAGCGTCATGCCGTGTCGCGGCTGATCGGCGCGCCGCCGGGTTACATCGGTTTCGACCAGGGCGGCCTGCTGACCGAGGCGATCACCAAGAATCCGTACTCGGTGCTGCT
>CAZSIR010000170.1:0-5922 GCA_964606765.1 uncultured Bordetella sp. | reverse complement strand
GCGGTTATGACGGCGGCCATCTGGATGAAGCGCTGGCGCGGGTGGGGCTGGAAGTATTGCTCGGCTAAAAACGGGGTTTCGAAACATTTGCAAAAAGAAAAATCAGCGCGTTTCACCCACAAAACCGGTGAACTTTAAAGGTACCCACGGTCAATATTCATATGCGCTTGCTTCGAGAGCGCGTAAAGGAGAGGGCCATGATCCTGAAAATACCGCTGGTTCCCGAATCCGACTATGCCGCGCTCAGGTCGATATGCCGCAAGGAGATAGTCGGCGGCGATTACAAGGATTACCTGGCACGGATTGCCAGTCGCCGGGCATCCCTGAGGGAAATCGGCATGGAAGCCGAATTCATCCGCATCAGCGCCCAACCCCTGCTGGCGCATTTTGACAAAACACACAAGGCCGGCTGGACTGAATTGATGCAGTTCATGCGCCTGAATGCGCGGGACCGGCGCCGCTCCGGTCGCCGGCAGTCGGACCACATCGATCGGTAACGTGACCGCCTGAGTCACCTCAGGACGGTATCGTCGACACTTGCATTTTGGCTACGACCCGCAGCCGATCGCCTGCGATGCACCGGGACGGTTTTCAACGAGGATTTGCTGGCCCAGGGCTTCGGTCAGTCCGCCACCGATGGCGCGCTGCACCAGGTCGCCGAGGCCGCCGGCGGTGTAGGGGGAGATGATGCGGATGGGTTTTACTGGGTAGTTTTGTGCATATGCCACCGGCACGATAAAAGCTAAAACCATCCAGCTAAACCACTTTAAAGAGGCGTATCTCAAAATTTCTCCACACTTCTTTTTATAGCGCATCAAATAAACTGGAATGCACCAGAAACCCATGAGAATAAAACGCCCGCCCACTACGGCTAGTCCAGTATTTACAAATTTCCATCCATTTTGGCCAAGACGCTTTGATGGTACCAGTAGCAACATTGCGCGATTCCCAAATCGTTACCAATTGCTCTCTGTGCTGCAACAACAATTGAAATGCACGTTTGTTAACAGCGCGATCTTCAAAAGCAAATTGCAGTGGCACATCAAGATGTATTTCTTCTAATTTGACGTTATCAATAGAATGTCCTTCCGCGAGCAATAACGTTAGCTCATGAATATTGAGCAAAATTCGATAGGCAATAAGTGCCTCAACATAACTTTCAGCATCTTCAAATAGAAATGGAATAAAAGGCCAGTCTTTGGCCTTCAAAAGATATCCCCATCCCTTTAGTGAGTCTCCACTAAGTGCATCTGGCCATCCCATTAAGTCATGAGATTGGCAAATCCTGCGATACTCGTTAACACTAACAGACCGAACCTTTCTTTCTGCGAGAGAAAGTGCAACACTAAATTGCCCGGTATGAGCGCATAACGCCCCGTGCAAATGCTGAAAAGCAAATACAAATGTCGCTGGTAGATTAACAAACCACGACACCCCAGACAGAGCCCAATCCCGAATATCCAACAAGCTAAACACAAGCCCCGACTGATCACGAAACGTTTGCTTGCCCGACTCAACAGCGGCAAGTGAAAACAGAAACTGCGGAGCAAGACATAAAATGGCTTGATCTAACAACGCACTCGCCTGATCAGAGCCGCGAGATCCACCAGCCTCTTTTTCGGCTCTCCACTGCACGATTTCAACAGCACATTGCTTCGCTATAAATCTGCTCATCTTTTGCCATTGCAAAGCATCATCTGCAATCACTAATGTTCGTGACATTGAATACGAATCGTGGGCTCCGTATCTCTTTTTTTCCTCTTGACCGATTGGACGTTCAGAAACTACATCTATTTTTTCGCCACCTTCATCCGGAATCAATTCACGGGAAATTTCCTGCCCTAAAGGTGACAAAGCGTACGGATTCGCACCCAATTCTGGTTTTCGTTTCGGCGGGGCTTTATGTAGCTCTCGAAGCAGTTCGTCAAAAGCAGCGTCTACGTCAACGCCCTCAGAAAAATCCACAAATTTCTTTGTGCCCAAAAAACTGGGGGTTCGGCTTTCCTCGAAAGAGTCACGCACCAAAGGAATAAATTTATTTGTACCAATATTCCGAACAAGTTCTGAAGTAACAATCATTCGCTCATAACCCACTCCACCAATTCCCGCTTCAGCCTTAGTAACGTAATTTGGTGTGCAGATCACAATAACTCGATCTGATTCGCTCAAGCCTCGCTCCATAAACAACGTCAAATCATCACCTGGCGAGGCATCCCATTGGTCCAGTGTCGCATCGATGCCTGAGCGTCGAAGTTTAATTGCAAAAGCTTCAACCCACTCTTTGTGGGCGGGGCTATCGTGAGAATATGAAATAAATACTTTTGGAGTTTTCATCTACCTCCCTGCAATAAGCAGCTTTTGCCTTAAAACCATCAAAAGTGCAAAGCTCGATATATTAATGACCTACCGAAATGTCTAGCCAGGCCCCTTTGATTTACTCCGGCTTTTCGAGCAATTCACACTTCTTATCTTTGATTAATTTTTTACATTCGATGCAGAGATTGCGTGCCAGCGGCCTATCAATAGTCTGCTCATAATCAGTAGCAGGCCATTGTGAGCAGTTTATGCAGAAATGCCAATTCTGAGAGTTGTTGGTACGTCGATGGATTCTTAAGTAATACTCGATACGCTGGCGCAACGGCAAATGTGATCGTTTGTGATCAAAAAGGGTATCCGCGTAGCGAATTGCCGCCGCATCTATTTCAGCGGGATCATCAACCATTTCGCCTAAAGCCCTTAATGCCTCATAGCCTGGCGGAAGAGTCCTAAAAAGCCTTCCTGCAATTAAAGTGACTAATGCAGCTGGTACAGTTCCGTTAGTTTGAAAGCGATCCGCGATTTCACTCATGTCTTTTCTGTAAGCATCAAGAGCGACATAGAATGTAATAAGCGCCTGCTGAGCATCATTATTAAGCAGAGCGAGCTTTGAAGCGGTAGCAGGAAAGACCAGTGGAGGAAATGGCATGAATCTGCGTACACGCAGAACCTCAACATTATGGGGAGCCTTATTTTCGTCGACCCAATCCGACCAAGGCTCCTCAAAGTCAAAGCAACAACGCGCCAATCGGTTCGCAAGCTCACTGTAGAGTGCTCGCGCAAGCTCTCTTCTCTCGGACGGTCTTTTTAGCGCCTCGCTTAAGTGCGTGAGAAAAACAGACAACACCACGCCCATGACAAGAAACGCGAGATTTGAATAATCACCGCCTAATGGAAGCAGACCCATCACATAAACAATTGCTAAACAGGCAATCAAGACAAAGGCACATATGGAAGCGGTTAGTTGATGTTTTTCCCATAAACGGCGCACAGCCTTAGTCATGGCATTTTCCTTTGGTTTAACAACCGCTCAACCTCGCGAAGATTCCCCCGATCCCGCCGCCGCCCGACCCAGGCGATCCCGGATCGCATACCACTCCGCCACCTCCGGCGGCTGCTCCACCAGGATCGCATCACAACCAGCCTGATCCAGCTCTCGCAGATTCGCATAAAGATCATGCGCATAGCCCGCCACATCCGCCGGTGCAGCCAGCCACACTAAATCATCAATCAACGGCCGCAACGTTGTCCGTGCCAGCACCGCCACACGTTTACCCTGGCGCGTCAGGCTGTGCGCGAGTTCGATGATCAGGTCGCCTTCCATCAGCAGTACCGGGGTCTGCGGCGAGTAGTGTTTTTCCAGCGTGCCGGATACACGCGGCGCATCGGCGTCGGGCGCGGCCAGTGCTGCGCCGAGCGCGGCTTCAAGTTGCTGCGGCGTGATCCAGCCCGGACGCAACAGGCTCGGTGTCGCGCGCGAACAATCGACGATGGTGGATTCGATGCCGACATCGGCTGCCCCGCCGTCGAGTACATAGGCGACCGTGTCGCCGAATTCCTCGCGCACATGCGCGGCGGTGGTTGCCGATACCCGACCAAAACGATTCGCTGAAGGCGCAGCCACACCGCCGCCGAACTCACGCAGCAGCGCCTGCGCGACCGGATGCGAAGGCACGCGGATGGCGACGGTATCCTGGCCGCCGGTGACGGCATCGGGTACGCGCGGATTGCGTTTGAGTACGAGGGTCAGCGGGCCAGGCCAGAACTTTTTGGCGAGTAGATGTGCGGCCGGCGGAATGTCGCGCGCCCAGTTTGCGAGCTGCACGGCATCGGCGACATGCACAATCAGCGGATGGTTCGACGGCCGGCCCTTGGCGGCGTAGATCTTGTTTACAGCATTTACATTCGCAGCATCGGCGCCGAGGCCGTAAACGGTCTCGGTGGGAAATGCGACGAGTTCGCCGGCTTTGAGGACGGCGGCTGCGTGGGTGATGTCGGTGGCGGAAGCGGTCATGCTGCAAGTTTGCCGCAGAGGAATAAAAATATCAATAAAAACAAATACTTACAGAAAATTTAAAAGCAGCCACAGAGGACACAGAGAGCACAGAGAAAACCGGAACAACTAAAAGCACAGACCGGGTCATGAGAAACACGACATCTGGAGAACACCGGGTTCGGCTCTCCTCTGTGTTCTCTGTGTCCTCTGTGGCTAAAGCTTTTTACTTTTAAATCGCCACCAGCGGCTTGAACTGTTTGCTCAGCTTCAGCCCCTGCGATTGATAGTTCGAGCCTATATTCACGCCGTAGATTTTTTCCGGCTCGCCGAGCAGGCGTTCGTAGATCAGGCGGCCGACGTCTTGGCCGTGTTCGATCATGAAGGGCACGTCGTGTGAGCGAACTTCGAGCACGGCGCGCGCACCCGTGAGGTTGTTGGCGCCGTAACCGAAACCGGGATCGAAAAAGCCGGCATAGTGGATGCGGAATTCGCCGACCGACGGGTCATAGGGCACCATCGACGCAGCGTGGCTGTTGGGGATACGCACGCGTTCGCGCGAAACAAGGATGTAGAAGTCGTCCGGATTCAGCACCAGACTGCGGTCGGCGTTGCGTGCGATCGGCTCCCAGAAATCGAGCGGATCGTAATGATTGATTTTCGACAGGTCGATCAGCGGCGCGTGGTGTTTGGCGCGGTAACCGATGATGCCCTTGCTGCCCTCGCCTTCGAGGTCCACCGAAATCCACAAACCGTTTTTGATGATCGCCGGCAGCGGGCCGTCGCTGTCGGAATAGACCAGCTTCAGCGTCTGGTCGAGTTCGGTGAGCTTGGCGTCGGAGGGCGGCGGATTGCCGCGGACAAAACGGATCTGGTTCAGCCGCGTCCCCTGCTGCGCCAGCACGCTGAAGGTGTGCGGCATGATTTCGACGTAGAGCTTGCCCTTGTAACCGGCGGCCACGCCTTCGAATTCAGCGCCGGCGTCGGTAATCAGCCGCGTGAAAATGTCGAGCCGTCCGGTGGAGCTTTTTGGATTGGCGTAACCGGCGATGTCGGCGGGCAGCTTCAGTTCTTCCATCAGCTCGGCAATGTAGACACAGCCTTTCTCGAGCACGACGGGTTTGGTCAGGTCGATCTGGTGCATTTTCAGGCGGTCGATCTTGGCCTGCACCGTCGAGGCCTTGCCCGGCAGAAAACTCGCGCGCACGCGCCAGGCCGTTGCGCCGAGGCGCAGGTCGAGACTGGCGGGCTGGAGCTGCGAGGCATCCACACCGCCTTCGGCCGTGATGCGCCCGCCTTCGATCAGTTTGGCGATGTCACGGTCGGGCAGGATGCCGGTGGTCACGCCGTCAGCGGACGACTTGGCGTCCGGTTCGTTGAACAGTTTGCCGGCGTCGTTTTTCATCTCAGGTCCCAAGGAGCATTCTTTGCGCTTCGCGGTACTTCGCGGCGGTTTTGGCCAGCACGTCGGCGGGCAGGCGCGGCGCCGGGGCTTTTTTGCCCCAGGGCTGGGTTTCCAGCCAGTCGCGGACAAACTGTTTGTCAAAGCTCGGCGGGCTGATGCCGGTGCGGTATTCGGCGGCGGGCCAGAAGCGCGAGGAATCGGGGGTCAG
>CAZSIR010000169.1:0-6082 GCA_964606765.1 uncultured Bordetella sp. | reverse complement strand
ACATCGTGAAGCTGAACCACAGGTACATCGTGCCGATGTCCTTGTGGTTGGTCGATTTGACCCAGCGGGCGATGCCCGAAGGCTTGTGCCCGTGATGATCGTCGTGACCGTGATCGTGGGTGGGTGCGTGTGCTGCTGACATGGTGTTCTCCTGGAGCCTGTATTCAGTTCAGTGCGGTCGTTCCGGGGGTTCTCTTTGTGTACCGCTGGTTCAGCGCAGGGCCTTGACGTCGGCCGGTGCGATGGCCTCGCCGGTCTTGTTGCCCCAGCTGTTGCGGGTATAGGTGATCGCCGCCGCCAGATCAACATCGGACAGGTGTTTGAAGGCGTTCATCGCGGTGCCCTGCTTGCCGTTCAGCACCAGCTTGATCTGGTCGGCTTTCGGGCCGTTGACCACTTTCGAACCATCCAGCGCCGGGAAAGCGCCCGGAACGCCCTTGCCGGTGGCCTGGTGGCAGGCGACGCAATTCTGCGCATAAACCTTGCCGCCCTGCTCTTTCAATTCGTCCAGCGTCCAGGTCTTGTCGGGATCCACTTTCGCGACAGCGACCTTTTTCTGCTGGGTGGCAACCCATGCCGTGTACTGGGCGGGCTCCATGACTTCGACAACGATCGGCATGAAACCGTGTTCCTTGCCGCAAAGCTCCGCGCACTGGCCGCGGTAAATACCGGCTTTTTCAGCCTTGAACCAGGTGTCACGGATGAACCCGGGCACGGCATCCTGCTTCACCGACAAAGCCGGAACCCACCAGGCATGAATCACGTCAGCCGCGGTGGTCAGAATGCGCACTTTCTTGCCCACCGGAACCACGACATTGGTGTCGGTTTCCAGCAGGTAGTGCGGGTTGGCATTGCGGCCCGCGATGTCGGTGCCGTCAATCTGTGCGCGCGGCGTGGACAGCGCGCTGTAGAAGCTGATGCCTTCGCCCTCACCCTTCAGGTAGTCGTAACCCCATTTCCACTGATAACCGGTGGCCTTGATGGTGAGGTCCGGTTCGGAGGTATCACGCATGGTGATCAGCGTCCCGGTTGCCGGCACAGCCAGCGCGACCAGGATGACTGCGGGGATCAGGGTCCAGGCCACTTCAACCGCGGTGTTCTCATGGAACTGCGCCGCCTTGTGGCCGACCGATTTGCGGTGCTTGAACACGGCGTAGAACATGAAACCGAACACGCCGACGAAAATGACGAAGCAGATGACCGTGATGATGGTGTGCAGGTCGTAGATTTTTTCGCCGAGCTGCGTATGCGGCGTCTGCAGATTGAGCTTGTATTCAGCCCATGCCGCCATCGACCAGAGATACAGCGCGCCGGCAGCGACCCACTTCATGAAACCCTTGTTGCCCATTCTTCCCCCGCTCATTGCCTGATTGTGATCCGCTCTAAAACCGGTGATTAACCAACCGGCTGCGCAATTCCCGCGTCAGCGCCCGCCGCCCTGCTTCGCTGCAATATCTTCCGATCTCCACTGTCCTGCCATGTGAACACAGCGCAATCGAATCCGCGTTACCCGTTACCAGCCGGGCCCAGGCCCGGTGAAACTCGAATTCCCGCGCCAAACCCCGCTCACGGACTTCCACGTGGATACGATCGCCGCTGAAGGCCAGGCGTTCGAAATCCCCTGCGCGCCGCAAAACCATCCACGCCGCCGTTCCCAGCGCGGCAATTTCAATACCCGCAAACGGAATGACCAGCCAGGCTCCTGCCAGCGCAAAACCCGTGGCGATCAAGGCCGAAATCAGCGCCAAAGAGCCAAATACAAGGAGCAGGAGACGCAAATCCAGTGAGCTGGCATGGCGTTTGAAATAGGTAAAGCCGGCGCCATCATGCTCAAGAATCGACTCGAAATCAGGCTCTTTGCTCACTGGCACCAGCCATCCATTTCAAACGCGCGGACTTTAGCATACCGGAGGGGGCGGTCGCAACAAAAATGCCCTATGAAAACAGTCGGTTTTCCCTCTCAAAGCAGCGCACTCAGGCGTTTGATGTCCAGCGCACGGACCAGCCTTGCAGGATGCGGATTCGACGCATGCGGTACGGCCCCCAGCAGCGGGGCATCGATCCTCTGCTGCAGGGCCTGCAGATTCTGCCCGACCCGCGACATCGCGGGGTCAATATGGTTGGCAATCCATCCGGCAAGACGCAAACCCCGCGACTGCAGCGCATCCACCGTAAGCAGGGCGTGGTTGAGGCACCCCAGCCGCAGGCCCACCACCAGCACCACCGGCAATTCCAGCCGCGCCGGGATATCCGCCACATTGAGCCTGCGCCCCAGCGGCACCAGCAGGCCGCCGGCGCCTTCGACGACAACCATTTCCGCACGGCGAGCCAGCTCGGCGTAGCATTTTGCAATCAGCGCCATGCGTATTGTGGTATCCGCTTCCCGAGCAGCGATATGCGGCGCGATCGCCGGCTGAAAACAGTAGGGATTGACGAGATCTTCCGGCGCCACAACATTGGCCGCCGCGCGCAGGCTCTCGACATCCCCGTTGCGCCAGCGCCCCTTGTGGCGGCGCGCGCCGGCCGCCACCGGTTTCATGCCGACGACCCGCAGACCGCTGGCGGCAAATCCGTGCAGCAGGGCGCAGGCCATCAGCGTCTTGCCGACGCCGGTATCGGTTCCGGCGACAAACAGGCCTTTCGCGGCGCCATTCGCAGGCTTTCGACCGTGGGCCATTTCAGATCTCCCCCGCCGGTCTGATTTCGATCACCGGTCGCCCGCCGGGACCCATCCTGGGCAAGGGCCGCCATGCATGTCCGTAAACCACTTCAAACGTCGCCGGCAATTTGCCGTCTTTGCGCAAGACCTCGTAATTGCGCGTCACCGACGCCAGCCAGCGCTTGCCCGAAAGTCCCTGCTGGCGCTGCGCAGCGGCGTTGTGCGCGCCGATCGCCTTCAGGTCACGCATCAGCGACTTCACATCGGCATAAGTGAGGGTGAAGCTTTCCATGTCGATCACCGGATCGGCAAACCCGGCCTGCACCAGCAGATCGCCGATGTCGTGCATGTCAATGAAACCGCTGACATGGACATGATCGTCACCGACAGACTGCGCCGCACGCAATTCCTTCAGCGTGTCCGGACCGAAGGTGGTGAACAGGAACAGGCCGCCTGGCGCCAGCACACGGCGCATTTCGGCAAATGCCCGCGGCAGCGCGTTGACCCATTGCAACGCAAGGTTGCTCCAGGCCAGGTCAATGCAGCCGCCGGCCAGCGGAAGTTGTTCCAGATCACCGCACACGGTCGCCGGCGCCCGGCGCAGCAGCCGTTGATGCCAGGGCAAGGTCGCGCTCGCCTGCTGCAGCATGCCCGGCGCCAGGTCCAGCGCGGCCAAGCGCGCGTCTGGATAACGTGCCATCAACCCGCGCCAGGCATTGCCGGTGCCGCAACCCGCGTCGAGGATGCGCGCCGGGTCGAGGCGGATGAAATCGAGGCGCTCCAGACTGCGGCGGCAGACCTCATGCTGCAGCACCGCCGCCGCATCGTAACTTGTCGCAGCGCGGTCAAAGGAGCGGCGCACCGCCCGCTTGTCGAGCAAGGGCAGTTCACTCATTGCAGAATTCCATCATCAGTTTGCGCATTACATCGGGTTCGGAAACAAACGGCGCATGCGCAGCGCCGGCAATCATGGCCAGGCGCGCCTGCGGCAAATGTGCAGCCAGATATTCACCGGCGGCCGGCGCTGCAATCCGGTCGCAGTCGCCGTGCATGACCAGTGTCCGCTGCGGAATCTCCGCCAGGCTTGCGCGCAAATCCGTGAACTGCAACCAGCGCAGCGTTTCCATCAGCACACTTCCGGCGGGCAGCGCTTGCAAGGACTGCGCCGCCTCCAGTTGCCGCGTCACCGCACGCGCCTGCGCATCCCCCCGGGCCTGCAACAGCAGAAACCGGCGCAGCGTGCTGCCTGCATCACGCGCCAGCGACGCGGAAAATCCGTCAAACACTTCGGGCGCCATGCCATGCGGCCAGCCGGGGGCGGAGACAAATCGCGGCGTACTGGCAATCAGCATCAGGCTCGTAACCTGTTGCGGATAAAGTCGCGCCCAGGCCAGCGCGAGCTGCCCCCCCAGCGACCAGCCGGCGACGCTGCAGTGTGCCGGCGCCGTTGCAGCCAGTTGCTCCACCGCGTGCTCCATCGTCCGGCCGTATCCGCTCCAGTCGGGCGCGATGACCTGCTGGTCGGCGCCGAATCCTTGCGCCAATGCATCCCAAACGCGGGAGCGCGCCCCCCAGCCATGCAGCAGCACCAGCGGTGGCTTCATGCCCGCTGCAACAGTGCCGCGGTCAAGCGCGTCACATCAGCGGCGCAGTGATCCGCCGAAAGGGAAATGCGCAATCGCGCCGTGCCCTGCGGCACGGTCGGCGGCCGGATCGCCGGCACCAGCAGGCCTTGTGCCGCGAGTCGCCCGGACAAGGCCAGTGCTTCGGCATTACCCCCCACCAGCAGCGGCTGGATGGGCGTATCCGATGGCATCAGCCGCCAGGGACCAGCAGCCAGTTCCCGTTGCAACTGCATGATCAGTTCGCGCAGACGGGCGCGCCGCCAGCCTTCCTGTTCGATCAGCTGCAGGCTGGTGAGCAAGGCCTGCGCCAGCAGCGGCGGTGTCGCCGTGGTGTAGATGTAAGTGCGCGCGTTTTGCACCAGGCTTTCGATCAAATCCACGCTGCCGGCAACAAAGGCGCCGGAAACGCCCGCAGCCTTGCCCAATGTCGCCATGTAAATCAAACGCTCTGACTCTATTTCGAAATGTGCCAGCGTGCCGCGCCCCTGCGCACCGAGCACGCCAAATCCGTGCGCATCATCGATCAGCAGGTACGCATCATGGCGCGCGCAGAGTTCCAGCAAAGCCGGCACCGGCGCAATATCGCCGTCCATGCTGAACACCGCGTCGACAATCACCAGCCGGCGCCGCGCCGGCGTGGTCTGCAACAAACGTTCCAGCGCAGCCAGATCATCATGTGCGTAGCGTTTGAATGCGGCGCGCGACACCAGCGCTGCATCGTTCAGTGATGCGTGGTTCAAACGATCAGCAAATACGACATCACCACGCCCGACCAGCGCACTGACCACGCCCATGTTGGCCATGTAGCCCGTTGAGAACAGCAAAGCCTGCGGCAGACGGACGAACTGGGCCAATGCCGCCTCCAGCTCGTGATGCGCGCTGCTGTGTCCGAGGATCAGGTGTGAGGCCCCGGCACCGACGCCATAACGATCGATGCCTGCCTTGGCCGCCGCCGCCAGCCGCGGATCGGCGGCAAGGCCCAGGTAGTCATTGGAGCAGAACGCGATGTACTCGCGGCCATCGACGCAGACGCGGGCGCGCTGCGGCGTTGTCAGCAGGCGGCGTGTGCGCCGCAGGCCCTGCGACTCGCGGGCGGCCAGCTCATCGGCCAGCTCATTGACCAAATTCGCGTGCAGTGACAAAAGCAGCGATCCAAGAACGGGAACGGGCTATTGCGCCGCGGCGGGATTCATCGCCTGCAAACCCAGCCGCGCAAACAATGCCTGGTCGTTTTTGACATCGGGGTTGCCGGTGGTCAGCAGTTTTTCGCCGTAGAAAATCGAATTGGCGCCGGCGAGGAAACACAGCGCCTGGATTGCATCACCCATTTCCTGGCGCCCGGCCGACAGCCGTACCATCGCTTTGGGCATGGTGATGCGCGCGCAGGCGATGGTGCGCACGAATTCCAGCGGATCCAGCGCTTCCGTCCCGTGCAGCGGCGTGCCCGGCACCTGCACCAGGTTGTTGATCGGCACCGACTCCGGATAGGGATCCATGTTCGCCAGCTGCGCGATCAGCGTCGCACGCGCAGTACGTGTTTCGCCCATGCCGACGATGCCGCCGCAGCAGACATGCAGGCCGGCATCACGCACCTGCTCCAGCGTGTCGATGCGGTCATCGTAATCGCGGGTGGTGATGACGTTTTTGTAATTGTCGGCGGCGGTGTCGATGTTGTGGTTGTAGTAATCGAGACCTGCATCGCGCAGTTGCTCGGCTTGCCCCGCCTTCAGCATGCCCAGCGTCGCGCAGGTTTCCATGCCGAGGCCGCGCACCGCCTTGACCATCGCCACCACCTTGT
>CAZSIR010000168.1:0-6095 GCA_964606765.1 uncultured Bordetella sp. | reverse complement strand
CGGGCTGCCGCTGACCACCATCTCGCTGGTGCAGGGCGAATGCCTGGGCGGCGGATTCGAGGCCGCGCTGTCCAGCGACGTCATCATCGCCGAAAAAAGCGCGCGTTTCGGTTTCCCGGAAATCCTGTTCAACCTGTTCCCGGGCATGGGCGCGTACTCCTTCCTCGACCGCAAGGTCGGCCAGCGCACCGCTGAAGCCATCATTTCCTCCGGCAAAATCTACAGCGCCGAGGAAATGCGCGATCTGGGCGTCATCGACGTGATTGCCGAAGACAGAGAGGGGGAAGACGCCGTGAATGCGCTGATCAAGCAGCGCAGCCGTTCGCGCAACGGCATGGCCGCGCTGGCCGCGGTGCGCCGCCGTGTGCACCAGATTTCCTACGAGGAACTGCTCGACGTGGTCGGCGTCTGGGTCGAAGCCGCGCTGCGCCTGACCACCCGCGACCTGAAACTGATGCAGCGTCTGGTATCGCGCCAGAACGGGCTGCAGGAGCCTGTCGTGGTCCACTGAGTTTATCCACCGGGGTTCTCCATCGGGATCATTTCCAGGGCCGACAGCCAGGGTCGCCAAAGCCCTTTTCTGACTCTTTTTGCGGATAAACATGAAAAAACGCCTGAAACCGGGCTCTGTTAAACTGCCGGCAAAGCAGCCGTCAGTCGCAGGGCAAACAGGGACCGGGCGCATGGCCGAGCAGGATCACTCCTATACCGTCGAGCAGACCTCGCAATTGCTGGGCATTTCAGCCCAGAAACTGCGGCGCTGGGACGAACAGGGCATCCTCGGCGCACAGCGCACTGCGGGCGGCCACCGCCGCTACCCGAAAGAGGTGATCGACCGCCTGGTGCTGGCCAATGGCGGCGCCTTCGCCGAAAAAACCTCGCGCGAACTCGCCAGCATCAAGAAAACCCTCGCCGAGAAGCGCCGCATCATCCAGCTGCTGATCGAAAGCGAAGGCCGTTATCGCGACCTGGTCGAAACCTCGCATGACCTGATCTGGCAGACCGACGCCGAAGGCCGCTTCACCTACCTCAATGCCGCCGCACACGACATCTTCGGCCTTGCGCCGCGCGACCTGATCGGCCGCTGTTTTTTCAGCTTCGAAGCTGATGGCGCGCATGTGCCCAACCGCCGCTTTCTGTCGACCCTGCACCGCAACGGCGAAGTGCAGAACCACGTCACGCACCTCAGCACCGCCCGCGGCGAAGACCGCTGGATCGGCATCAATGCGCGCATCACCCGCGACGAGAACGGCGAAGTGCTCGGCATCCGCGGCACCGCGCGCGACGTCACCGAGCAGCATCTCGCGATCCGCCGTGCTGAGCATGTGGCCCTGCATGACGCGCTGACCGATCTGCCCAACCGCGGCGCGCTGCAGCGCCAGGTCGACGCTGCCCTGCAAAGCGGCCGTGCCGGCGCCATCGTGATGATCGACATGGATCATTTCAAGCGCATCAACACGGTATTCGGCCACGGCGCCGGCGACCAGCTGATGCTCGGGCTCTCCGGCGTGCTGCGCAGCGTCGCCCGTGACCGCAACGGCGAACTGTTCCGCGTCGGCGAAGACCAGTTTGTGCTGCATCTGCCCGAGGCACGGCGTGAAGATGCGCTGGCCGCCGCCGCCATTGCGCTGGACGCGGTGCAGAATTACCGGCTGGAAACCGCGCCCAATCGCGTGGTTTCAAACATCACCGCCTCCATCGGCATCGCACTGCACCCGCTGCACGGCGAAGACTGGGTGACCCTGCTTGCGGCAATGGACGCCGCCACCCACCAGGCCAAGGATCTGGGACGCAACCGCGTCAGCCTGTTCAATCCGGCTTCCGATGCGCTGCGCGCCAGCCATCGCCGCACCCACTGGTCGCGCCTGATATCCGAGGCGCTTGAGCTGGACGAGATCGCGCTCTATGTGCAGCCGGCAATACAGATCCGCAACGGCGCCTCGGTGCACCATGAAATCTTCGTGCGCATACGCGACGAACGCGGCGCATGGGCCGAAGCCAGGCAGTTCATGAGCACCGCCGAAACACTGGGTTATGCACCCGCCCTGGATCAGCGTGTGCTGACCCGGGTGCTGACCCATATCCACGAACATGACCGCCAGCCCCGCCAGCGTTATTCGCTCAATCTTTCCGCAGCCTCGATTGCCGACAGCTCATGGGTGCGCGAGATGGTTGACATCGTCCAAACCTCCGATGTACCGGGCGAGCATCTCGTGTTTGAAGTCAGCGAAAAAGCGGCGATGGAAAACATCGACGCCACTGCCGCCTTCATCGAACAGCTGCGCCCGCTGGGCTCGCGCTTCGCACTCGATGATTTCGGCACCGGCTTCAGTTCCTTCTATTACCTGAAACGCTTCGAAGTCGATTACCTGAAGATCCATCGCAGCTTCACCCAGGATCTGCACGAAAACGCGGAAAGCCGGGTGTTCATCAAGGCCGTCAACGGCCTCGCACGCGACCTGAAGCGGCAGGTGGTGGCCAAAGGCGTCGAGAGCGCCGAAACACTGAAACTGCTGAAGGATGCCGGCACACTGTACGCCCAGGGAAAATTTCTGCGCCCGGTGGCCCGGTTGGGTGAGGCGGCTCCGACCCGCACGCGCGGCCTGGCACGCGCCTGAAAGCGGCGCCTCCGCGCCGCGTCCTTGTCACCCGCCCTGCACCGCCCTACCAGATTCCCCTACGGATTTTTTCCGCCCAGAGCAGACCGGTCACCGCCTTGGCCTCGGTGATCACGCCATCGCGCACCCAGCCGATGGCCTGTGCCAGCGGCACCTTCATCACCTCAAGAAATTCATCCTCGTCCAGCGCAGCGCCGACCTCGGTCAGGCCGCGCGCCAGGTACAGTTCGATGCGTTCATCCGCATAGGCGATGCAGGGATGCAGCGTGGTCAGGTGGCGCCATTCCGCCGCCGCATAACCGCATTCCTCGCGCAGTTCGCGCTGCGCCGTCGCCAGCGGTTCTTCTCCGGGATCGATTTTTCCCGCCGGCAATTCGATGAAATCACGCGCCAGCGGGTAACGAAACTGCCTTTCGAGGATGATCGTATCGGGGTCGGGCTGGGCAATGATCATCGCCGCACCGGGATGGCGGATGTATTCACGGGTCGACGTTGAACCATTGGGCAGTCGCACCGTATCGCGCCGCACGTGCAGCAGCCTGCCCTCAAACACGACTTCCGAGCCCAGCGGAGTCTCCGTGAAATCTGCGGATTTGCGTTGTGTCATGACGGCTCCTGCCTACAAACCCGGTTTGCGCCAGAGATACCGCCAGACGAACCCGGGATAGGCGAACACCAGGAACAGGCAGACCGTCACGGCATAGAACTCCCAGCGCTGCGGATGCACCTGTCCGATGCGCCCCTCCATCAGCCAGGCCACGCCGCCGGCGATGAAATAAAGCACAACCAGTTCCAGCAGCCGCCAGCCCAGGGCCTTGCCCCCGGATACGGGCATGACAAAGAAAATGCGCTCGGTGAAAAAGGGCAGGTTCGCGAACACTGCCGCCAGCATGAGAAGCGCGGCGGTACTCCAGTCCATGAGTCAGCGCTCCGGGGCTGGAGGTTGCGTCTAGATCGAAGCGCGGACGGCTTCGATGCAAAGCACCATCAGCGGCTGCGGAATGATGCCCAGCACCAGCACGGCCACGCCGTTCACGGTCAGCAGCGCCCGCACGTCACCCGATGCCGTTACCGGGGCCGCATCCTGCGGCGCGTCGAAATACATCAGCTTGACGATGCGCAGGTAGTAGAAGGCGCCGATCAGGGAGAACACCACCGCGATCACGGCGACCCACCACCAGCCGATCTGCACCACGGCCTGCAGCACCGACAATTTGGCATAGAAACCGACGGTCGGCGGTATGCCGGCCATCGAGAACATCAGCAGCAGCATCAGGAAGGCATACCAGGGGCTGCGCTGGTTGAGGCCCTTGTAGTCGTCCAGATTCTCCGCCTCGAAACCGCCGCGGCTCAGCAGCAGGATGATGCCGAAGGCGCCCAGCGTCATCAGCACATAGACCACGACATAGAACATGCCGGCGCCGTAACCGTCGATGGTGCCCGACAACACGCCGAGCAGCAGGAATCCCATGTGCGAAATCGTCGAGTAGGCCAGCATGCGCTTCAGGTTGGTCTGCATGATCGCGGCCAGGTTGCCGATGGCCAGCGACAGCACCGCCATGATCAGCAGCATCTGCCGCCATTCCTCGACCAGCGCGTCGGCGCCCAGCGCCTGCGCCAGCAGGCGCATCACGATGGCGAAGGCGGCGAATTTGGGCGCCGAACCGATGAACAGCGTCACCGCGGTGGGCGCGCCCTGATAGACGTCGGGCACCCACATGTGGAAAGGCACCGCGCCGAGCTTGAAACCGAGACCGGCGACGATAAACACCAGGCCGAACACCAGCACCGCCTGGGCGCGCACGCCTTCGGAGGACAGCTGCGCCAGCCCGGTGATTTCCAGCGTGCCGGTGGCGCCGTAGAGCATGGACATGCCGTAGAGCAGCATGCCGGAAGCCAAGGCGCCCAGCACAAAATATTTCATCGCCGCCTCGGTGGCCTGCACCGAATCGCGCTGCAGCGCGACCATCGCATACAGCGACAGCGACAGCAGTTCCAGGCCTAGGTACAGCGTCAGCAGGTGGTTGGCCGAGATCATCACCATCATGCCCAGCGTCGCGAACAGGGCCAGCGTGAAGAATTCGCCGCGGAACATGCCGCGCGCCGCGGTATAGGCACGGGCGTAGACCAGGATGGTGATCACAGCGCAGCAGGTCAGCAGTTTCAGGGCGTCCGCCATCAGGTCGTCGACGAACATGCCGCTGAAGGTGTAGACCGGTTCGGCATTGCCGGTGAAGAAGGTCAGCACCGCGCAGCCGGCCAGCGTGAACTGGGTCAGGCCGTAGGTGAAAATCCGGTTGTCATCGCTGATGAACAGGTCGGCAACCAGGATGACGCAGGCCATCACGAGCAGGAACAGCTCGGGACAGGCGGGCCACAGCGGGGTGATGTATTGCATGATGGTTTCCTGGCTTTATCCTGTTCGCTGTCGTCGGCCGGCCGCTTATTGCACCGGGATCTTGCTGAATGAAACATGCGCCAGCAACTCGCCGACCGACACATGCAGCACTTCGGCAAACGGCTGCGGCCACACGCCCATCACCAGCACCAGGACCGCCAGCACGCCCAGCACCAGGAACTCGCGGCCATTGATGTCGTTCAATTCCGCGACGTGATGATTGGCAACCGCGCCGAACATCACGCGTTTGTACATCCACAGGGTGTAGGCAGCGCCGAAAATCAGCGTGATCGCGGCAGCGAAGGCGTACCAGAAATTCACTTTCATCGCGCCGAGGATCACGAGGAATTCGCCGACGAAGCCGCTGGTCCCCGGCAGGCCGGCGTTGGCCATCGCGAAGAGCATGAACAGCGCGGCGAACACCGGCATCCGGTTGGCCACGCCGCCGTAATCGGCGATCTGCCGGGTGTGCATGCGGTCATACAGCACGCCGACGCAGAGGAACATCGCGCCGGAAATGAAGCCGTGGGAAATCATCTGGATCACTGCGCCCTCGACGCCCTGCGCGTTGAAAATGAAAATGCCCAGCGTGACAAACCCCATGTGCGAAATCGACGAATAGGCGATCAGCTTTTTCATGTCGGTCTGCACCAGCGCCACCAGACCGATGTAGACCACGGCGATCAGCGACAACGCGATCACCGCCGGCGCCAGATACAGGCTGGCATCGGGCACGATGGGCAGACTCAAACGCAGGAAACCGTAGCCGCCGAGCTTGAGCATGATCGCGGCCAGCACCACCGAGCCGCCGGTGGGCGCCTCGACGTGGGCATCGGGCAACCAGGTATGCACCGGCCACATCGGCACCTTGACTGCGAATGCCATAAAAAATGCAATAAAAACAAATACTTGAACGGCAAGCGAGAGCGGCACCTCATACAGATCGGCAAACGCGAAGCTGCCGCCCGCGGCGTTGTAGAGGAATATCAGGGCGACCAGCGACAGCAAAGACCCCAACAAGGTGTAGAGGAAGAACTTCATTGCCGCATAGACGCGGTTGGGGCCGCCCCAGACGCCGA
>CAZSIR010000167.1:0-6242 GCA_964606765.1 uncultured Bordetella sp. | reverse complement strand
CGCGACATGCTCGGCGGCAACGGCATCTCCGACGAATTCCCGGTGATCCGGCACATGCTGAATCTGGAAACCGTCAACACGCTGGAAGGCACCCACGACATCCACGCACTGGTGCTGGGCCGCGCGCAAACCGGTCTTTCCGCGTTCAATTAAGCCGACTGCTGAGCCGCTGCAGTCAGTCCGACGCGCCTGCCTGTTTGTTTTTCCACCAGCGCCTGACCAGGCGGCTCGCCACCACCGTCAGCACAAACGCCGGAAACAGCGCGATCAGTGCCGATGACGGCCCCCAGATGCGAAAAAACTCGGCCTGCAGTGTTTTGCCGTCGGTGACATAGGCGGCATACAGCACGTAATCATCTTCGGTGACCTTGACCTCCACCCGTTGCCGGCCATCCGCCGTGTCCGCGGCACTGAAGCGCACAAAAGGCTCAAAGCCGCCGCTGACCGGCACCGCAAATGTCCCTTGCGCATCCGGCAACCGCAGCTCGCGCTGCAGGGGCGGCGGATCCTTGCGGGTCAGATGCTGCCAGCGCAGCAGTTCGTACTTCGATGCCGCAGCAGCAGCCGCATCGGGCTGCAGCGCCACCACCGGAAACAGCGTGCTCGGCGTATTGCCCGGTGAATAACGCTCCGCGGTGAAATAGGTGCTTGCCAGGGACAGCAGCGCCAGCAGCAGGAAAAAAACGGCCAGTTGCAATGCAAATATGCCGGTGCGGATCAGGAAGCGCATGAAAAACCCTCGAAACGGAAGCGGTGATGGCGGGAGCGGCTAATGTAATGCTTTGAGCGCCGCAGGGACACTGCCGGTGGCCGCCAAGCGGCGCCATCCTATTGCGCGTACACTGCAGGCACGCGACTCCGTGTCGCTGTCCGCTGCCAATACCGGCAGCCCCGACTTCACCGCAGGGGCCTGGCATGCTTGGCTACGAAGTCGAAACCGTCACCCACCGCGTCGGCGGCAGCGATTTCCGTGTACGCACCCTGCTCAACAAACAGCAATTCTCCGACCCCGACGGCAGCGCCGAACGCGCCGGCGTATCGCCGGCTTCCTGGCCGCTGTTCGGCGTGGTGTGGCCGGCCGGACTCGCGCTGGCCGAGGAAATGAGCCATTTCCCGGTCGCGGGCAAAAGCATCCTCGAACTCGGCTGCGGCATCGGCCTGACCAGCCTGGTGCTCGCGCGCCGGGGCGCCAACATCACCGCCTGCGACTACCATCCGCTGGCGGCGGAATTCCTGCGCCAGAACACCGAGCTGAACGGCCTGGCGCCCATCACCTTCCATGTCGCATCCTGGCTCGGACCGAATCCGCTGCTCGGCCGCTTTGACCTGATCATCGGCAGCGACCTGCTCTACGAACGCGACCATGCCGCGCTGCTCGCCGGATTCATTGCCCTGCACACCCATCCTTCGGCGCAGGTGCTGATTGCCGATCCCGGTCGCGGCTATGTCAAGCCGTTCAGCGCGCTGATGGCGGCGCAGGGTTATGGCCGCAGCGGACAGCCGATGCCGATGGCGGGATCAGTGGGCATGCCGGCGGCACGCGGACAACTGTTCAGTTTCGTCAGAGCGGCTGTCTAGCGGTTATTGCTGCAGGCACGCTACTGTACGACGGAGGCTTCCGTCTGCGGCAAGGGTTCGGCGGAATCCGGCTTTGGTGCATTTTTCTCCTCCGCCTCCGCCTGATCAAGATTGTAAAAGCCGGTTTTCAGCACCTGGGCGGTGATTTTTTCCGCCCGTCCGTCTGCCCTGCCCAAAAAAACCGAACCAAAATCCGAGCCGGTAAAACGCCGGCCATCCAGCTCGGCCTCCAATTTGACTTCCAGTTCGAGGGAGCGGCCCGAGTCCAGTCCCTGAATCAGCGCTGTTCCGGCGAGTGAACTGATGATCGCGACACCGACCGATGCGGCATCCAGCGGAATCAACATCACACCCTGCGGTTTGTCGATGCTTTCCTTCACGGTCATCGAGAACCGGTGCACCACAAGGCGTCTGCCGTTCAGCTTTTCACCGTAACGCAGGATCATCTGCTCCGCCAGAAAGTCGATCGGCGAAACGTTCAGCGCGTCATCCCCGATGGTGGTTTCATATTTGGCGAGCGGCCCCCGGTTGCTTGAAAAAAACCGGACCGGGCGCTGATAGGTCTGCCTGCGCGCAGAGACCTTCAAATCCCCGCTGCGGCGGTCTTCCACGACAAACCCTGCGGGGTGCGGCACTGCGGAAACAGCGCCGATGACGAGTTTCCGGTCCGCCGGCACGGACAGCCGCTCCGGATCATCCAGGCTCCAGACGCAAGGACTGGCCAGGGCCAGCACCAGGGCCGCGGAAATGCCCGATCGCCAATACATTGCTTCCCCCTGTTACGCCTTTCGCCGTTAACGCAAATAATGCAGCCGCGGTTCATCCGATGATCCACCTGCAAACCGCCGCCACCCGAAAATCGCGCCCTTTGTTTTTCTTTCGCGGAAAATCCTCCGCGGAAAACTCAGGGAATGACCAGCGTATCCGCCACGGTATGGGGCGGTTCGCGGCGCAGGCGGCTGCGGCCGGCGGCGCTGGTTGCCGCGCTGGCATGCTCCGCGTTTTTTTCCATTTCCGCGATATAAAGGTTTTCCCCGCCGAAATGGGTGGCCGCGTAGTGATAGGCCCCATGCAGCTTTTCGCTGAGGCGCTTCATTGCGTTGGCATAAAACGCCGGGGTCTTGCTCAGCAGATCCCGGCCCGACTCATAGATGACCTTGATGCTGCCGTCGGGCATTTTGCGGCGGGCAATGCCGCCGAGCACGAATTCCGGATACAGCCGGTCATGGCATTTTTCGAGATAGCAGCGATCGGACATCTGCGCAATGATGTCGGCCGTTCCGAGAATCTCGCCGATGCGGCGCAGCACCGGGTCTTTCATCTGGATGGTATCGGCGTCGCGCTCGTAACCGGTGAAATGGATCAGCACCGAAGCCGCCGCCGCATGTTTTTTCAGGCCGATTCCCGGCAGGTAGCTGCGCAGGAATTTGGAACCGCGCCCGACATGCGTCAACGTGTACTCGGCGCCGTAGCGGTGCCTGTGGTCGTTGCGTCGCCGCAGATAGCCGACGTCATGAAACAGCGCGGCGACAATGCCGACATTGAACAGTTCCGGCGTCAGCGGGGCGCCGGACTTCGGATCGCGCTGGTAACCGTCCAGCAGCCTGGCCATCGCCAGCGTCACATCCAGCACGTGCTGGATGTCATGGTATTCGGTGTCACAGGCGTGATAATCCGGATGTTTGCCGTGATACATCATCGACAGGTCGTCGAAGGCACGCTGCATCGGTCGCGGATTGCCGTGCGGAAACAGCTTTTTGAAAAACTCGACCGCCTTGTCGCAAACCTCGATCGGATCGGTGGTGCGTATCTTGTCGGTGATGTCGAAATCGCTGCGGCGCATGACGGGCAAATCCCCCTTTTCGCCAGTCTAGCAATCCGCAGGCTGCCGCACCATGCACTTGTGCCGCCGGCCTCAGTGCAAAAGACGGTTGCGCCAACCCCGGCATTTTTACCTTGACGCTGGCAACCTTTTCCCGTGCAACAGCCTGGCCCCGTCGTTATTCCCTTCCCCCCTGCGCCGGGCGCAAGGGTCCCAGCGAAAACTCCACCAGCTGCGGCGCCATGGCCAGCCACAGCCCGATCTTCTGCCGGTCGCGCTCCGACAGGTCGCCGCCGTTGGCCCGCGTCACGGTTCCGGCGATCTCCGCGCAAAACCCCGACACGTCGCCGCCTTTCGCAGCACCCCCAGCCAGGTACAAGCCGTTCGGCATCAGCATGATGTCCTGCAGTTCGTTCAGCACCCGCTCAGCCTGCTTCCGGCCCAGGCCGGGCTTGAGGGTCGCATCCAGCTGCGAGACCAGCGCTTTGTGCCCGGTCATGCGGAAATCCCTGCCTTGTTCATGCGCCGTAACGGTAACTCTTGTCGATGTCCGCACGCGTGATGATGCCGTACGCCGGCGTGCCGTCCCAGGCCGCGGGACGCAGCACATACAGTCCGTCCACGCCGGATTGGTCCATGACCTCCACCGCCTCCTGCAGCGTCGCCTGCAACCCGATCGGCGCGAGTTGCCGCCGTTCCGCCGGCACTTCGAGCAGGTCCATTTCGGCGGTGGCGGAAACTTTCATCCGCTCACGCGCCAGATCGACCGCGGGCAGCGCGACCGCAGCTCCTTCACGCCCCAGTACCAGCACCCACGCCGGACTTGACGCCAGCGCGGCATCAATCGCATCCGGCTTCGCCACCCGCGGCAATACGGCAACGCCGGGGTTCATCACCGCGCCGACGCCGACGCTGCGCAGGGTCTGCACGACGGGGTCGTTGCGGTAGTCGAGCCCGCGCGCGCGCATCAGCGTGATGAATATCGGCTGCTGGCCGAACACCACGCGCGACACGCCGTAGGCCGCAATCACCGCCAGCATGCCGGGCCAGATGATGTGCGGATTGCCGGTGAGCTCGAGCATCGCCGTCAGCGCCGCCAGCGGCGCATGTAAAGTCCCGGCCATCATCGCGCCAAAGCCGATCAAGGCATACAGCGCCGGCGTCGATACGCTGTCCGGCGCAATCCATTGTCCGAACACGCCCAGCGCACCGCCCGCCGCCGCGCCGATCACCACCAGCGGACCGATCAGCCCGCCGGGCATGCCCATGCCGATGGTGATTCCGGTCGCCAGCAGCTTGAACACCACGATCGTCAGCAACACGCTGATGGCCATCTGCCCGAGCAATGTGCTGCCCACCGTGTCGTAACCCACGCCCATGATCTGCGGCGCGGGCCAGGCGCACAGGCCGGTCAGCACGCCCACCAGCAACGCGCGGACCCAGAACGACCAGGATTTCGTATAACGCGCGGTGCGGTCGACCAGCACCGTGAACGCCGCCGCCAGTACGCCGATCAGGAGTCCCATCGCCAGCACATAGGGCAGCTCCCAGACCGATTTGAGGACGACGGTCGGCACGCTGAATGCCGGCGCGCCGCCATAGGCGATATGCGTCACCGCGGTTGCGCTCACCGCGGCAAGGATCACCGGCGCAAAACCGATCACGGTGTACTCCATCAGCACCACTTCCATCGCGAAGGCGACGCCGGCCAGCGGCGTATTGAAGGAGGCCGCGATCGCCGCCGCGACGCCGCAGCCGACGAGGATGCGCAGGCTGTTGTTGGGCAGGCGCAGATGCTGGCCGGCGAGGCTGGCGCTGGCCGCCCCGAGATGGATGGCCGGCCCTTCGCGGCCCACCGACAGGCCGGCAACAATCGCCACGGCGGCGCTGACAAACTGCACGACCGCGCTTTTCAGCGGCAGGCGCCCCTGGTGGTAGGCCAGGCGCTCCAGCACATGCACCGGCCCGACGTTGCGGCTGGCATCCGAAAGACGGTGAAACAGCGCGGCAATGACCAGCACGCCCACCATCGGGAAAATGAAACGCGCCGCGACCGTCAGGTCTTCATAATTCTCGGGGCCGCCCGGCGGCAGCAGCACGCCCTGTGCCAGCTCAATCACCCCGCGGAAGGCGATCATCACCACGGCGGCGAGGATGCCGCAGAGTATGCCGAGCACGGCAAACTGCGGCAGCGCCTCGGCGCTGGACACGCGCAGCAGCTGGGCATCGAATGCCGCCCCCAGCTTTCCCCGCAGTTCACGCCACAGCGATTTCAATACCGGCTTTCCGTCATTGCTTTTGATCGGCTTCGTTCAGGCTGCCCTGCCCTGAATATAGGTGGATTCCGCAAGGGTTTCCAGCCATTCGGCTCCCCGCAACGCGGGCTGTTCGGGTATAAACGGCATCGACCGCAGTTCAAACAGCCCGGAGAAACCGCAATGCCAGACCACACGCCCCTCACTTTCGCCCAGGTACAGGCCGCCATGAACGCGATGACCGCCAAGGCCCTGCAGACCCCGGACGATGTGGTGGCCATCGCGATTGCCGACAGCAGCGGCAACCTGCTCGCCTACGCCCAGACCGGTGCGTTGCGCCTGTTCAGCCGCCGCCACGCCATCCGCAAGGCCTACACCGCCGCGGTGATGGCCGCCGATACCGGAAGCAACGGCAAAAAACTGAAGGACCAGGGCCGCAGCATCAGCGAAATGGGCGACCCGCAGCTGACGGCGAATCAGGGCGGGCTGGTAATCCTGCGCGATGGCGTGATCCTCGGCGGCATCGGCGTCGGCGGTTATGACGGCGGCCATCTGGATGAAGCGCTGGCGCGGGTGGGGCTGGAAGT
>CAZSIR010000166.1:0-6249 GCA_964606765.1 uncultured Bordetella sp. | reverse complement strand
GGTGGCGGACCGTCCATGATGGACATCGGCCGCATGATGCTGGGCGGCGGCCCCGGTGGGGGCGGTGCCAACCGCTCGATGCTGCTAGAACTCGGTTCGCAGCGCAGTGCCAGCGGCACGCCGGCGGCTGCCCACGAAATCCCCCCCGGACTCAACATGGGAGCCAGCCTGCCGCTGGAGACGCCGCAGCGCACGCGTGCCGAGCCGCGCGAAGACGGCATGCCGGAGAATTTCGAAAAGCCGCGCGGCCGGCTGCTGATTTACTGGGGCTGCAATGAACAGGCCGGCGCCGGCCAGCCTTATGTCATCGATTTTGCCAAGGTGGCGCAGGGGCAGGTGCCGCAGGGCCTGTTCAGCCGCCGCATCAATGTGCCGCGCGGCCCCTCGCCCTCGCGCAGCCGTACCTACGGTGACTGGCCCAACCAGAACGACAGCACGCGGGTTGCGGCCGATGGCAGCCTGCGCGGCGATCACGTGGTCAAGGGCAATTATTCGCCGGACATCCGGTTTTCCATCGCGGAAAAATACGATTTCATGGAGCCGGTGAACCTGTCGCAGCGCAAATCCGGCAGTGGCGGCGTGAATCTTTCGTGGAACGGCGTGGCCAATGCCCAGGGTTATTTCGCCACGGCGATGGGCGGCGGCAAGGACGGTTCGGAGGATGTGGTGTTCTGGAGTTCCAGCAACAGCCGCGAATTCGGCGAACTGCTGATGACCTGGCTACCGCCGTCGGAAGTGGCGCGGCTGATCCGCGAAAAAGTCGTGCTGTCGCCCTCGACCACCGAATGCACGGTGCCGGCGCAGTTTGTCGCGGCGGCGCCCTCGGCCTTCGTGCGCTTCATCGCCTATGGCGAGGAAGCCAACTTCGCGCACCCGCCGCGGCCGCAGGATCCGAAAGTGGCCTGGAGTCCGGAATGGGCGGTCAAGGTCCGCCTCAAATCGACAACCTCGTCACTGCTCGGGGAAGAGGGCGGCATGGGCGGCGGTGGCGGTTCTCGCGCCCGCGGCGGTGCAGCCCCGGCCGAAGGCGGATCGCAGCAGGGCGGCAGCGGGGTGGATCCGGTGCAGGAAGGACTGAAGGCGCTGAAGGGACTGTTCGGCCGCTGATAACTTCAGCGACGGATCAAGGCGATGGATGCCCGTCTGCTTGCGCTTGGTGCAGAGCTGGGTATTTCCAAGGCCTTGATTGACCGTCGCGGCTTGACGGTCTGCGAGGAAGCGACTGATCTGGAGCTGGTTGAGGTTGGTCAAGACGGGAAGGATCATCTGCTCCTGCCGGTGGCTGCAGCGTCTTGGCGAAAGCTCAAGGCGGCCGCACTGGATGATGGCATTACGCTGATAATCCTGTCGGCTTTTCGCAGCATTGATCGTCAGGCCGGGATTATTCGCCGGAAACTCGAGGCCGGCATGAACATTGAAGACGTATTGAATGTGTGCGCCCCTCCCGGCTTCAGTGAGCATCACACGGGGCGCGCTGTTGATTTATCCACCCCCGGCGGCCCTGCTCTTGAGATCGAATTTGATCAGACTGCCGCATTCGCCTGGCTCAATGCGAACGCGGCGAAATTCGGTTATCGCCTCTCTTATCCAATTGGCAATCCATGGGGTTACCAATACGAGCCTTGGCACTGGTGCTTTAGTGAAGCGGAGGCGAAATGAATACTACATCCCGTCCATTGTTTAATCGGGCTGCGCTTTACATCATCACGCGCCCGCCGTTCACATCCAGCGCGACGCCGTTGATGTAGGCGGCGGCATCGGAGGCGAGGAACAGCATCGCCTGCGCATGGTCTTCGGGCACTGCGAGCCGGCGCAGCGGCACCTGCGAGGCGATGCGTTCGATGTCGGCTTCGGTGCGCAGCGCGGCGACGCGTGGCGTCAGTGTGGTGATCGGCGCAATGCTGTTGGCGGTGATGTTGTCCGGACCGAGCTGGTAGGCGAGAAAACGCGTCAGCTGCGTGACGCCGGCCTTGGCCGCGCCGTAGGCCGGTGACGAGGCGGCATGCACGGTGCGCCCCGAGATCGACGACACATTGATGATGCGTCCCGCTTTGGATTTTTTCAGATGCGGGATCGCCATCTTGCAGATCAGGAACACGCTGCGCAGGTTGAGCGCGACCGTGCGATCCCATTCCCCGATCGTCATGTCCTCGACCGCCGCGAGCTGCTTGTAGCCACCGGCGCAGTTGATCACGATGTCGATGCCGTTCCAGGCCTGCACGATGCCGGCGATCATTGCGGCAACCGAGGTTTCATCGGTGATGTCGGTTTTGAAGAACTGCGCAGTGCCGCCCTTGTCGGCAATCACCGCGGCGACTTTTTGTCCGTTATCTGCATCGATGTCGACCACCGCGACCCTGCAGCCCTGCGCCGCAAACAGG
Organism: uncultured Bordetella sp.; assembly: GCA_964606765.1. Taxonomy (GTDB): domain Bacteria; phylum Pseudomonadota; class Gammaproteobacteria; order Burkholderiales; family SG8-41. The sequence continues at coordinate 3,868 of CAZSIR010000166.1, read as the reverse complement.
CGCGCGGTTTCCGCGCCGATGCCCTGGGCCGCGCCGGTGATCAGCGCGACACGGTTCCTGAGTTCGGGGTAACTAGCCATTGCGGTTCTCCTCGTTGATGCGGCTGTTGCGGCGCGCGCTGCCGCGGTTGATCCATGATCCGCCGCCCATGATCGCGGCGCAGGTCCAGAAAATCGGCGCGACGCCGCTGATCGCAGTGCCGATGATGCCGAATACCGGCGGCACCACCACGTGCGCACCATAGCTGACCGCGAGACGCATCGAGATCGATTCGGCGGCGCGTTCCGGCGGACCGGCGTTGAAGGCGAGGATCATCGACAGCGGCTGCCCGCAGCCCAGGCCCAGGCCCAGCACAAAAGCCGCGGCGGCGAGCAGCGGCGCGCTGGTGGTCAGCGGAAAAGCCATGAAGGCCAGCGCCGAGATCAGCAGGGCGCCGGCCAGCATCGCGCGTTCGCCGTAGCGTTTGGTCAGCGGCGGGATCGCCAGCCGCGTGATGAAGGCGGCGGCGCCGAAGGCGCCCATGATCAGGCCGATGGCGGTTGCGGAAAACTGCAGACTGTGGCCGTAGATCGGCATGTACAGGTTGAACAGGTCGAGTCCGGTCATCACCGCGGCGTTCGACAGCAGCGCATTGCGCATCGCCGGCAGCGCCAGCAGATCCTTCATGTTGCGCGGCGCTTCCGCGCCGGTGCTGGCCGGCGCGATGTACGGAATCGTATGGCGCCGCGCCACCACGGCGATCCCGCACAGCGCGGGAATCGCGGCCATGATCAGGAAGGTCGGCTGGTGCGACAAGGTGTCGATCGACAGCCCGACCACGATCGGGCCGAGCACCGAGCCGGTGGATTCGCCGAGGCTGTAGTAACTGAAATTGCGGGTGCGGGTTTCACTGGTCGACAGTTTGCCGACCAGGCTTTGCGTCGCCACCACCCACAGCATGCTGGTGAAACCCCACAGCGGCGCGACGATGAAAAGAATGCTTAACGACGGCAAGAAAAACGGCAGCAGCAGGCTGATGGTGTAACTGCCGAGGCCCCAGTACATCAGCAGGCGGTTGTCGAAACGGTCGGCAATGCGGCCGGCGGCGATTGCCAGCAGAAAAGGCACCAGTCCATATAGCGCAAACAGGATGCCGGTTTCGAAGGGGCCTGCGCCCATGTCGACTGCATACAGCGTCATCAGGATGCGGCTGCCCTTCATCGTGATGAAGGAGATGCTGCAGAGGCAAAGGATCAGGACGAGCGGCATGGGTTGTCCTGATTATAACGGCGCGGCCATGGCAGCCACCCCGCGACCACATCACGGAATCAATGTATGTGCCGCCGATTTTCAGGCGAGGTGCTTGGCCAATGCGAATGAAGAGCGCGCGCCGATATGGCGGAAGTTGCGGCGCAGCCAGCTGCCTGCGCGCTCGCGGCCTTCCTTGCGCAGCGCGGCGATGAAGGCCGCATCGGTGTTGAGCCGGCTGCTGACGTTCAGCTGGTTCATGTAATCCTCGGCATCGATCATGTGCAGATTCAGCCGGCGCAGACGGCGGTCGAGCCGGCCCAGCGACCAGCGGTCGCGCTCGGCTTCGGCCTTGGCGAGCGCAATGCCTTCGAGTTCGGAGGCCGCAGCGGCGTTGAAGCTGATTTCGGTGAGGCGCTGGCGGATTTCGTCGGCGGTGGCTGGCGCGTCGTGGCGGCGCCGCGGATTGACGGCGACGATCAGCATGTCCGGCGCCTCGCAGTGATAGATCAGCGGCCGCAGCGGGGGATTGGCGGTGAGGCCGCCGTCCCAGTACGACTCGCCGTCGATGACCACCGGCTGGTTGAAGGACGGCAGGCAGGCCGAAGCCAGCAGCACGTCGAGCGAGAGTTCCGGCGTCGCGAAAATGCGCGCGCGACCGGTCGCGATCTGCGTCGCGGCGACAAACAGCTTGATCGGACTGTCGTCGCGCAGCAGGTTGAAGTCGATCTGCGCGGCGAGCACATCGCGCAACAAATTTAAGTTGAACGGATTGAGCTGTCCCGGGGTCAGGAAGCGCGACAGAAACATCAGCGCATCCACAGCGGGACCGGCCTTGAGCCCGGCCGGATTGAAACTCCAGCCGCCCGAGGGCGTGGTCATGACCATGCGCTGCCAGAAGGACTCCAGCGCGCGGATCCCGCCTTCGCGGCCGCCGCCGGCGTAACCGTGCGCCAGCACGGCGCCGTTGATCGCGCCGGCGCTGGAGCCGCTGATGCCTTCGATGACGATGCGCTCGTCTTCGAGCAGGCGTTCCAGCACGCCCCAGGTAAACGCGCCGTGGGAGCCGCCGCCCTGCAGCGCGAGTGTCACGCGTTTTTCAGGCATGTCGTTCCCTCCCGGCCCTGCCGGTTATGGCGGTGTTGCGTGCGCTGTCCTCAGGCCGTGGGGCCGAGGTGATGCCTGCCACTCACCGCCGGTTTGGCCTTCAGTCCGCGCAGCAGCGTCTTCACGCTGTTGAGGGCTTCGATGACCAGGTTGGCGACATATTCGCCGCGCATCATGGCCGCTTCGGCGTAGAGGCGCTCGTGGTCGCGCAGTTTGACCCGGTCCAGCGGGCTGTCCGGGAGGGGGGTGCTGAGCTTAGTTGCATTCATCTGAGTCTCCTTTATGTATTGCTTCGCAATAATTAAACTAATATGAAAATATAGATATATTTCATATGTTTACGATACTGATTAGAGCACATCCTGTATTAAATGTTGCGGAGCAATAGCTGTTAAATTCTCATGCATTCCATGAAAAAAATTCCTGCACCCTGCCCGGATTTGGCGCAGCAGTACGGCAGTGGTGCGTCGATGCGTAAAAGCCGTGCGGAATGTCACGGTCCTGCGCCGGATGCGGGCGTACAGGCGCGACCACAGTGCATGACTGGCCGGCATCGCGCGTCCCATGCATCATGCTGCGCATGAATTCCGGTAACGAAATTGCCATCATCCGCGGCTGGGTCGATGCCGCGCAGCGCATCGTCGTGCTCACCGGCGCGGGGATCTCCACCGATTCGGGCATCCCGGACTTCCGCGGTCCCAAGGGCGTGTGGACGCTCAACCCGAAAGCGGAGCAGATGTCGGACATCCGCTATTACGTCTCCGATCCCGAAGTGCGCCGCCTGTCCTGGCAGTCGCGGCTCGCGCATCCGGCCTGGACCGCCGAACCCAATGCCGGTCATCACGCGCTGGCGGCGCTCGAGCGGCGCGGCAAGCTGCACGCGCTGATCACGCAGAACATTGACGGCCTACACCAGCGCGCCGGCGTGCCGGCAGACAAAGTCATCGAAGTGCACGGCACGCTGCACACGGTGATGTGCCTCGGCTGCGGCTGGCGCGGGCCGATGCAGGAAACCCTGGACCGCGTGCGCAGCGGCGAGGAAGACCCGGCCTGTCTCGAATGCAGCGGCCTCTTGAAAAGCGACACGATTTCCTTCGGCCAGCAGCTGATTCCGGCAGTCATCGAACGTGCGATGCGTGTCGCGGGCGAAGGTGACCTGTTCATCGCCATCGGCTCGACATTGCAGGTCTATCCGGTGGCGGCCGCGGTGCCGCGCGCGCTCGACGCCGGCGCGCGGCTGCTGATCATCAATGCCGGGGAAACGCAGTTTGATGATGTCGCGGATGCGGTGGTGCGGGTGCCGATCGGGGCGGTGTTGCCGGGATTGTGTGGGACAGAAAACTAAAAAATATTCAATAAAATCAAATACTTATGAAAATGCGCTAGTGGAAAATACTTTCTGAATCAAATGCTTACCGAGCGTTCTGCGGGGCTTGGCGTTTTTGTTATTTCGGCTTGAGCGTGGTTCGTGGTCATGCAACGATCTGAAAATATTCAGAAAATTTCTGAAGGAGCGCGATGAACAAGGTTCGGG
>CAZSIR010000165.1:0-6272 GCA_964606765.1 uncultured Bordetella sp. | reverse complement strand
CCGCCGCCTCCACCATTCAAGTAAAAAAACCGGCTTGCGCCGGTTTTTTCTTTTTGCATCGCCTCAATCCATGGCAACAGCCCGTCAAGTCATCGCCGACTGCGCGGCCGTCACCACGATTTCAATGCGGTAAGCGGGATCAGACAGGGCCGCCTGCACCGTTGCCCGCGGCGGGGCCGTACCCGGACTGACCCAGGCATCCCACACTTCATTCATCGCCGTGATGTCCTTGATGTCCGCAAGAAAAATCTGCGTGCGCAGAATGCAGCGCTTGTCGCTGCCCGCCTCCGCCAGCCGCTGGTCCACCTGGGCCAGCACATCCGCCGTCTGGCTGCGGATGTCCGCCGCATCGCATTCCGGCACCATCCCTGCCAGATAAACCACCCCGTTGAAAATCGCGGCCTCGCTGTAACGCGCGGCAACGTGAAGTCTCTGCAAAGCCATGAACTGATCTCCGAAAATTGATTTGATGCCAAAAAATCCTGCAATCACCTGTCATGCAACAAAACCGGGGGGACCCAACGGGATGGGAACGACCGGAACACGCGCAGACGCCGGGGCATGGCTTCAGGCTTTCAAAGCGGTGATGTTGACCACCGGCACCGGCGCTGCAACACCCTTGAAAGTCATGTCGCCCAAGGGCTCGGCGCTGGCCTGCGACTCGATGCGCGCGTAAGTCTTCTGGTTGGTCAGTATCTGGCCGCCCTTGGCCTCGCCGCAGAGGCGCGCGGCGTGGTTGGTCACCGAACCGATGCAGGTGTAATCCCAGCGGCCCTCGAAGCCGATGGCGCCCAGGGTCGCATAGCCCTGGGCAATGCCGATGCCGAGGTCGAGATCAAACCCCCTCTTCTGCCAGGCCGAACGCAGCGGCGCAAAATCCCGCTGCATGGCCAGCGCCATGCGCACGGCATTGGCGATCGGAAACTCCATGTGGATCGGGTCGTTGAAATAAATCATCATGCCGTCGCCGGTAAACCGGTCCAGCGTGCCGCCTTCGGCAAAAATCAGCGGCCCCATTGCATTGTGGTATTCGGCGAGCACGTCCATCACCTCTTCCGGCTCGACCTTGTCGGTGAATGCCGTGAAACCGCGCATGTCGAGGAACACCACGACCACTTCGCGGCGGTGGGTTTTCAGCATTTCCTCGCCGCCGGTTTCGACGATGGATTTTGCGATCTGCGGCGAGAAAAAGCGCTTCAGCAGGCCCAGGCGGTCAATTTCGGAAAGCTGCTCCTGCACCCTGGACTCCAGCGTGCGGTTCAGTTCATGCAGTTCATCGCGCAGGCGCTTCTTTTCAAGGCTGGCGCTCACCCGCGCCGCCAGCAGCGTGGGATCAAAAGGCTTGGGCAGATGGTCCTCGGCGCCGAGCTTGATGCAGCGCACGACGCTCTCCATATCCTCCACCGCCGTAATCATGATCACCGGGATATCCCTCAGTCCGGGGTCGGATTTCATGCGCTCAAGAACCTCATAACCGTTCATCTCGGGCATCATCACATCCAGCATGACCAGGTCGAATTTCTTGGCGTGCAGCTGCTCCAGGGCCTGCAGGCCATCGTTCGCCGTGGAGATATTCTCGTAGCCCTCGCGCTTCAGCCTGCGCGTGAGGGTGTAGCGATTGTCATCGTTGTCATCAACCACCAGCAGTGCTGCCGCATTCATGGCCGGGCCTCCGGAGTAATCAGCGCATTGATTTTTCCAAGCAGGCGCTCGAATTCAACCGGCTTGGTGTCGAAATCGTCGCAGCCGGCTTCGAAAGCCTTTTCCTTTTCACCGGCCATCGCATTCGCGGTCAGCACGATCAACGGGATGTGCTTCGTGGCTTCGCCGCTTTTGATGCGGCGGGTGGCCTCCCAGCCGTCAAGCACGGGCAGGCTGAGGTCCATCAGGATCAGATCCGGCTGCTCGCCGCCGGCCTTGGCCACGCCATCAGCGCCGTCACGGGCGATGACCACGCTGAAGCCGGCTCTTTTCAGCCGCCGCTCCAGCATGTAGATGTTGTCGTCGTTGTCTTCGACATAAAGAATTTTCATGCCGCCCCTTCCCCCGGCTTGCCGCCTTCCCGGCGGCGCGTGATGGAGACCGACAGCACCTGTCCGATCTCGCCGAGCAGCTCGGCCAGCTCCGCCGAGCCCTTGTCCAGCACCTGCTCGACATGGCCGTTCAGCTGCGCGCGGTCTTCGGCCGTCAGATCCTTGGCGGTGACCACCAGCACCGCGATGTCGCGCCATTGCGGACGGGCACGCATCTCGACCAGGAATTCGAAGCCGTTCATTTCGGGCATCATCAGGTCAAGCATGATCACGTCCGGTTTTGACTCCTCGAGACGGGCAAGACCGGCGCGTCCGTTATCCGCTTCTGCTACCTGCCAGCCATCCCGTTCCAGCGACTGTGCAATGCCGCGGCGCATCAGCGCATCGTCGTCGATGACCAGCACCTTGCGCCCCGCTGTGCCGCAGGCCGCGCGCAGCACGCCGGTCAGCTTTTCCCGATTCACCGGCTTGATCAGGTATTCCGTGGCTCCCAGCGCATAACCCCGCGTGCGGTCATCGATGATGGTCATCAGGATCACCGGGATGTCCGCAAGTTCGGGATCGCCCTTGATCGCCGCCAGCACTGTCCAGCCGTCAAGCTGCGGCATCAGCACGTCCAGCGTGATCGCCGCGGGATGCAGTTCCCGCGCCAGGCGCAGGCCTTCGTGGCCATCACTCGCAGTGACCACCTTGAAGCCCTTGCGGGTCAGGAAACGTTCGGTGAGATCCAGCACCGACTCGTCGTCATCGATGACCAGGATGGTTGAGGCATCCGAAGGACTCCCCGCTGCCGGTTTCGCAGCCGCCGCAGGCCGCACGGGCAGCGGCACGTCGCCGGATTCCGCGGGCAGCGTCATCAGAAAAGTCGAGCCGCTGCCGGGCTCGCTGGTCACCGTGATCTCTCCGCCCATCATCTGGCACAGGCGCCGGCTGATGGCGAGGCCGAGGCCGGTGCCGCCGTATTTGCGCGTCGTCGACGCATCCGCCTGCACAAAATCGTTGAACAGACGGGACAATTGTTCGGGCGTCATGCCGATGCCGGTGTCGGTCACCGCCACCGTGATCCAGTCCCGGTCTTCTCTGGTTTCCCGCCGGACGGTGACGCTGACCGTGCCATCCTTGGTGAATTTGTTGGCATTGCTCAGCAGGTTCAGCAGCACCTGACGCACGCGGATCTGGTCGGCGCGCATCGCGCCGATGTCCGCAGGGCAATCAAGCACGATGCGATTGCTGTTTTTGGCCGCCAGCATCTCGATGGTTTTGACCGTATCGCCGGCCAGCAGCGGAATCTGGAAGGTTTCGGGATGCAGATCCATCTTCCCGGCCTCGATTTTCGACAGGTCGAGAATGTCGTTGATCAGTTCCAGCAGATGCCGCCCCGCCCGCAACACGCGCTCCAGCGGCTCGATTTCATCATCGCGCTTCAGGTCGCGTGCATCCTCGAGCACCATTTCCGTCACGCCGATGATGGCGTTCAGCGGCGTGCGCAGCTCGTGCGACATGTTGGCGAGAAACTGCGATTTCAGCTGGTTGGCCGACTCCAGCTGCAAACCCTTCAGCCGGATTTCCTCGAACAGCCGCGCATTCTGGATCGCCAATACGGATTGGCCGGTAAAGGTCTGCAGCATGTTCACCACAGACTGGCTGAATCCCCCGGGGCGGATGCGGCGGATCACCAGCCCGCCCATCAGCCGGTCATCACGCAGCAGCGGAACCCCCAGCACTGCGCGATACCCCCCGCCCTGGCGGTGTACATCCCGCAGCTTGTAGCCCGCTTCCTGCTCCACATCGGCAATCTGGTAGGCCGCGCGCTTCGCCGCGGCCATGCCCACCGCGCCCTGGCCCACCTTGAGGCGGGATTCACGCAGGGATTCGACCATTTCCGCCGTCATGCCCACGTTGACGCGGGGATTGAACACTTCAGTCGCCTCGTCATACTCGTACAGGGTTCCGGAATCCGCGGCGCCGAGGCGAACCGCCTGCGTCACGATCGTTTCCAGGACCTGGTCAATATTGAGTGAAGCGCTGACGGTCTGGCCGACCTCGCCGAGCACGCGCAGTTCCTCCAGCTGCCGCTCCGCCTGGTCGGCCCGCGCCCGGCTGTCGGCCAGGTACACCTTGACCATCAGAACCAGCAAAAGCGCGCCCAGCACCGCGAGTGACTCGATGACCTTCAGCCAGCTCCGGTCCTGCTCGATGTCGGACTGCCTGGCCGCAAGCAACTGGGTGGCCTGCAGCAGCGCATCGGTATCGCGCAGGATGTTGCGGACGATGCGTTCGCCATCGGCATGGACAGACTGGCCGGCGGAAGGCGCTGCCCTGAAACGCTCCAGCGGTTCCCGCAGATAACCCAGCGCCAGCACATTGGATTCCGTATCTTCCCAGACCCGCGCAACGCCGGCCATTTCCGGGACCACCTGCAGCGCCCATTCCGGAAGCGTGAACTCACCCGTGCTGCCGCTGCCTTTCAGGATGCCGACCAGGGAGACGATGCGCTCGCGTGCCTGGAGCAACTGCTCAAAGCCGCTCGCCTCGCCGCGCAATGCCTGCTGCGCGGCCTTGCCGAGGCGCTGGGATAGCATGCTGATTTCGCCATTCGCTTTCGCGTAAGACGCGCCTGAAGTCACCCGGATGTCATTGATGATGGTGGCGATGCCCATCATCACGAACGCGATGAACAGCGCGCCGCCCAGTATCTGCAATTGCGTGCCGACCGCAAGATGCCCGATGAGCGGCAGGGGTTTTCTCAGCAGGCGCTGGAATACACCCGGATTGCCCGCTGCATTCAGGCCTCTCCCGGGCTTGCCGGGCGCATCAACGTTCTGTCCCCCTGCCTTCACAGCTTCTCCCTGTCGCCCTGTGCCGGTATGCCGCCGCGATACTCGGCGGCAAGGTTCCGGATAAAACCGGCCATGGCGTCTATTTTACGCCCGCTCCGAATCACCTCGCTGCAGAAAAGCCGGGCAGCCGGCCGGCGGGACTGCGTCGCCTGTGTTCTAATCCGGGCCATGCTGTCCTACCGCCACCAGTTTCATGCCGGCAATATCGCCGATGTATTCAAGCACAGCGTGCTCAGCCGCTTGCTGATCGCCCTCGCAAAAAAGGACAAGCCTTACTGCATGGTCGATACCCATGCCGGACTGGGTCGCTATGATCTTGCGCACCCCTGGTCGCAAAAAACCGCGGAGTGGCGGCTCGGCATCGGACGGGTCTGGGGGCGCGCTGATGCGCCCGTCGGCTTGCAGCCGTATCTGGATGCCGTGCGCGCGGAAAATCCCGATGGCCACCTGCAGCACTACCCCGGTTCTCCCTGGCTCGCGCGCCGGCTGATGCGCGCAGCAGACCGGCTGGTGCTTTACGAACTGAACAAGGACGACTGCGCCGCGCTGCAATCCGTTTTTACCGGCACACGCAACACCGCCATCCACAACCAGGACGGATTTTCGGCGATCAGGGCTTTTCTGCCGCCGAAGGAGCGTCGCGGACTGACCTTCATCGACGCAGCCTTTGATCAGGCCGATGAATTTGGCCGCATCACCCGCGCCATCAAGGAAGCGCATGGCCGCTTCGCCACCGGCATGGTGGCCGTCTGGTATCCGCTGATGGCGCCGGCGGCCATGCTGGCCTTCGCGCGCAGCCTGCAGGCGATGGGCCTGCCCAAAACGCTGCAGCTGGAACTGTCGGTTCACCCGGAGGACTGGACCGCCCACATCCGCGGCAGCGGCCTGATCGTGGTCAACCCGCCGTACGGACTGGACCGCGAAATGCCGCCGCTGCTCGACTGGCTGTGGCGCGCGCTGTCAGCGGAAGGCGAAGGACGCACCCGCTGCGAGTGGCTGGTGCAGGAATAAAAACGCCGCAGGGTCTCTGCGGCGTTTCATCCTGGATCGGCGCGATCAGCCCTTGGTGCGGCTGCGGTATTCACCGGTGCGGGTGTCGATCTCGATCTTGTCGCCGGTGGCGCAGAACAGCGGCACCGGAATTTCAAAGCCGGTGCTGAGTTTGGCGGGTTTCAGCACCTTGCCCGAGGTATCCCCGCGCACCGCAGGTTCGGTGTAGATGATCTCGCGCACCAGCGTCTGCGGAATTTCCACCGAAATCGGCCGGCCCTCATACAGCGTGACTTCGCAGGCCATGCCGTCTTCGAGGTAGTTCAGCGCATCGCCCATGTTTTCCTTGTCCACCTCGAACTGGTTGAACTCGGCGTCCATGAAGACGTAAGACGGTTCCGCAAAGTAG
>CAZSIR010000164.1:0-6280 GCA_964606765.1 uncultured Bordetella sp. | reverse complement strand
ATCGATTTCACCAGCCGCTGGTTGCGCAGGTAGCCCAGCACCAGCGCTTCCGGGTTCTGACCCAGCGTCATCAGCGTGACGATTTCGCGCTTGTCGATGTAGATGGTCAGCGGGTGTTCGCCGGCGATCGGCGTGGCCTCGGCGACGCCGTGTTCGTTGATCGATTCGACTTCAATGGTCAGCGGACGGGAGGCGCGGGTGATGTCGGGGCGGGTGGTCACCTAAAAGCCCCTGCTAAAAAAACTTGGAAGCGTGTGCGCTTGGTCGCTATGCTCCCCACGCGCTCGCTAATCATTTTTTTCATGTTCGCTAGCCGCCGATGTAAGACATCTCGATCTTTTTCAGCGGCACGGTCTGTTTGCCACGGATTTCGGAATAGCGGTCCTCGCGTCGGGTCCAGACCTTGCCGATGGCGGCATGGATATCCTCATCGCTGGCGCCGCCGCGCAGCAGTGCGCGCAGGTCGTGGCCAGATGTCGCAAACAGGCAGGTATAGAGCTGACCTTCGGTGGAGATGCGCGCGCGGGTGCAGTCGCGGCAGAAGGCCTGGGTCACCGAGGCGATGACGCCGATTTCGCCGGAGCCGTCCTTGTAGCGCCAGCGGTTGGCGACTTCGCCGCTGTAGTTCGGGTCGGCGGGCTCCAGCGGCATTTCCGCAGAAATGCATTGGACGATTTCGCGCGCGCTGACCACGTCGTCCATGCGCCAGCCGTTGGTGGCGCCGACGTCCATGTATTCGATGAAGCGCAGGATGTGGCCGCGTTCGCGGAAGAAGCGCGCCATCGGCAGGATGCTGTCTTCATTGAGGCCGCGCTTGACGACCATGTTGACCTTGACCGGCTTGAAGCCGGCCGCCGCCGCGGCGTCGATGCCTTCGATGACTTTGGCCACCGGGAAGTCGACGTCGTTCATGGCCTTGAACACCGCGTCGTCGAGCGAATCGAGGCTGACGGTGAGGCGCTTCAGTCCGGCAGCGCGCAGCGCAGCGGCTTTTTTCACCAGCAGCGAGCCGTTGGTGGTCAGTGTCAGGTCGAGGCCGGGAATGGCGGCGAGCAGGGTGATCAATTGCTCGAGATTGCGCCGCACCAGCGGTTCGCCGCCGGTGAGGCGGATTTTTTCGATGCCGTGCTGCTTGAACAGCCGCGCCAGTCGCGCGATTTCCTCGAAGCTCAGCAGCGCGGAGCGTTCGAGGAACTGGTAATCGGCGCCGAAGGTTTCTTTCGGCATGCAATACACGCAACGGAAATTGCAGCGGTCAGTGACCGAGATGCGCAGATCGCGCAGCGGCCGGCCGAGGCGGTCCAGGCTTGCGGTGCTGCCCGACAGTGCTGTTGTGGCGGTGTTCATGATGAGACGTCGATTATGGCAAAGCCCGCTGCTGCGGTGCAAGGATGACAACACTTGCAAATCAAGTATTTAGCGCGGTCTGCGGTTGTATCGGCCGGCCTGCTGGCGCAGAATGCAGCCATGTCACTGACTGAAACCTCGGAATCCCAGCGCTGGCCCGCTGCGGTGATCATGGAGCGTACGCCGCTCAACAACCGCTGGGCCAGCGAAAAATGGGAAGCCAAAGGCGTGGTGCCGGACCTGGAGCCGGGTGCCGCGCCGCGGGTGATCGTCGACAATGCCGGCAGCCGCCAGGTGCTGTTTGCCGGGTTGCAGATCAGGCTGCAGCGCGATGAGGCCGAAGGCTATTACATGAACATCACATCGACCCAGCCCAAGGTGTTCGTGCTGTGGCGCATGGGTGAGGAATATGCCGAGCCCTGCATGCTGACCGTCAGTTACCACGAGGGTTCGCGCTGGCTGGACAGCGGAGAAAGCGTGGATGGCGTGCCGCTGCCGGTGGAACTGGTGCCCTGGCTGGCGCGTTACTGCGAAGCGAACTACCGTCCCGAACCACCGAAGAAGAAAAAATACGCGAGCAGCAAGGACAAGGGGCGCATGGGCAACTGGCGGCCTGATTGATGTTTTGATCATGAGTACTTCAGACCCGAAACCGAAAGAATCGCCGGAACAGTTCCTGTCGCGCTGGTCGCAGCGCAAGCAGCAGGCCCGCGTCGAAGAGCAGTCGCCGCCGCCCGCGCCGGTGGCGCAGCCGGACAAGCCGCCGGAACTGCCGTCGCTGGAATCCCTGACCACGGATTCGGATTACCGCGGCTTCCTGCATCCCAAGGTCGATGAGTCGCTGCGCCGCGCCGCGCTGAAAAAACTCTTCAGCGATCCGCATTTCAACGTGATGGACGGGCTCGACACCTACATCGACGACTATTCGATCTCGGATCCGCTGCCGGCGGCGATGCTCGCCGAACTCAAGCAGGCGCAGAACATTTTTGCCTGGGCGAAGGAGACGGAGGAGGAGGCGGTCGTGCGGCGCGGCGGGCCGGCGGTGGATGCCGCTGCGGTCGTGGCCAGCGAATCCGCCGCGGAGGCAGTGCCGGCTGTCACCGATGCCGCCGAAGCGGATACCGTTGAAGCGGAGAATCAGCCTGCGGACGCACAAACGCCCGATGGCGGCACGCAAAACGCGTAGACTCCGCACAATCCATTTTTTGCGGGAACGTCATGCGGCATAAGACCCTGCTGTGCAATTGCAACAAGACCATGCAGCTGGACGGCAAGGGTATTGCCGGCGCGCTGGGGATTTCCGATGCACCGGCGGTGCAAAGCGAACTGTGCCGCCAGCATCTGGCGGCCTTCGAATCCGCGGTCAAATCGGGCGACGATCTGCTGGTGGCCTGCACCCAGGAAGCGCCGCTGTTCACCGCCTTGCATGCCGAACTGGGCGGCACGGCTCCCATCCGCTTTGTGAATATCCGCGAAACCGCCGGCTGGTCGGACGAGGGCGCGAAGGCGGCGCCGAAAATGGCGGCGCTGCTGGCCGCAGCCGATCTGCCGGAGCCGGAGCCCGTGCCCGTCGTCAATTACGAGGCGGGCAGTGAACTGCTGATCATCGGGCCCGGCGCCGCGGCACTGCCCTGGGCGGAGCGGCTGGCGGAGCAGCTGTCGGTGACGGTGCTGATGACGGATGGCGGGCGCGGCGCGGAACTGCCGGCAGAACACCGTTATCCCGTGTATTCCGGAAACGTCGAGGTGCTGCAGGGTTATCTCGGCGCCTTCGAGGTCCGCTGGGCACAGCACAACCCGGTGGATCTCGACCTCTGCACGCGCTGCGGCGCCTGCATCGAGGCCTGTCCCGAGCAGGCGATCGATTTCAGTTACCAGATCAATCTCGACCGATGCAAAAGCCATCGCCAGTGCGTGACGGCCTGCGGCAGCATCGGCGCCATCGATTTCGAGCGGCAGGCGGTTGCGCGCGAAGACCGCTTTGATCTGGTGCTGGATCTGTCGGCCGAACCGCAGATTCGCCTGGAGCAGCCGCCGCAGGGTTATCTCGCGCCCGGCCGCGATCCGCTGGAACAGGCGCTGGCAGTGGCCAAACTGACGCAGCTGACCGGATCCTTCGAGAAGCCGAAGTTTTTTGTCTACAAGGAAAAGCTCTGCGCCCACGGACGTTCGGAAATCACCGGCTGCACGGCCTGCATCGATGTCTGTTCCACCGGCGCCATCAGCAGCCTGTTGAAGGAAAACCGCGTCACGGTCGAGCCGCACCTGTGCATGGGCTGCGGCGGCTGCGCGACGGTCTGCCCCTCCGGTGCCATGACCTATGCCTATCCGCGCGTGGCCGATGTCGGCGCGCGCCTGAAGGCGGCATTAAAAGCCTATGCGGCTGCGGGCGGGCGCAATCCGCGGCTGCTGTTCCACAACAATACCGATGGCCGTGAACTGATCGTCCGTCTCGGGCGACAGGGGCGGGGCCTGCCGGCGGACATGATTCCGATTGAAGTCATGCATGTGGCTGCGATCGGCATTGATCTGCTGCTCGGCAGCGTCGCGCTGGGCGCGGCGCAGGTGGTGATACTGGCGGCGGGTTCCGAGGCCGCTTCTTATGGGGAAGCGTCGGGGCGGCAGATCGCCCTGGCCGAGGAAATCCTGCAGGGTTTTGGCCACGGCGCGGGACGCCTGCACTGGCTGGCCGCGGAGGGCATGCCGCAGGCGGAGAAGGCGCTGTGGGCCTTGAATGCCTTGCCCTCACTGCCGGCGGCGGGATTCAACCTCGGCAATGACAAGCGCGGCACGCTCGATTTCGTGTTCGAGCATCTGCGCAACCACGCACCCAAGAAGGTCGATGCGATTGCCCTGAAAAGTGGCGCGCCCTTCGGCGACATCGCCGTGGATGCCGGCAAATGCACCTTGTGCATGGCCTGTGTTGGCGCCTGTCCTGAAGGCGCATTGCTCGATTCCAAGGAATCGCCCGCGCTGCGTTTCATCGAGAAAAACTGCGTGCAGTGCGGATTGTGCGTACGCACATGCCCGGAACAGGCGCTGGCTTTGCGGCCGCGATTGCTGCTGACCTCGGAAGCCAAAGCTCCGCGGACCATCAACGAGGCGCAGGCTTTCGCCTGCATCAAATGCGGAAAACCCTTTGGAACCAAACAGATGGTTGACAACATGCTGGGCAAGCTGGGCAAGCATTCGATGTTTGCGGAATCCGGTGCGCTGGACCGCATCAAGATGTGCGCGGATTGCCGCGTGATTGATCTCTTGCAGACTTCGCGGCATGGCAACATAAACGAGCTCTGAAATCTTTGATTTTCTGTCCTTGGCAAGCCCCGTTTTTGTGCATGCGTGTGTGGAGTTTTGGAAAAATCCGACATAAGATAGGGAAGATTTCACATATTGGCTGCGACGGCAGAAAATGATAAGAGCGACGGCGATCCAGGAAACCACCCCCGCAAGGATGGTGGTTGCCGACACCGAACGATCAGGGGCCCGCGCCGCGATTTACGGCGTGCTGAGCCATCTGTTTTTTGCCGCTCCTGCGCCCTCCCTGCTGCAACACATCACCGCTTCACCCGACATCATTCTCGATGACGCCTCGGGGCTGGCTGCCGCATGGCGCGATCTGTGCGGCGCCGCCGGCACAGCCGATGCAGATGCCGTGCGCGGTGAATTTGATACGGTATTTGTCAGCACCGGCAAGCCCCCGGTTTCGCTGTATGCCTCGAGCTACATGGCCGGGCGGCTGCGCGGCCAGCTGCTCGCCGAACTGCGCGACGATCTGGCGCGGCTGGGCTACGCGCGCGCGGAAGACAGCACGGAATACGAGGACCACTTTTCAGCGCTGTGCGATGTGATGCGCGGGCTGATCGTCGATGGCGGTTCGCCCGATGAGGCGTTTGCCGCGCAGCAGGAGTTTTTCCGCCATTACCTGCAGCCCTGGCATGGCCGTCTGGCTGCAGCCATTCATGCCACCGACCTGACCGTGTTCTACCGGCCGGTTGCCACGTTTGCCGATGCTTATTTCAAGAACGAAACCGATTATTTCGATTTAGCCTGAAGGAGGTCCAGACCATGAGCCCGAAAATGAGTCGCAGAAAATTCCTCACTGCCGCAGGTGTCGGCGGGGCCGCCGCTGCCGTTGCCGTGGTCAGCAAGCCGGGCAGCGATGCCCGGCCGGAAGACGGCAAGACCGCCGAGCAGGGCAAGGGCTATCAGTTGACGGCGCATGTCCGCCGTTACTACGAAACCACCAAGGTTTGAGGAGGGGCACATGATCCTGACCCGTAAATCCGCACAGACGGCCGCGCCTGCCAACCGCCTCGCGCGCAGCGCTTCCGCGTTCATGGGCAACACGATAGACCGTCGCACATTCCTGCAGCGCAGCGGCCTGGCCGCGGGCGGCGCAGCGGCGCTGTCGCAGCTGCCGTTTTCGATGATGCGCAAGGCCGAAGCCGCGGACAAGACCGAGGGCGGCAAGATCGAGGTCAAACGCACCATCTGCACGCACTGCTCGGTCGGCTGCGCCATCGACGCCGTGGTGCAAAACGGCGTGTGGATCCGCCAGGAACCGGTGTTCGATTCCCCGATCAACCTTGGCGCGCACTGTGCCAAGGGCGCCTCCATCCGTGAGCACGGCATGCACGAGATTTCGCACCGCCTGCGCACCCCGATGAAGCTCAATGGCGGCAAGTGGGAAAAGATTTCCTGGGACCAGGCACTGTCCGAAGTCAGCGACAAGCTGATGAAGATCAAGAAGGAATCCGGCCCGGACGCGACCTTCTGGGTGGGCTCTTCCAAGCACAACAACGAGCAGTCCTATCTGTTCCGCACGTTCGTATCGTTCTTCGGCACCAACAACATGGATCACCAGGCGCGCATCTGCCATTCCACCACGGTGGCCGGCGTGGCGAACACCTGGGGTTATGGTGCAATGACC
>CAZSIR010000163.1:0-6284 GCA_964606765.1 uncultured Bordetella sp. | reverse complement strand
GTGTCGGCCAAGGACAAGGCCACCGGCAAGGAAAACAAGATCAAGATCCAGGCCAGCTCCGGTCTTTCGGAAGAAGAGATCCAGCGCATGGTCAAGGACGCCGAGGCCAATGCCGAGGAAGACAAGAAGCTGCGCGAGCTGGTCGACACCCGCAACCAGTGCGACGCGATGATCCACAGCGTGAAAAAATCGCTGACCGAGTACGGCGACAAGATCGGCGCTGACGACAAGGCCAAGATCGAAGCCGCGATGAAGGACGCCGAGGAATCGCTGAAAGGCGACGACAAGGACGCGATCGAAGCCAAAACCCAGGCGCTGGCCCAGGCTGCGCAGAAGCTCGGCGAAGAAATGCAGAAAGCCCAGCAGGCGCAGGGCGCGGCTCCGGGTGGTGACGCAAAGGCCGATGCCGGCAAAAAAGATGACGGCAATGTCGTGGATGCCGAGTTTGAGGAAGTCAAAGACAAGAAATGATTTTGTAGTCCCCGTTTGGGGGTTTTGAGAAGGAGGTCATTTTGGCCAAATTTTTGAACTCCCCTTCTTTGCACTCTGGTGATGGCCAGAGGGTGCTTAACCGATAGGGGGTAAGGGAAGTAAGCCTGAATTGATACTCAACACCCGCCTACAGCGGGCTGAATTCAATCCATATGGGGCCATCACCTCATATGGACCAATTCATCGGATACGGCTGATGGAAGATTGCAGGTTAAGCCTTGCGAATACTCTGGCCCCAATGACCCACAGTCATTGGTCAACCCAGAGCTCGTAAGCAGCAAAGGCGATCTTCTCTTCCACCCAACAAAGTAATTCATGGCAAAAAAAGACTATTACGAAGTGCTGGGTGTCAATCGCGATGCCTCCGAGGACGACCTGAAAAAGGCGTACCGCAAGCTCGCGATGAAATGGCATCCGGACCGCAATCCGGACAACCCCAAGGCCGAGGAAAACTTCAAGGAAGCCAAAGAGGCCTACGAGGTTTTGACCGATGCGCAGAAGCGCGCGGCCTATGACCAGTTTGGCCATGCCGGTGTCGACCCCTCGGCCGGCGCCGGCGGTGCCGGTGCGGGTTTCGGCGGTTTCGGTGACGCCTTCGGCGACATCTTCGGCGACATCTTCGGGGGCGGCGGCGGACGCCAACGCTCCACGGTCTATCGTGGCGCCGACCTGCGCTACAACCTGGAAGTTTCCCTGGAAGACGCCGCGCGCGGCACCGAAACCCGCATTCGCATTCCGGCGATGGAGGAATGCGAAACCTGCCATGGCAGCGGCGCCAAGCCCGGCACCCAGCCGACCACCTGCAGCACCTGCGGTGGCCACGGCCAGGTGCGCATGCAGCAGGGCTTTTTCTCGATCCAGCAGACCTGCCCGCGCTGCCACGGCACCGGAAAAATGGTCGCCAGCCCCTGCGGCACCTGCTCCGGCAGCGGCCGCGTGAAAAAGCAGAAAACGCTGGCGGTGAAGATTCCCGCGGGCGTCGACGAGGGCGACCGCATCCGCCTCTCGGGCGAAGGCGAGGCCGGCGTCAACGGCGGTCCCTCGGGCGATCTCTATGTCGTGATCCAGATCAAGCCGCACAATGTGTTCACCCGCGACCACAACGACCTGCATTGCGAAATGCCGGTCAGCTTCACCACCGCGGCACTGGGCGGCGAAATCGAAATCCCGACGCTGGATGGTTACGCCAAGATCAAAATCCCCGGCGAAACCCAGAGCGGCAAGGTGTTCCGCCTGCGCGGCAAGGGCATCAAGGGCGTACGCTCATCGAGCCACGGCGACCTGATGTGCCATGTGGTGGTGGAAACACCGGTGAGCCTGACGGCGCGGCAGAAGGAATTGCTGCAGGAGTTCGAGGCCATCAGCAACAAGGACTCGGCACGGCACAATCCGCGCGCCAGTTCATGGATGGACCGGGTCAAGGCGTTTTTTGCGGAGTAATGCCCCGCCGCTGTGGTGCTAAGCTAGCGGCATGAAGCTCGCCAGCCTTGAAGCATTGACAGGCGCACTGAACGCTGCCGGCGTTCGCTACCTGATTGCCGGCGGACTTGCTGTCAATGCCCACGGCTACGTACGGATGACCCATGACGTGGATCTGGTGATCCAGCTTGCGCCCGGCAACATCATCCCCGCCTTCTCAGCACTCGCATCACTCGGTTATCTTCCGATGGTGCCGGTGACTGCCGAACAATTCGCCGATCCGGCGCAACGCCGGCAGTGGATCGCCGACAAGCACATGATGGTGCTCAACTTCCAGAGTGACCGGCACCGTGAAACCCCGGTCGATATCTTCATTACGGAACCGTTTGACTTTGATGCCGAATACCGCAACGCGCGCGAGCAACAGCTGGCCATCGGGCTGTTTGTCCGGTTTGTCTCGATACCGACACTGATTGCCATGAAGGAAGTTGCCAACCGCCCGCGCGATGTGGATGATATCCAGCATCTGCGCTGGCTGGTCGAGGAACAACGTGCCGATTACCCGAAAAACTGAAGATGCATGGTCACAGACCACTTGGGAAGGCAATCGCCGCGCCCAGTTGCGCCATGCACTCTCGCTGAGCCTGCGCGAACGATTGCAGGCGGTTGAAGACATGGCGGAAGTTTCGGAGCGTTTACGTGAAATGCGGATAACCCAGGCCGCAGAAAAACGATAAAAAAGCCGGCGCATGCGCCGGCTTTTTTGCATTCCTTCACCTTTACTGCTGCTGCAGATTCCCGTCCTTCACCACCTTGGTGTATTTGGTGATTTCCGACTTGATGTAGGCGCCGAAATCCGCGGCGCTGCCGCCCAGCGGATCGGCGCCCAGCGCCGCCAGCCGCTGCTGCACGTCCGGCAGTTTCAGCGCCTTGTTGATGTCGCCGTTGAGCCGGCCGATCGCCGCCGCCGGCGTTCCCGCCGGCACCACTGCGCCGTACCAGTTGATCATGTCGTAACCCGGCACGCCGGATTCCGCCACCGTCGGCACGTCGGGCAAGGCCGGATTGCGCCTGGCGCTGGTCACCGCGATGGCGCGCATCTTTCCCGACTTGATGTGCGGCACCGCCACCGGTGCGGTGTTGAAGCCGAGCTGCACTTCACCCGAAATCAGCGCCAGCGCCGACGGCGCACCGCCCTTGTAGGCGACGTGGGTCATGCCGGTTTTGGTCATGCCGCGGAACATTTCCGCAGCAATATGCTCGGGGCTGCCGTCGCCGGAGGAGGCATAGTTGATCGGTTTTGATTTCGCCAGCGCAACCACGTCGGCCACGGTTTTCGGCGTCGAAGACGGCGGCACCACCACGAACATCGGCACCGAGGAAATGTTGATCAGCGGCGTGAAATCGCGCACCAGGTCATAGCCGAGTTTTTTGTACAGCGGCTTGCTGATCGCATGCGACACGGAAATGAACATCACCGTATAGCCGTCAGGCGTGGCCTTGGACGCGATTTCGGCCGCCAGGTTGGCATTGGCGCCCGGCCGGTTGTCGACCAGCACCTGCTGGCCGAGGGCTTCGGTCAGCTTCGCCGCCACGGTGCGCGCCATGATGTCGGTGCCGCCGCCCGGCGCATAACCGACGAGGAAACGGATGGGCTTGACCGGATAATCCTGCGCCAGCGCATGCTGTGCCGGTGCCATGCCCGCGCATGCCGCCAGAACGGCCATGCCGATGATGACTTGCTTCATGTCTTTCTCCTCCGGGTTTTATTTATATTCAACAACAGCAGCAATGACGGCTAACCCGCAGCCACCGCCTGCAACTTCGGACTGCGCAGGTGACGCACCACGGTCTCCGCGAAAGACCGGGTGTTGCCCTTGCCGCCCAGATCTCCGGTGCGGGCATTGGCATCGGCCAGCGCGGCATCCACCGCCGCCTGTATCGCGAGATAGGCCTGCTGGAAAGCCGGTTTGTTGTGGCGGATGCCCAGCCATTCGAGCAGCATGCCGGCTGACAGGATCATGCCGCTGGGGTTGGCGATCCCCTTCCCGGCAATATCCGGCGCCGAACCGTGGCCGGCATTGGCGATGGCGTGTTTGTCGCCGGCGTTGATTGCCGCCGCCAGCCCGAGACCGCCGGACAGCGCCACCGCCAGATTCGACAGGATGTCGCCGAACATGTTGCTGATCAGGATCACGTCATGCCGCTCCGGGCGGCTGTAGATGTCGGCCGCCATCGCGTCGATGTCCATTTCCTTCAGGGCGATCCCGGGCTGCGCCTTGGCCAGCGCATAGGCCGGCTCCATGAACAGGCCGTCGGTCATCTGCAGCACATGGCGCTTGCCGACCACGGTGATCCGCTTGCTGCGGCGGGCGGCGTATTCAAAAGCCACTTTCGCGATGCGCTCCGCGCCCTGGCGTGTGATCTTGCGCACCGACAGCGCAACGTCGGGGGTCGGCATGAATTCACCGTTGCCCATGAACATCGTGCGGTCGGAATAAAAACCCTCGGTATTTTCACGCACGATCAGCACGTCCAGCCCCTTGCGCGCATCCTGCATGCCGGGCCGGCTACGCGCCGGGCGCAGGTTGGCGTAGAGGTCCAGGCGCTTGCGGATGGTACCGGGAATGTTGATGCCGCCCTCGGCCAGCGGCGGATAATCCGTCATGCCGCAGGGGCCGACGATCACGCCGTCGGCATCAATCGCGGCCTGCAGCGCGGCATCGGTCAGCGTGGTGCC
The DNA here is from genome assembly GCA_964606765.1 of uncultured Bordetella sp. GTDB lineage: Bacteria > Pseudomonadota > Gammaproteobacteria > Burkholderiales > SG8-41. The sequence continues at coordinate 1,633 of CAZSIR010000163.1, read as the reverse complement.
GTGTTTGCGATGGCTGGCCATGCCAACCTCGACGTCGGTGAAACGCAGGCCCAGCGAAAACTCCTGGTCCGCGGCTTTGACCACCGCCATCGCCGCGGCGATGATTTCCGGGCCGATGTCGTCGCCGGCCATGACTACGATATTCATTTCACGCTCTCCACGGATTCAGGAGGCCAATTGTAACCGGACTGCGCTGAGACCGAAGCCCGGCTGCGTTAGCATGCCGGGATGTCCATACTGCGACGTTCCGGAAACAAACCATGAATCGCGTCCTGATTACCGGCGCAGCCGGCGCCATCGGCAAAACACTGCGCGCGGGACTGCGCGGCCTTTATCCGCTGCTGCGGCTGTCCGACATCCGGGCAATCGCACCGGCAGAAGCCGGGGAAGAACTGGCGCCCGCTGACCTGCGCGACCCTGCCGCCATCAAGGCCGCGATGGCCGGCATCGACTGCGTGGTGCACCTGGGCGGCATCCCGGTTGAAGCGGCGTGGCAGGACCTGCTCGAAGCCAACATCATCGGCAGCTACAACGTCTTCGAGGCCGCCCGTGAGTGCGGCGTCAAACGCATCATTTACGCCAGCTCCAATCACGCCGTCGGCTTCCATCGCGCGGGCAGGACCATCGGCATCAACGTCGAACCGCGGCCCGACAGCCGTTACGGCGTGTCCAAAGTCTATGGCGAAGCCATGGGCCGGCTCTACGCCGACAAACACGGCATCAGCGTCGCCTGCCTGCGCATCGGCTCCTTCCGCGAACATCCTGAAGATGCGCGGCAACTCTCGACCTGGATCAGCCCGCGCGACATGGTGCAACTGGTGCGCCGCTGCATCGATGCGCCGGATTACCGCTATCTGTTGCTGTATGGGGTATCGAACAACACACGCAGCCGCTGGAAAAATCCGCAGGCAGCAGGTATCGGCTACGTGCCGCAGGACAATGCCGAGGACTACGCCGCGGCGCTGGAAGGGAAAACCGCCAGCGGCGCCGCCGCGGAGTTCCACGGCGGCAGCTTTTGCAATCTTGAATTAACCAATAAAATCAATAATATAGATTAACCCTGCAGGCGCACCGCTAGGGCGCGGCATCAAACGCGGTATTTCTCGATCGCCTTCCAGTCGATTTCGAAACCGAAGCCCGGCAACTCGTTCATATGCACGCGGCCGTCCTTGACCTGGGCGCGCTCGGTGAACATTTCGAACCACAGCGGGTCGCGGTCGGCATTGCCATGCGACTCCACGCCGAAACCCAGGCGCGGGAAAGCCGACACCAGGTGGCAGTGCACTTCCGGCACCAGATGCGGCGCAATCCGCACGCCCTGCTGCTCGGCGAGATGACTGACGCGCAGCGATTCGGTGAAACCGGCAAAACGCGTCGCATCGAACTGCATGAAGCCCAGCGCGCCGCTGTTGATGAAATCGCGCGCGGTGAAACGCGTCATCTCGCGCTCGCCATGCGCCAGCGGAATCGGCGTGTTTTTTGCCAGCACGACAAAATCCGCCGGCTGCAGGTACCAGTGCAGCGGCTCTTCCAGCCAGTAGATGTCGTACGGTTCAACTTCGTGCGCAAAGCGGATGCAGTCCTCGAGATCGTACGCCGCGTTCATGTCCAGCATCAGTTTCACGTCCTTGCC
>CAZSIR010000162.1:0-6340 GCA_964606765.1 uncultured Bordetella sp. | reverse complement strand
AGGGCGAGGAAGTCGAAGCCCAGGTGCTGTCGATCGATGTCGAGCGCGAGCGTATCTCGCTCGGCGTCAAGCAGCTTGAAGGTGATCCGTTCACCAACTATGTCGGCGGCCACGAGAAAAACTCGGTTGTGACCGGCACCGTCAAGTCGATCGACGCCAAAGGCGCGGTAATCAATCTGGACGGGGAAATGGAAGGTTACCTGCGCGCCTCTGAAGTTTCGCGTGACCGCGTGGAAGACATCCGCACCAAGCTGAAAGAAGGCGACTCGGTGACCGCGATGATCATCAACGTCGACCGCAAGAACCGCACGATCAACCTGTCGATCAAGGCAAAAGACCTTGCGGAGGAGACCGAGGCCATGCAGAAGATGTCCTCGGACAACAAGCAGGCGAGTTCTGGCACCACCAATCTTGGCGCTTTGCTCAAAGCCAAGCTGGATACGGCCAATACTCAGCAATAAACTCAACAATAAAGGTAAGGGAGCATCATGACCAAGTCGGAGTTGATTGCGAAACTGGCGGCACGCTACCCACAGCTTGTGGCCAAGGACGCCGAACTGGCAGTGAAGATGATTCTCGATGCGATGGGGAAAAGCCTGTCACAGGGGCAACGCATCGAAATCAGGGGCTTTGGCAGTTTTGGACTCAACTACCGACCGCCGCGAACGGGACGCAATCCGAAATCCGGCGAACGCGTGCAGGTGCCCGCGAAATACGTGCCGCATTTCAAGGCCGGCAAGGAACTGCGCGAACGCGTCGACATCAAGAAATAACGAACGATCAGGCATCGTTCCTTTGGGCGGCATGGCCTCGGTCATGCCGCTTTTTTGTTGCTCCGCGGCCGCTCACGCCCCGACGATGAGCATGATATTCTCGACCTGCCATGCAATACCTGATGCTGATTTTCAAGGCGGCGCTGTTTCTCCTGATCCTGTCGTTTGCGATCGTGAACACGGATCCGGTGACGGTGCGTTATTACCTCGGATACCGGTGGGAGGCGCCGCTGGTGGTGGTCGTGCTGATTTCACTCTGCATCGGGGTGCTGGCAGGCTTGCTGGCGGGGCTGTTCCAGGCCCTGCGGCTGCGGCGCCAGGTTTCCGCCCTGAAACGCGAACTGGAGGCCGCACGAACGGCAGCGCAGCCCGCTGCCGCCGCGCCCGTGCAGCCACCCCTGGACCTGCTGTGAAATACCGATAATGGATATCGAACTGTGGTGGCTGCTGGCATTGCCGCTGTTCTTCGCGTTGGGCTGGATGGCTGCGCGCGTGGACATCCGCCAGATCGTCACCGAATCCCGGCTGCTGCCGGCGTCCTATTTCAAGGGCCTCAATTTCCTGCTCAATGAGCAGCCCGACAAGGCCATCGAGGCCTTCATCGAGGTGGCCAAGGTCAATCCCCAGACCATCGAACTGCATTTCGCGCTGGGCAGCCTGTTCCGCCGCCGCGGTGAAGTCGAGCGCGCGATCCGCATGCACCAGAACCTGGCCGAGCGCGAGGATCTCGGCCAGGAGCAGAAACTGCAGGCCGTGCTCGAACTGGCGCAGGATTACCTGAAGGCGGGCCTGCTGGACCGCGCCGAAGAGCTGTTCCTGAAACTGGACGGCACACCCCATGCCGAAGCCGCGCTGCGTTTCCTGCTGGAAATCTACGAGCAGGAAAAGGAATGGCGCAAGGCGATCGTGACCGCGGAAAAACTGGAAGTGCTCAACGGCAGCTCCTTCCAGAAGGAAATCGCCAATTTCTACTGTGAAATGGCGGCCAGGGAACTGATGCAGTCGCGTCCCGCCGAAGCGCGACCCCTGCTGACCGAGGCGCTGACGCACCACCGCCTGTGTGTGCGCGCGAACATGCTGCTGGGGGATCTGGAGCGCGATCTCGGCAACGGCCCTGCGGCCATCGCCGCCTGGCAGCGCATCGAATCGCAGAACCCGGCCTATCTGTCGCTGGTGGCGGAGCGGCTGCTGATCGCCTACCGCGAAGCCGGCCATCCCGAGGAGGGGCTCAACCTGCTGCGCGGCTTCCTGGAAAAATATCCTTCCATGGACCTGCTGGACATGGTGTACCAGGCAACACTGGCGGGGAGCGGGGCACAGGCCGCCTACCGGCTGGTGCGGGACGAAGTGCGGCGCACACCGACGCTGCTCGGTCTCGACAAGCTGCTGGAAGCGCAGCTGCTCGAGGCGCCTCCGGAGCGCCGTACCGACCTGGAACTGATCAAGCAGCTGATACACCAGCACACGCGCGCGCTGGCCATGTACAAATGCGAGCATTGCGGATTTCGCGCGCGGCAGTTTTACTGGCATTGCCCGGCCTGCGGCGAATGGGAAACCTACGCGCCGCGGCGGACTGAAGAGAAAGGCATTCCGGCATGAGTCCCGATCAAAAAGGCCCGCGGGTCATCGTGGCGCTGGATTACGCCAGCGGCGCTGAAGCGCAGGCCTTCGCGCAGCGCCTTGATCCGAAGCGTTGCCGGGTCAAGGTCGGCAAGGAACTGTTTACCGTTGCCGGGCCTGATCTGGTGCGGCAACTGGCGGGAAGGGGTTTTGACGTGTTTCTCGACCTCAAATACCACGACATCCCGAATACCGTGGCGTCAGCCTGCAAGTCCGCGGCGGCACTCGGCGCGTGGATGATCAATGTACACGCCGGTGGCGGGCGCGCGATGATGCAGGCGGCGCGCGAAGCGCTGGCCGGTCTGGCGCATCCGCCGAAATTGATTGCGGTGACCGTGCTGACCAGCATGAGTGCCGAAGACCTGCGTGAAACCGGGCACGGCGAAGAACCCGCGGTGCTGGTCGGGCGTCTGGCGAAACTGGCTGCAGCGAGCGGCATGGACGGCGTGGTGAGCTCGGCGCAGGAAGCGTCCCTGCTGCGCAAAACCTGCGGCGCCGATTTTTGCCTGGTCACGCCCGGCATCCGCCTCGCCGATGCCGCACAGGACGACCAGAAACGCATCGTCACGCCGCAAAAGGCGATTGCCGACGGCGCGGACTACCTGGTGGTTGGCCGGCCGATCACCCGCGCGGCGGATCCGCTGGCCGTGCTGGACCGCATCAATGCGGACGTGGCCGCTGCATTAAAATAACCAGCGGATAAAACGTGGCAGTGAAAAAAACAGTGCAGATGAAAATGACGGCATCCCGCAGCGGCCTGCCGGCCCGGATGCGCCGCGCCCGCGTGCTGGTCGCCGGAGACGTGATGCTCGACCGCTACTGGTTCGGCGAGGTCAGCCGCATTTCACCGGAAGCGCCGGTGCCGGTGGTCAAGGTTGACCGCATCGAGGAGCGCCCGGGCGGCGCGGCCAATGTCGCGCGCAACGTCGCGGCGCTGAATGCGAAAGCGTCGCTGCTGTCGGTGGTGGGGCGCGATGAGGCCGGACGTTGCCTGCGCCAGCTGCTGAAGCGCGACCGCATCGCTGCGAGCCTGCATGATGACGCGACGATCTCGACGACTGTGAAGCTGCGCGTCATCGGCCGGCGCCAGCAGCTGCTGCGCGCCGACTTTGAAACCAGGCCCAGCCACGAAGTGCTGGCTTCAAAGCTGCGGGATTTCGAGCGCCTGCTGAAGGGCTGCGATGTGGTGATCCTGTCCGATTACGGCAAGGGCGGCCTCGCGCATATCGCGCGCATGATTGCGCTGGCGCGCCGTCACGGCAAGCCGGTGCTGGTTGATCCCAAGGGCGAAGACTATTCGCGTTACCGCGGCGCGACGCTGGTGACGCCGAACCGCGCCGAACTGCAGGCCGTTGTCGGCGGCTGGAGCAGTGAGGCGGCCCTGACCGCCAAGGCGCAGAATCTGCGCCGGCGCCTCGGCATCGGCGGAATTCTGGTGACCCGCAGCGAGGAAGGCATGACGCTGTACCGCCGCGGCAGCCGGCTGCATGTGCCGGCACAGGCGCGCGAGGTCTACGACGTCAGCGGCGCCGGCGACACGGTGATCGCCACCATCGCGGTGATGCTGGCGGCGGGTCAGGATATGGAAAACGCGGTGCGCACCGCCAACCGCGCCGCGGGCATCGTGGTCGGCAAATTCGGCACGGCTGTGGTTCAGCCCGACGAGCTGTTCCCGCCGGCACAGGAGAAATAAGCGATGGTTCATGTCGTCACCGGCGCCGCCGGTTTCATCGGCTCCAATCTGGTCAAGGGACTTAATGCGCAGGGCATCACCGACATCCTCGCGGTCGATGACCTGACGCAGGGCGACAAATTCCGCAACCTGGTTGATTGCCAGATCAGCGATTACCTCGACAAGGATGACTTTCTCGCGCGGGTGAAGGCCGGCGCCTTCCGTCGCAGCGTGAAGGCGGTACTGCACCAGGGCGCCTGTTCCGACACCACGGCGAGCGACGGCCGTTATGTGATGGACACCAATTACGCCTATTCCTGCACGCTGCTGGATTTCTGCGCGGCGGAAATGATTCCGCTGATTTATGCTTCATCCGCGGCGACCTATGGCGCGCTGACCGGATTCCGCGAAGAGTCCAGCAGCGAAGGTCCGCTGAACGTATACGGATACTCCAAACTGCTGTTCGACCAGCGCGTGCGGCGCCTGCCGCCCGGCGGTCCGCAGGTGGTCGGTCTGCGCTACTTCAATGTCTACGGCGACCGCGAGCAGCACAAGGCGCGCATGGCCTCGGTGGCGTACCACTTTTTCAACCAGTACCGTGCGGAAGGACATGTGCGGCTGTTTGAGGGCAGTGGTGGTTACGGCAACGGCGAACAGCGCCGTGACTTTGTGTCTGTCGAGGATGTGGTCGCGGTCAACCTGTTTTTCCTGAAAAACATCGACCGGTCCGGAATCTTCAATTGCGGCAGCGGAGCGGCGCAGTCCTTCAATGATGTGGCCGTGGCCACGGTGAATGCCTGCCGTGCGGCAGCGGGAGAGCCGGTGTTGTCACTGGCCGACCTGCAAACCAAAGGAATTGTCCGCTACATCCCGTTTCCCGGCGACCTCAAGGGCAAATACCAGAGCTACACCCAGGCTGACCTGACGGCTCTGCGGGGCGCAGGTTACGGGGCCCCCTTTCTGACGGTGGAGCAGGGTGTGGCGCGTTATTGCCGGCAACTGCTGGCGAAAGCTCGGGACTAGCGGATGTCCGCCACGCTGGAGCATTTTGTCGGCAACACGCCGCTGGTGAAATTGCAGCGCATGCCCGGCGCGACCAGCAATACCCTTCTGGCCAAACTGGAGGGCAACAATCCGGCGGGCTCGGTCAAGGACCGGCCGGCATTGTCGATGATCCGTTGCGCGCAGCAGCGCGGCACCATCAAGCCCGGCGATACGCTGATTGAAGCGACCAGCGGCAACACCGGCATCGCGCTGGCGATGGTCGCCGCGATCATGGGTTACCGCATGGTGCTGGTGATGCCGGAAAACCAGTCGCTGGAGCGGCAGCAGACCATGCGTGCCTATGGCGCCGAACTGGTGCTGACGCCGAAGGAGGCGAGCATGGAAGGCGCGCGTGATGCAGCGGAACGCATGGTGCGCGAGGGCAGGGGCGTCATGCTTGACCAGTTTGCCAATCCGGACAATCCGCTGGCGCATTACGAAGGCACCGGTCCCGAAATCTGGCGTGACACCGCGGGCCGTGTCACGCATTTTGTTTCCAGCATGGGCACCACCGGCACCATCATGGGCGTATCGCGTTTTCTCAAAGAAAAAAATCCGCAGATACAGATCATCGGCTGCCAGCCGACGGATGGTTCGCAGATTCCGGGCATCCGCAAGTGGCCCGCAGCCTATCTGCCGAAAATCTGTGACTGGTCTCAGGTCGACAAGGTCATCGAAGTCACGCAGAGCGATGCAGAGAACACCATGCGGCGGCTGGCCAGCGAAGAGGGCATCTTTGCCGGCGTGTCTTCCGGTGGTGCCTTGTGGGCGGCGCTGCAGATTTCGGCGCAGGTACGCGATGCGGTGATCGTGTCCATCGTCTGTGATCGCGGTGATCGTTATCTGTCGACCGGCGTGTTTGCGTAAAGTCAGTGCCTGACACTGCACGAATAATTGTAAGTATATGATTTTAAAGGTATTTTTGTGAATCCCGTATTGGTGTTCGATATCGAGACCGTGCCCGACGTTGCCGGCATCCGCAAGCTGCAGGGCATCGACGACACCGTGTCGGATCGCGATGTCGCCGAAATGGCCTTCCAGCTGCGGCGGCAAAGCCATGGCAATGATTTTCTGCCGCATTACCTGCAACGCGTGCTGGTGATTTCCTGCGCATTGCAGGACCGCGACAGCTTCAAGGTCTGGTCGCTCGGGGCGACTGGTGAAAGCGAAGCCGAGATCATCCAGCGTTTTTTCGATGGCATCGAGAAATACACGCCGCAGCTGGTGTCCT
>CAZSIR010000161.1:0-6342 GCA_964606765.1 uncultured Bordetella sp. | reverse complement strand
GCCTTCTTCGGCGGTGAACACGCGCAGCGTTTTGTCCTTTGATCCCGAAGCGTTGTACAGCGCCTGCGCGTCGGCCAGCGGTACCTGCTCGTCGTCGGCGCCGTGCACGATCAGGAAGGGGCATTTCATTTTCTGCACCACGCCGTCGAGCTTGAACGGTTCGAGTTTTTTCAGGGCTTCGTCCAGCGTATCCACACCCAGGATCCAGGTGATGTGGTGGCCGGGCACCGACAGGGAAGTCTTGAACTGTGCGTCGATGCGTTTTTTCCAGGTGGCGTGGTAATCCCAGATCGCGCCCCAGGCAATGCAGGCAGCGAAGCGGTGGTCCATCGAGGCCATACGCGGCGAGTAGTAACCGCCGAGACTGATCGCGACCACGCCGATTTTTTTAGGATCGACGTCATTGCGTTTTTCCAGCCAGTCGATACAGGCCGAGCCGGCGATTTCGTAGTCATGGCGCAGGTACTGGCCGCGGAAGCGGATGGCTTCGCCGGTGCCCGGGCCGTCCATCACCAGCACCGAGATGCCGCGCTTGATCAGGTCGGGTACGCCGCGCACGTACTGGATTTCCTTGGTGACATCGAGGCCGTCGAAATAAACCACGCAGGGCGGTTTTTTCGATTTGGCGTTCTGTGCATGCACGAAATAACCGGGCAGCGGGCCGGCGGCGGTCGGGATCTCGACGATCTCAATCTTGACGTCGGTCAGCGCGACATGGCGGTGGAAGCAGTCCACGCCCTTGCGGTAGGCGGCAAGCGCGATCTCGTCCTTGGGTGTGCGGAAGCGCTCGGCCATCTGGTAGTAATTGCAGGCGCGCAGATAGGCATGCGCCGCGGAGATGGCATGGCCGCCGTCGTCGAAGCGCTTCGCGTGCGCCGCGACCTTGTCAGCGACATTGACGCAGGCATGGAACCAGGCCTCATCGTCGTCCGGCGCCTTGTCCTTCAGCTGCACGCCGATTTTGTAGAGTTCGCTGATTTCCGAGCCGCCGTAGGGCGCTGCGCTGAGGATGTTGATGAATGCCGACGACCACCGGTAGTTGCCGGGGAAGTACATGAAATAGGCGGGGTCCTTCTTCGCGGTCATACGGGTTCCTTTGTAATCGAAAATCAAAACCATTAGCCACAGAGGTCACAGAGAACACAGAGAAAACCGGGATTGCATCGCCCTCGCGGCATGCAAAGACGATTTTTGCTTTTGATCTTCCTCTGTGGACTCTGTGACCTCTGTGGCTGCTTTTGAACTTGAATTTCACTGTTTCGGAATATTCGCAGCCTTCGCCACCTTCGCCCATTTTTCGGTTTCGGACTTGAGGAAATCCGCATAGGCCGTGGTGGTGATGCCGCTGGCTTCATGCCCCTGGCCGGCATACAGCGTACGGCCTTCCGGCGTGGCGAGCTGTTTCGACACGATCTCGGCGATGCGGCTGATGATCGCGGGCGGCGTGCCGGCCGGGGCGAGCATGCCGTTCCAGTTGTAGCTTTCAAAATCCTTGATGCCCTGTTCGGCGATGGTCGGGATGTCCGGCAGCAGGGGCGTGCGTTCACGCGAGGTGGCGCCGAGGCAACGCACCTTGCCGGCCTTGACCAGCGGCGCCGAGATCGCGAACTGGTTGATCGCGAGTTCGATGTTGCCGGCGATCAGGTCGACGGTGTACTGCGCCGCGCCCTTGTACGGAATGTGGTTCAGCTTGACCCCCGCCTGATAGGCGAACAGTTCGGAGGCGAGGTGGCCGACGGTGCCGACGCCCGGGGAGCCGTAGTTGATCTTGCCCGGCTGCGCCTTGGCCAGTGTGACGAATTCCTTGACGTTTTTCGCCGGCAGGCTGGGGTGCAGGCAGATGCAGCTCGCGCTTCTTGCGATGAGCACGATCGGCGCTAGGTCGCGCAGCGTGTCATAGGGCATCTGCGCGCGCACGCTGGGCGAGATGGTCAGCGGGCCGGGATTGCCGGCGAGCAGCGTGTAGCCGTCGGGCGCGCTCTTGACCACGGCCTCGGTGCCGGGCACGCCGCCCGCGCCGCCGCGGTTTTCCACGAGGAACTGCTGGCCCAGCGCGACGGAGAGCTGTTGCGCCGCCCAGCGCGCCTGGTTGTCGGTGGGGCCGGCGGGGGCGAAGGGTACGATGATGCGCACCGCCTTGGCCGGATAATTTTGTGCGTGGCCAACAGTGACGAAGGTGCCAAAGGTGACAAAGCCGCCAAAGGCGGCAACGGCGCACAGCACCGGCCCGGCGAGGCGCGACAGGGTTTTCATGGTGACTCCTCCAGAACGGTTTTATCGGGACTTTTTGGCGGGGATTACCGGCAGCAGCAGGTAAGACGCCATTTTTCCGCCAGTATGCACCGTGTTCTGCCCGTTGGTGTTGTAAGCGGCCGGATAGTGGTTATAGGGTGTGCTGCCGACGCCGTCGCGGGGCTGAATGTCGATGCGGATGCGGTGACCCTTGCGGAACACCATGCCGATCGGCCAGATTTCGATTTCACATTCGACCGGCACGCCGGGCTCCAGCCACCAGCGTTCGTTGTGCGCGTGGTACGGGCGATAGGGCAGTGTCAGTTTCGGGTCGAGCTTGCGGTGCGAGGCACGCAGCCAGCCCTTGGCCACCGGTACCTGCTGGCCCTGCTGGCCGACTTCCCAGACGTCCTTGCCCTTGGCATCGATGTTGCGCACGGTGACGAACATGTCCATGTCCTTGGTCGTGCTCGACACCCACAGCAGCAGCTTGGCCGGCCCGGTGACTTCGGTGTTTTCCTTGAAGGGCTCGGTTTCAAAGGCGATGCCGGTGCGGTGCATGCTGCCGGCCTGCAGCATGGTCGAGGACGCCGAGGCGACGCCGGCATGCGACACGCCGGTGGCGGAGTAACTGACCTTGCCGGATTTTTTCGGCGGTTTTCGCGAGAGCGTGCCTTCGCGGTCCATTGCGCCGGCGCCGGGCGCCTTGCGCTCCGCCTGCAGGTAAAGTCTGGTCCACTGCGTGCGTTTCAGCGGCCACTCGTTTTCAAAGCGGAACTTGTAGTCTTTCATCGTGCCGCCGCCGGTGCGGATCATCAGCTTTACCGGCGGGTCTTTCATGATCCCGGTGTCGATGCCCTTCAGCCAGTAATCGAACCAGCGCAGCTGGTCGAGCCGGCCTTCTTCGGTATAGAAGGCGTGATAGTGCGTGCCGGTGTGGATGCGCAGTTTTTTGTGTTTGGAGGCGGCGCGGACAAAACCTTCGGTGTTGCCGCGCAGGTGCAGATTGTGTCCGCTCCAGTTGCCAGCGGAGAGGAAAGGCACCTTGATCTTGTCCCATTGCGCGCCGCGGTTGTCCCAGTAGCCGGTGTCGAGGCTGTGGCGCATGTAGTTGAACAGGCGCTCGTTGCGGAAGGCGTCGGGGTTGTACTCCTGCGGATCACCGAGCAGGTGGTGCGCCATCTGTGTTGCGTACCAGGTGGCGAGGTAATACAGCTGGAATATGCCGCCGTGAAATACCGAGTCACGATAGGCGTCGCCGTAACCTTCCCAGGGAATCATCGCTTTCAGCGAAGGCGGCTGCAGGCCGGCGACGCGCCACTGCGTGACGGCGTGATAGGAAATGCCGGCGCTGCCGATGTTGCCGCTGCACCATTTCTGTTTTGCCGCCCATTCGATGGCGTCATAGAAGTCGAGCGTTTCCTGCGGGCCGCCGGGATCGGACAGGCCCGGTGATTTGCCCGAGCCGCGGGTGTCGACGCGCACGCAGATGTAACCGCGCGGCACCCACCAGGTCGGGTTCACCGTCTCCCAGGTCATGTACGGATTGGCTTTTTCCTCGAGGTCATGTGGCGGCACCCAGACCTTGTCCTTCTGGTACGCACTGATGTTGACGATGGCGGGGAATTTGCCAGGCGCATTCGGACGGAAGATGTCGGCGTAGAGCACGGCGCCGTCGCGCATCCGTACTTTGACGTCCTTCTCGATGATGAGGGCGTGTTTGGGCTGCGAGAGTTTTGCGGTTTTGCGCATGATATTCCTGGGCGGGTTTTAAAACATGTGGGAGGAATCCGCGGGGTGCAGGCGGGCACCCGCTGCGCGCCCGCTTACGGCTGCCGGTGGATGCCGTCAGTTGATGCTGACGTTGTTGTCGCGGATGATTTTCAGCCAGCGCTTGTTCTCGGCGTTCACATAGGCGTCAAACTCGGCGGGCGATTCACTGAGGCTCATCGGCAGCGCCCTTTTTGCAAGGCCGCCGTCGGCATCGAGCTCCTTCATCGCCGCGGTGATGGCGGCGTGCAGTTTGGCAATCACGGCCTTGGGCGTGCCGGCGCGCGCGAACACGCCGTTCCAGTTGAGGCTGCCCATGCCGGGATAACCCGCTTCGGCCATGGTCGGCACGTTGGGCAGGTCGGTCAGGCGGTTTTCAGATGTGACGGCATAGGCCTTGACCTGTCCGGCCTTGACCGCGCCGATGTTGGAGGCGACGTTGGATTCGGTGATGTGGATGTCGCCGCGCAGCAGCGCGGGCAGGGTTTCACCGGCCCCCTTCGATGGCAGGTGTACCATTTTCACACCCGCCGCTGCGGTCAGCGCGAGCATGTCGAGATGCGAATACGAACCCAGCGGCGCCTGGAAGTTGAGCTGTCCCGGACGCGCCTTGGCGTAGTCGAGGGCTTCCTTCAACGTATTGGCCGGCAGCTTGGGGCTGCCGAGGATGAAGTTGGGGATCGCCACCAGCTTCGATACGCCGGCCAGGTCGCGCAGTGCGTTGACCTTGGAGGCCTTCGAGAACAGGATGGGATTGATCGAGTTGGTCGAGATGTTGCCGACCAGCAGCGTGTAACCGTCGGGCTGGGCCTGGGACACCAGTTCAACGGCGATGTTGCCGGCGGCGCCGGTGCGGTTGTCGATGACGATCTGCTGGCCGAGGATTTTGCCGAGCCTCGGTTCGAGCACGCGGGCAATGATGTCGGTGGCGCCGCCCGGTGCAAACGGAATCACCATGCGGATCGGACGGGTCGGATATTCCTGCGCGGACTGGGCTGTTGCGGCGGCCCCGGCCCCTATCGACAGCAAAGCAAACATTGCGGCGCTGGTCAGGCGAGTCATGTCGTTCCTCCTTTGGATGACGGGCCGGTCGGCAATAGCCGCCGGCCCTGATTGGCTGCTGGCGGTGTGGTCACCGCTCTTGCGGGCCAGTCTAGGCCCATGCCTATAATGAGTCTATGAGAGAAACCGCATTCAACATATTCAAAATATGAATATCAAATCGCTGGATGTGCATCTGCTGCGCTGCTTCGACGCGCTGATGGCCGAACTCAGCGTGTCGCGTGCGGCGGAGAAAATGGGCCTGAGCCAGCCGGCGATGAGCCATGCGCTGGCCCGCCTGCGCCGGCTGTTTGATGACCCGCTGCTGTTGCGCGCGCAGAGTGCCATGGTGCCGACACGCCACGCCCTTGATCTGCGCGAATCCGTTCTGCGCATCCTGGCCGAAATCGACGGTGTGGTTTTAAAAAAAGCGGTGTTCCGGGCGGAAACCTCGCGGATGAAGTTCGTGCTGACGGCGCCCGAATATGTCGAATACGTGCTGGCGCCGAAGCTGTTCGAGGTATTGCAGAAGCAGGCGCCGGGGATCGACATCGAATTCCGCACGCCGAATCCCGAGCGCGTAGCGGAGTGGATGGAAAAGGGGGAGATAGATTTTCGCCTGGCGTGGCTGCGTGATCCGCCGCACAGCCTGCATTCCAAGTTCCTGTTTCGTGACGAGTTTGTCTGCCTGGTCAGAAAAGGACACCCGCAGATCCGGGGGGCGATGACCGCGGAACAGTATTTTTCGCTGCCCCATGTGCGTTCGCGTTTCATGCGCAACAGCCCTTCCGGTCGCGTCATCGACGAGGTGGTGGCTTCCCACGGCAGGAAACTGCGCATTGCCCTGCTGATGCAGAATTTCCTGACGGTGTTCTATACGGTGGAACATGCCGACCTGATTGCCACCGTGCCGGCACGGCTGGCCCAGGGGCTGGCCGAACAGCTGGCGCTGCAGGTCATCGAACCGCCGCTGAACATTCCGGACATGCGGATCAGCCTGTACTGGCACGAGCGGACGCACAGGGAGGCGTCTCACCGCTGGTTCCGGCAGCTGCTGGCCGATTGCGCCAAATCGCTGTAGCAATAAGTCGACGACATTAATCGATCAATCATGGCGGGAAAGCGCAAGGGTTTTGCTAAAATCGCCGCTTTCCGCGACACATCCACCAGTGAGGAAAGCAATGGCAGCGAAAAGCAAAAAATCCAAGGCCCGCAAGTACACGGACATCCTGTTCGAGGTGAAGGACCAGGTGGCGTGGATCACCATCAACCGCGAAAAAGTGCTGAATGCCTTCCGTG
>CAZSIR010000160.1:0-6445 GCA_964606765.1 uncultured Bordetella sp. | reverse complement strand
GGCCGAAGGGAATGTCGCAGACATAGAGGTTGCCCGCGCGGTCAAACGCCGGCGCTTCAAGAAAACATTCGACTTCCGCATTCTGGCGATTCGGATCCGACCAGCTGCTGCGGCTTTTCTTGCGGAATTTTCCGGGCATCGAGGTGAAGACTTCGGCGTGGATGTGCTCCAGCGGTTTGAACGGATTGAACATGACGCGGCGATTCCTCTGCGAGGGTTAATATAAATATTTGATTTTATTGGTATTTTTTCAACCAGCCGCATGGTGCGGCAGCATGTTCATGCTGTCGCGGAAGCTGGCGGGAATACGCGGCGATGTTAGCACGCGATGTGTAACGCATGACGTGCAGATGCGGCTATCCCGTCGCATTGCCGTGTCTCCAGTGCAGGATTTTATTGTCCATAACGCGGGCATGGTGCGTGCAGCGCCAGTCGCTGTGGGTTAGCATCGGCGGGCACATTTTTTTCAGGAGCAATGCCGTGTTCGAAGGTTTCAAGCATGTCCAGATCCAGACCACCGATCCCGAAGTCAAAATCAATCTGCGTTACGGCGGCAACGGCCCGCCCATTCTGCTGCTGCACGGCAATCCGCTGACGCATGTGCACTGGCACCTGGTCGCGCCGCGGCTGGCAAAGGATTTTACGGTGGTGTGTTCGGATCTCCGCGGTTACGGCGACAGCGGCAAGCCGCGCGGCAAGGAAGACCACAGCAACTATTCCTTCCGTCGCATGGGCCAGGACCAGATCGACGTGATGGCGCACCTCGGTTTTGACAAGTTCTGCGTCGCCGGCCACGACCGCGGTGCGCGCACCGCCTTCCGCATGGCGCTCGATCATCCGGACAAGATCAGGAAATTCGCCAGCTTTGACATCCTGCCCACGCACCACATGCTGAGCAACGCCACCTGGCAGTGGGCGCTGAATTCCTCGCACTGGTTTTTCATGGCGCAGGCCTATGACATTCCCGAAAAACTGATCGAGGGCAAATACGATTACTACATCAAGCAGAAGCTGACCAAGCTCGGCATCGGCAAGGGCGGTTTCTCCGAAGAGACGCTGAAGGAATACGCGCGCGTCTGCACGCCCGAAAACATCCACGGCGTGTGCGAGGACTATCGCGCTGCAGTGTCGGTGGACATGGCGATGGATACCGAGGACTTCAAGGCCGGGCGCAAGATCCAGTGCCCGACGGCGGTGTACTGGGGCGAAAAAAGCCATACCGAGGCCCATTTCGATCCGCGCAAGGCCTGGCCGCAGTACGCGGCGAACATCGTGCGCATCAAACCCTTGCCCTGCGGCCACTACCCGGCGGAGCAAGTGCCGGACATGGTGTATGACGAAATCAGCACATTCTTTCGTGACTGATGGTTAAAGAAGCTGTTAAAGAAACAAATCATGAAAAAAGGGCGGAGTTTCCGCCCTTTTTGTTTTCAGGCCGGCGGATTTGCATCCAGGTGCAAGCCGATGCATCTTGAGTCCAATCAACCGCTTATGCCGGCGGCGCAGGGTGTGGGCGTGATGAAGGCGCCATGAATTGGCCCGGGATTGGCAAAATCGCGCTGCCAAGGGTAAATTCGCAGGGCCATTCAAGGCATCCAGGGCGCGGGATCAAGGTTTCGCGCGGCTGTACATAAATCCAACAAGCAACCACCGGTATTCAGGAGGAACGACATGAAGATCGCATTTGCCGCACTGGCCCTTTCCCTGGCCGCATTGCCGGCGCTGGCCCAGAACGTGAAAATAACGCCGGTGGGTTCGCATCCCGGCGAGCTCTGCGCCAATGACCGTGCGATCATTTTTGAAGATCCGACCGGCGTGCGCATCCTGTATGACCCGGCGCATAACGTGACCGGCGGCGATGACCCGCGGCTGGGGGCGATCCATCTCGTGCTGCTGACCCATATGCACGGCGACCATGTCGGCGACCTCAAGCTGAAGGCGCCGGGCGAGGGGACTTGCGGCAATTCGGCGCGGGTGCCGGCGCCGAATTCCACGACTGCGGAAGTTGTGGCGGCGAAGAACGCGGCGCTGGTGACGACCCGCGCCATGGCCGGTTTTGTCAGCAACAAGGTGCAGGGCATGCGCGGCAAGCCGCTGGACGTCTGCCCGCAGCCCGGCGGCACCACCACCGTGCCGGTTGCGGCGGCATGCATTTCGCGCATCGACCTCGGCGGCGTTTTCTCGGCCAAAGCCGCCGGCGCGGCGCAAGGCGTGGAGATCACCATCGTCTACGCCTCGCACGTCAATAACGCGCCGCCGGCGCTGCTTTCGGAGGCGCAGCGCGCCGCGCTGAAGGCGGATGACGCCATCCTTGAATACGGCCCGGCCACCGGCTTCGTCGTCAAGTTCACCAACGGACTCGTGGCCTATCTCTCGGGCGATACCGGCATCCATTCCGAGATGAAGACCGTCATCAACGAGTTTCACAAGGCCAACCTTGCCGTGCTCAACCTCGGCGTAAACCCGGGCATCTTCCAGTCCGGCGCCTATGCAATCAACGATCTGATCAAGCCGGCCTCGGTGATTTTCACGCATGTGAACGAGCCGGCCACCGAGGGCGGCAAGCTGCGGGAGAAATCGCAGACGGCGGCGCTGATCAAGAAGATCAAGCCGCCTTCGCATCTCGCCATCAGCGGACGTACGATGGAATTCGACGGCCAGGGCAAGTGCGCTGCGGGTTGTTGAATGGCCGGGGAAAGCAGGCGAAGTAGAGCCGGAGCGCCGTTTCCCCGCTGATGATGCGCCGGGCGCCGCCCTGCGGGCGGCGTTCCGGTCTGGATGGTGTCTGAAGCGCAATATCCTGCGCATCCGGTTTTTTTCTTGGCGTCGTTCAACAGAACCGCTGTCTGCATTCTCATGAGCACCCGCACCACAGACGACGAGTCGCAGCGGTATCCCCACTGGCGCCGCAACCGGCGCGTGCTGCCGCTCGCCAACCTGATCTGCGGACTGGGTTTCAACCTTGCGTGGCCTTTTGTGCCGCTGATGGTGCGCGGGCTCGGCGTGCATGAGCACCTCGAAACCTGGGTCGGATACATGCTGATGGTGTTTTACCTGGTCAGCTTTGCGGTGAGTCCGATCTGGGGCGGCATTGCCGATCACTACGGCCGCAAGATGATGATCCTGCGCGCGATGCTGGGCATGGGGGCGTCGATGCTGGTGATCCCGCTGGCAGACACTCCGTTGACGTTTGCCGCGCTGTTCATGCTGATCGCGGTATTCAACGGTTTCACGCCGGCGGGTGTTGCGTTGCTGGTGGCCAACACACCGCCCAATCGCATTGGCGGCGTGGTGGCGCTGGCGCAGACCGGCGGGCTGATCGGGCAGGCACTGGGGCCCGCCCTCGGCAGCGTGCTGCTGGCGATGCTCGACCGGCAGCACTGGGTGTTCTGGATCAGCGCCGCCTTCATGCTGAGCGGCGGAGCGCTGGTGGCGTGTTTTGTCGGAGAGGTCAAACAGCTGGCGGCGGGACCCTGGCGCGCGCGCTGGGTCGGCGGGCTGCGCGACCTGCTGGCGGTGCCGCGCATCGGTCTGCTGTATCTGCTCGGCTTTCTGTTCATGATCATGTGGTACGGCAGCGTGACCGTGATCACCGTGTTCGTGCTGCAATTGCTCGAGGCGCAGGGCGCGGCCGCCGGCGGGGAGGTGTTCTGGGTGGGCGCTTCGGCCATGGCCATGGCGGTTGCGACGGTGGTGGCCCTGCCGTTCTGGGGGCGGGCGCTGGATCGCCTCGGACCCGGCCGGGTGCTGGTGTTTGCCGTCGTTGCGACGATCGTGACGCATCTGCCGCTGCTGTTCATCGAGACACCGCTGCAGCTGGTGATTGCGCGGGCGGTTTTCGGGCTGACTGCGGCGGCCATGCCGACGGCCATCGTGCAGCTGATCAAGATGCATGCGCCGGCCGGCATGGACGCCCGCGCGATTTCATATTCGACGGCCTTCCAGTTTTTTGCGATGGGTGTGGCGCCGTTTGCCGCGGGCCTGATCGGACCGGTGCTCGGGCTGCGGGTTTATTTCGCGTTGACCATCGTCGCGATGACCGGCGGGCTGCTGTTGTGGCTGCGTGCCGTCAGGCCGGCCGGGCGATAGCCCGATTGCAAGGCCTCGGTTGCGCTTCAGTTCGGCTTCAGGTTCGCGGTCTTGATGACCTTGTTCCACTTCACCGCTTCCGACTTGATGTAGGCGGTGAATTCCTCCGGGGTCGAGGCAGCGGGTTCGATGCCGCGATTGAGCAGGGCGTCGCGTATTTCGCCGGATTGCAGCACGGACACCAGGCTTTTGTGCAGGCGGTCGATGACCGGCTTCGGCGTATCTGCCGGAGCGAGCATGCCGTACCAGTTGCTCGCCTCATAAGCTTTCATGCCCGGCGTTTCGGCAACGGTCGGCACCTCGGGCAGCGCCGGTGAACGTTTGGCGCCGGTCACGGCGAGCGCCACGGCGCGGCCGGCCTTGACCGGCGGCACGCCGGTGGAAATCACCGAGACGAATATCGGGATCTGGCCGCCCAGCAGATCGGTCAATGCCGGACCGCCGCCCTTGTACGGGATGTGCACCATGTCGGTTCGGGTCATGGTTTTGAACAGTTCGCCGGCGAGGTGGCCGGGGCTGCCCAGTCCCGAGGAAGCGTAATTCAGTTTGCCGGGCTGTTTTTTGGCCAGTGCGATCAGTTCCGGGATCGATCTGGCGGCGAGCGTCGGATGCACGATGAACATGTTCTGCAGTTGCACGGCCATCGAGATGGTCGCGAAATCGCGGATCGGATCGTACTGCACCTTGCTGATGGCGGGGCTGATGACCAGCGCGCCGAGGGTGCCGAGATGCAGGTTGTAGCCGTCGGGCGTGGCATTCGCGGCGAGTTCGGCGCCGATGGTGCCGTTAGCGCCGGCGCGGTTGTCGATGACCACCTGCTGCTGCAGCACTTCGCCCAGTCTGGGGGCGATGATGCGGGCGACGAGGTCGGTGGCGCCGCCGGGCGGGAAACCGACAATCATTCTGACCGGACGTGTCGGATACTCTTCCGCGGCTGATGCGGGAAGGGCGGCTGCGGCACAGGCGGCCAGCAGGACTACCGTTGCGGTTTGCCGAACCATCGATGACTCCTCCGGTGTTATTTTCAGTCCGCTCGTTATACCGGCGGTTGTGCAGGGATTATACGAGTGCGTTGTCCCTGGCGCACGGCTGATCGCGGCCGTGCGGCCAGGCGTCATCCCGCCTGGCGGGCGCCGGCGGCTCATCCACCATGTGTTCCGCTGCGGATGATGCAGGCGTTTTGCCGTGGACGAAGCGTTCAACATGTGAGCGTGCCGGGGTGAGTCCGGGCCTTCGCACGGGTATAATCCGCGCACATTTTGAAAGTGAAAGTCAGTCACTGAGGCCCATTCATGCTGGATACCGACAAAACCTGGGACCTTCTGGTCATCGGCGGCGGCAACGCAGCGTTATGCGCCGCGCTGATGGCGCGCGAAGCCGGTTGCAGTGTCATGCTGCTCGAAGGCGCGCCGAAGCCGTTCCGCGGCGGCAACAGCCGCCACACGCGCAACCTGCGCTGCATGCACGAAGAGCCGCAGGACATTCTCACCGGCACCTATCCCGAGGAGGAATACTGGCAGGACCTGCTGAAAGTCACCGGCGGCCTGACCAGCGAGCACCTGGCGCGCACGGTGCTGAAACACACCTCCATGTGCCGGCCTTGGATGATGAAACACGGCGTGCGTTTCCAGCCGCCGCTGGGCGGCACGCTGCATCTGTCGCGCACCAATGCCTTCTTCCTCGGTGGCGGCAAGGCGCTGATGAACGCCTATTACCACTCGGCGGAACAGCTCGGCATCGACATCCATTACGAAGCGCAGGTCACCGATCTCGAAATCGAAGGCGACCAGTTCAAGTCGGCCACGTTTACCTACCAGGGCGCCACGCATCAGGTGCGCGCCAAGGCTGTGGTCATCGCCTGCGGCGGTTTCCAGGCCAATCTCGAATGGCTGGAAGAAGCCTGGGGCCCGGCAGCGAAAAACTTCCTCGTGCGCGGCACGCCGTACAACCGCGGCGACATCCTCAAGGTGCTGCTGGCCAAGGGCGCCAAGCAGATCAGCGATCCGCTGCAGGGCCATTGCGTGGCGATTGATGCGCGCTCGCCGAAATACGACGGCGGCATCATCACCCGCGTTGATGCGGTGTCGCTGGGCATCGTGGTCAACAAGAATGCGCAGCGCTTCTACGACGAGGGCGAGGATTTCTGGCCCAAGCGTTACGCAATCTGGGGCCGTCTCGTTGCGGGGCAGCCCGACCAGATCGGTTATTCGATTGTCGACGCCAAGGCGATGGGCAAGTTCATGCCGCCGGTGTATCCGCCGATCCGGGCCAATTCACTGCGCGAACTGGCGGTCAAACTCGAAATCAATCCGGACGCGCTGGAAAAAACCGTGGCTGAATTCAATGCCGCGGTTCG
>CAZSIR010000159.1:0-6525 GCA_964606765.1 uncultured Bordetella sp. | reverse complement strand
CGTCATCGGTGTGGTTCAGCACGTCGAGGTTGTCCTCCAGCGCGCCCATCCACGGGTTCATTTTTTCCTCCTCGGTGCCGGGCAGGAAGCCGATGTCTTCGCCCACCGGCACCGTGACGCGGGTGAAAATAATTTCCGAGAACAGTTTTTCCTCCAGCGTCTGCGCCAGGCCCGCGGCGAGCGTCATCAACGTCTTGCCGCTGCCGGCCTGGCCGAGCAGGGTGATGAAGTCGATATCGGGATTGAGCAGCGCGTTCATCGCGAAATTCTGCTCGCGGTTGCGCGCGGTGATGCCCCACACGCTGTTGCGCTGGTGGCTGTGGTCCTTCAGCGTCTGCAGGATCGCGGTCTTGCCGCTGACCTCGCGCACCTGCGCCTGGAAGGGCTGGTCGCCTTCGAGGTAGACGAACTGGTTGACGAAGAAACTGCGGCACAACGGACCATTGACCCGGTAATAGGTATGTCCGGCCTGCTGCCAGGACTCCATGTCCTTGCCGTGGGTGTCCCAGAAATCCGCCGGCAGCGCGCAGATGCCGGTGTAGAGCAGGTCGGTGTCTTCCAGCACCTTGTCGTTGAAATAATCCTCGGCGGCCAGTCCCAGCGCCCGCGCCTTGATGCGCATGTTGATGTCCTTGGACACCAGGATGACCTGCCGCTTGGCGTGGATTTCCTGCAGGTGTTTGACCACGCCGATGATCTGGTTGTCGGCTTTGCCGCTGGGCAGGCTGGACGGCAGTTCGCCGTTGATGGCCTCGGTCTGCAGGAACACCCGCCCCTTGGCGGCCTTGTCGCCGTGCAGTTCCAGCGGTATGCCGCCGGTGATGTCGCCCTGCAGCGCGCCGACCAGCTCGTCGAGGTAGCGGCTGGCCTGGCGCGCGTTGCGCGAGACTTCGGACATGCCCTTTTTGTTGCTGTCGAGTTCCTCCAGCGTGGCCATCGGCACGAAGAGGTCATGTTCCTCGAAGCGGAACAGGCTGGTCGGATCGTGCATCAGCACGTTGGTATCCAGCACAAAAAGCTTGGTGGCGGCGGTGGCGATGCGGGTGACGACGGCAGACGAGGGTGCAGCCTTGCGCTGAATCATAAGCCTCCAGGGGATAAGGATGATGAAACGGTACGCACAGCGAAAACGCGTGCCCGGGAGGTCAGGCCAGTGATTTTACGAATTCCAGCACCTCCTGCGCATGCCCGGGTACTTTGACGCCGCGCCACTCGCGGCGGATCAAGCCGTTGCCATCGATGACAAAGGTGCTGCGCTGGATGCCGCGCACCTTCTTGCCGTACATGTTTTTCATCTTGATCACGTCGAACAGCCTGCAGGCGGTTTCTTCGCTGTCGCTGAGCAGTTCGAAGGGGAAGCCCATCTTGGCCTTGAAATTCTCGTGCGATTTCAGGCTGTCGCGGGAAATGCCGAACACCGCGGCGCCGGCCTTGACGAACTGCGGGTGCAGGTCGCGAAACTGCTGGCCCTCGGTGGTGCAGCCGGGGGTGTTGTCCTTGGGGTAGAAGTAGAGAACCGCGATCTGGCCGCGCAGGGCGTCCAGTTTGAAGGTCTTGCCTCCCGTGGCGGGGAGTTCAAAATCGGGTGCGGGCTGATCCGGCACGCTGGCGAGTCTGTGAAATTCGGTAATGAACTTGGCTTATCTTGGCCCATTTCCGCCTGTCATGCAAGAATCTGCTTGCGCGCCGTTGCGCGGCCTGCGGACTGACCTGAAGCTGTCATGTGCCTGACTCACAGCCGCAACCTCGCACTGCGAACATGGGTGAAATGGGAATGCCGGCAGCGGCCGGGATTTCCGCGGCATTCAATTTTTCCGGAGCAAGCCCTATGAACATCGTGGTGATGGGATGCGGTTACGTCGGCCTGGTCACGGGCGGTTGCCTGGCGGAAATGGGGCATCTGGTGACCTGTGTCGACAGCGATCCGCGCAAGGTGGCGCAGTTGCGCATGGGCATCCTGCCGTTTTTCGAGCCCGGCCTGGAGTCGCTGGTGCAGCGCAATTCCCAGCAGCGCCGCCTGTCGTTCACCAGCGATCCGGCAACGGCCCTCGCTGCGGCGGGCGTGGTGTTCATCGCCGTCGGCACGCCGCCGCTGGCGCAGGGCGGAGCGGACATCCGCCAGGTGATGGCCGCAGCGACCGAGATCGGGGAACACATGCAGGCCGGCTGTCTTGTCGCCAACAAGTCGACGGCGCCGGTGGGCACCGTGCAGCGCATCCGCGACATTCTTGACCGCGCTGCATCGCGGCGCGGCCTGGCGCACTCCCACGACGTGGTGTCCAATCCCGAATTCCTGCGTGAAGGCACCGCAGTCAATGATTTCATGAGCCCCGACCGCGTGGTGATCGGCCTCGACAGCGAACGCGCGGAACGCATCATGCGCGGCCTTTATGCGCCGTTTGTGCGCCACCATGAGCGCCTGATCATCATGGGCGTGCGTGATGCCGAGCTGACCAAATATGCCGCCAACGCGATGCTGGCGACGCGCATCTCCTTCATGAACGAAATGGCCCGGCTGTGCGACGCGATGGGCGTCGACATCGAAAGCGTGCGGCGCGGCATCGGCTCGGATACGCGCATCGGCTATTCCTATCTCTACGCCGGCTGCGGTTACGGCGGCTCCTGTTTCCCCAAGGATGTGCGCGCGCTGATCGACATGGCGCGCCAGGCCAAGATCGAACCCAACATCCTGGCCGCCGTGACCAGGACCAATGAAGTGCAGAAACAGTGGGCTTCGGAAGTCATCGCCGAACACTACGGGCACCGCCTACAGGGCCGGCGCTTTGGTTTGTGGGGACTGTCCTTCAAACCCAATACCGATGATCTGCGCGAGGCGCCGTCGATGACCATCATCGGCGACCTCCTGGCCGCCGGTGCGCAGGTGCAGGCGCACGATCCGGCGGCCATGCCGCGGGCACGGGAAGAGCTGCCGGCGGCATGGCTGTCCTCGGGGGCGTTGCAGTTCGCCGAAGATCCCTACGCCGCGCTGGACGGCGTGGATGCGCTGGTGCTGGCGACGGAATGGAAACCGTTCCGCTCGCCGGATTTCGAAGTGATGAAATCCCGCATGCGCGGCCGCCTGATCATCGACGGCCGCAACCAGTACGATCCGCGGCAGATGCGCGCGCTGGGTTT
The DNA here is from genome assembly GCA_964606765.1 of uncultured Bordetella sp. Classification (GTDB taxonomy): domain Bacteria; phylum Pseudomonadota; class Gammaproteobacteria; order Burkholderiales; family SG8-41. Next base: position 3,390 of record CAZSIR010000159.1, on the reverse strand, counting down.
CGACTACTGCGGCGTCGGACGCGGTGCGGCGCTTGCGGAAACCCGGCAGGCCACGGCCTGGCCGGCCCGGCAGATCGCGGAAAACGGACCCGCCAGGGTTTAGTCTGACGCGCGTCCGTCCATGACCTCGCGGGCGAGCTGGGCCATGGCCGCTGCAGTATGGGCGGGCAGCCTGAACCGCGCAGCCTGGGGCAAACGCGGGTAGTGCTGGTTGATGGCCCGGGTATAGGCGGGATCATAGTGCCTGACCAGCAGTTTTTCAGTGAGCTGGTCCCATTGTTTTTCCCGCGCCAGTCCCTGCCATTCGTCGATCACGGCGCTGCCGTGGAGCTGGCGCAGGCAGTCGAGCTGGGTATTGAGCGTTGCGGCATCGCCGAGGAAGTGCGCGTAGTCATCCTTCAGCAGCGCCACGCGCACCGCCATCGCGGCCTCGATCACCACACAGGGGCTTTGCCACATCGCATCGATCAGGGCTTCCGGCACGCGCAGGTTGCCGATTTTCCTGCTTTCGGATTCCACAAACACCGGACGCTGGACATCGAGCCGGTGCAGCGCATCCCAGACCCGGCTTTCAAACAGCTTCTGCGGCGGTTGGGCCTCGTCCGGCAGGTTGCCCAGCACGGAACCGCGGTGGGCGGCCAGTTCCTCCAGGTCCAGCACCTGCGCGCCCTGGTCGCGCAGCGCCCGCAGCAGGCGGCTTTTGCCGGTGCCGGTCATGCCGCAGACCACCCGCCACTGAAAACGCGCAGGCATTTCCAGCAGTTCGTCGATGACGACGCGGCGGTAGGTTTTATAGCCGCCCTCGAGACGGCCGGTGCGCCAGCCGATCTGCGCCAGCACATGGGCGAGGGCGCCGCTGCGGCCGCCGCCGCGCCAGCAATACACCAGCGGCCGCCACTCGCGCGGACGCTGCAGGAAATGCTGCTGCAGGTGCCGCGCAATGTTGGCGCTGACCAGTGCGGCGCCGATTTTTTTGGCGTCGAATGAAGAGACCTGCTTGTAGATGGTGCCGACCTGCGCGCGTTCCGCGTTGTCGAGAATCGGGTAATTGACTGCGCCGGGAATGTGGTCTTCGGCGAATTCCCCCTCGGAGCGCACGTCGATGATCTCGTCAAACTGATCGAGTTGTGCTACGGTCACCGTGCCTGCAGAACGTTCTTTTTTGCCGTCTTTTCTGCTTTCCTGTGCGGCGTCGCGCCCGGCCTTGCGTGCCGCGGCGGGATTCTCCGGCTCACGATGTTCCGCTGCGCATTGTTCTTTTGTTTCAGGCATGATGCGCCATTATCGCATCCGCACCGCCCGCGGTGCAGCCGCCCATTCATCCAGAAATCATCCCGACCACACTGATCATGACCACATCCATCGATCCTGCCGCCCTGCGCCTGACCCAGTTTTCCCACGGCGGTGGATGAGGCTGCAAACTGACGCCAGCGTTGCTGAGCGAGGTTTTGGCCAATGCCCCGGCAGCCCAGCCGTTCAAGGATCTGCTGGTGGGCAACGAGTCGAGTGACGACGCCGCGGTCTATCGCATCAACGACAGCCAGGCGATCATCGCAACGACGGACTTTTTCACGCCCATCGTCGACGATCCCTACGACTTCGGGCGCATCGCCGCCACCAATGCGATTTCCGACGTTTATGCGATGGGCGGCAAGCCCTTCATGGCGCTGGCGCTGCTCGGCATTCCGGTCGGCAAGATTCCGATGGCGGCCGCGCAGCGCATCACCGCCGGCGGCCTCGCGGTGTGCCAGTCCATCGGCATCCCGGTTGCCGGCGGCCATTCGATCGATTCGCCGGAGCCGATTTACGGACTGGTGGCCCTCGGCCTGATCCATCCCGACAAGGTCAAGCGCAACGACCGCGCGCAGGATGGCGACGTGCTGATCCTCGGCAAGGGCCTGGGCGTCGGCATCATGAGCGCGGCGATGAAAAAGAACGAGCTTGGGGACAAGGCCTACCGCCAGATGATCGAATCCGCGACCCGCCTGAATACGCCGGGTGTGGCGCTCGCTGAAATGCCCGAAGTGCACGCGCTGACCGATGTCACCGGTTTCGGTCTGCTCGGCCATTTGCTGGAAATCTGCCGCGGTTCGGCGCTGGCTGCAGAGATCGAGTGGTCGAAAGTGCCCATCCTGTCTGCGGCGCGGCATCTGCTCGAAGCCGGTTATGTCACCGGTGCTTCGGAACGCAACTGGAAGAGTTATGGCGAACAGGTGGTGATGCCCGCCGGGGATACGACGGCGCAGCGGCGCATGCTCACCGATCCGCAGACCAGCGGTGGTCTGCTGGTGGCCTGCACGGCAGCGGCGGCGCCGGCGGTGCTGGATATTTTCCGCAAAGAGGGTTTTGCCGATGCCGCCGTCATCGGCAGGCTCGGCCGCGGGCAGCCTGTGGTTAATGTCTTATAAATATTTGATTTAATTGATATTTATTTGATTTTCAGCAGCGGGACCAGGGTTTTCCAGATGGTCTCGAGGATGACCGGCTGCGCCGCGGCCGTGGGGTGCAGGTTGTCGGGCTGGAAGTAGTCACGTTTCTCGGCAAAACCCTCCAGCATGAAGGGCACCAGCGGTACCCGCTTCACCTTGGACACTTCACTGAAGGTGGCCTGGAACTTTTGGCTGTAGTTCTGGCCGTAGTTTGGTGGAATCTGCATGCCGACAATGATGACGCGGGACCTGGCGCGCAGGGCGGCATCGGTCATGCGCTCGAGATTGCGACGCATGGCGGCGAGATCACTGCCGCGCAGGCCGTCGTTGGCCCCCAGCGCAAGAATCGTGATGGCAGGACGATGATTCTTTAATGCATTGTCGATGCGGTTTGCGCCGCCCTGCGTGGTTTCGCCGCTGATGCTGGCGTTGACGACCGTATAATCCGTTTTTTTCTGCTGCAGGCGCTGTGCCAGCAGCTGCGCCCAGTCTTCGCCGCGCGCGAGTCCGTAACCGGCGGAGAGGCTGTCACCGAAGACCAGTATGGTTGCGGCGCCGGCATGCGGCGCAGAGAACAGGGTTGCAATCAACAACACGAACAAAAGGCGCCGCACTTGCGGCATCCACAATCTCGGCATGAACAATCCACTCCCAGAAAAATCGGCGAACAGCATGGTGCGTGTCTCGCGTTTGACGAAGCAGGTTACCACCGGCGACTCTGAATTGACCATTCTGCGCGACGTGAGTTTCGACATCGCCGCGGGTGAGGCGGTGGCAGTGACCGGCGCTTCGGGATCGGGCAAATCAACCCTGCTCGGACTGCTCGCCGGCCTCGACACGCCGACTTCGGGTTCGGTGCAGGTCGACGGCCAGGACCTGTTTGCGCTGGACGAGGACGGCCGCGCCGCACTGCGCGCGCGCCTGCTCGGTTTCGTGTTCCAGTCCTTCAACCTGCTGCCGG
>CAZSIR010000158.1:0-6613 GCA_964606765.1 uncultured Bordetella sp. | reverse complement strand
GCGCGCACGCCGTCGCTGTCGGCCAGCACCACCACCGAAGGCCGCACCGCGATGAAGGTGTCGGTGGCCTGCACCATCTGTCCACCCGGCGCATGGATCGCCCCCGGCAGATGACCGGCTTCGTATTCATCGGGATTGCGCACATCGAAGAGATAAGTGGAGCGCGACTTGTCCGCCTGCAACCCGCGCAGCCGCTTGAGGTCAATGCGGCGCACGCCGAAACGCCGCGCCACCCGCTCCGCAGCCTGCAGTGGCCAGCCCTTGCCGCCATCGGGCGGCGGCGGCACGGCCTCCGTGCGCCCATGGTTCAGTTGCAACCCGGCGAGCTTCCAGCCCTGGGTGCCGTCACGCAGGGCATACACCTTGTTCGGGAATCCGGCATTGATCAGCACCTGGGCGCCAATGATGCTGCGCGTGCGCCCGCCGCAGTTGACCACCACCGTGGTGTCGGGGGATTTCACGAAGGCCGGCAGACGGTAAGGCAGTTCAGCGCTGGGACAGTCGTACGCGCCCGGAATGCTGTTGCGTCTGAATTCCGCCAGCGGCCGGCTGTCGACAACCACCAGATCCTTGCCGGCCTTCATCCAGGCATCAAGTTCCGTCGCCGTGACTTCCTGCGGCGCATCCTCGTGCTGGATGTATTCGCCAAAGGCCTTGCTCGGCACATAAACGCCGGTATAGAGCGCGAAGCCCGCGGCTTTCCAGGCCGGCGTGCCGCCTTCGAGGATGTGTACGTCTTCATAACCCCCGGCGTGCAGTTTCTCCGCCGCCTGCCGTGCCGCACCTTCCCCGCCATCGCAGACCACGATGCGCACCGCCTTGCGCGGCAGCAAGGCCGGCACGCGCAGCTCCAGCACGCTCAGCGGGACATTCGAGACGCGCAGCAGGTGGCCGTCCCGGGAATACACCCCCTCCTCGCGCACATCAAGGACCGCGATTTCACCACCGTCGTCAAACATCTGACGCAGCCGCTGCGGCGTAACCCCCTTGGCCATCAGATCCGGCACTCGTCCGACGCACAGCCCAGATCGCGGTCGGACTCCGCCAGCAAACGATCAAAAGTTTCCGGTGTGCGGATCAGGCGCCCGACCACCGCCGGTGAATGCGACTGCAGCCACTGGCTGTGGGTCGGGTGATCGCCACCGGCGACAACCAGAATCAGGTTGTCGGGTTTCTGCGCAATGGGCCACGGATCCAGATTGATGCTGTCGCGCGTCACCGGGTTGGCATCGATCTCGATCCATGCCGGTCCGCCGCCGCGCTTCAGCTGCGCCATCGGGATCTTCGAGTTTTCCCAGAGAAATTCGCGCAGCTTTGCCGGCGTCCAGCCCAGCTTGGCCATCATGCCCGCCACCACCGGTGATATCAGCATCGCGCCCGGCGTGCCCTTTTCCCAGCCCGCCAGCGCGGCGAGATTCGGCGTACGCATGAAATCCGCCATGCGCCACAGGCCCTGGGTGACATCCTCTTCCGGCGTTTCCTTTTTTGCGCCACGGCGGCGGATGTTGCTGACGCCGCTGGCAAAGAACACCGACACCGCATTGGTCCCCGGCTCGAAACCGTGCCGCTGCGTGGCATGCGGCGCCCAGCCCTCGGGCAAGCTGGCCTCGTCTTCGGCAAACACCGCATTGGTGTAGCGCATCGCGCCGAAAATCGCCATGGTGCCGATGCCGGGCAACGCACCGCCGACATTCTGCTGCAGCAGGCGCAGCGCGCGGCCGATGCTGGCGCCGGCTGGGCGCTGCGGATCGGGACCAAGGCAGCCAAATCCCGAATTGAGGCGGATTTCCCTGGCGATCGGTCCGTTGACGATCACCACCGGAAACGGGCCGCCGGAAGTCGCCTGCAACTGGTCGAACACATTGGCCGGATCAAGACAGGCCTCCACTGCGGCAATCAACACCGGCAGGTATTCAGGCCGGCCGCCGGCCATCGCCAGCGCCACCGCGCAGGTTTCCACGGTGGTCACCCCGCCGCGCGGCGGAAACTTGCCCAGCACCTGAGTGCGCGGCAAAGCGGAACCGCGCAGCATCCAGTCGACACGCTCGCGGGTCGCCGGCCATACCGGCAGGCCGTCACCCCACAGGCTGGTGATCAGCAGGTTGTTGGCTTTCTGCAGCGCGTCTTCGTAAGTCGAACCTTCCACCTGCAGCATTGGCAGTTCGCCGTTCGCGGAAGTTGAAAAATCCGTCTGCCATTTTGTCAGGCCGTTGTAGAACTCGCGTTTGCGTGTCTCAATCGTCGACAGGTCACTGCCCGGCAAAAACAGGTCGATCGGAAACGTCACCATCGCGGCGTCCGGCGCAAGGCCCAGGCCCGACACGGCATTTTTCATCACGCCGACAAAATCCGTCCGCGTCAGCGTGACGGTGGGAATGCCCATGGTTTCTATCCTCGCGGCAGCACGGCCGCAAGCGGTGGCGCAGGACCCTCAGGCCGCGTTGCCGACGATGACGGCATCGACCCCGCTTTTTTTGACGAGCGCGGCCGTCTCTTCGGTCGGTATCAGCGCATTGCCCTGCGGATAGGCGTCGATTGGCAGCAGTTCCGCCGTCGGGAAATCGGCCTTCAGCAGGTCGCGCAGCAGCGGCAGCATGCGGAACGCCTGCCATTGCTCGTTGCTGACAAAACCGATGCGCTTGCCTTCCAGCGTGTCCAGGCGCGGCGCGAACGCCTGCGTCACTTCCAGTGCGCCGGACGGATCATGGAATTCGAGTTTGACCATGGTGACTCCTTTTTTGGGCTGCAGATTGTTCAAGAAATTTCAATTCGCTTTCATGCCTGTCGCCGCAACGACCGCCGACCATTTGCCGATTTCACTTTTGATGAATGCCGAGAACTCATCCGCCCCCAGCACCGAGGGTTCCGCGCCGTGGGCATTGAACTGTTTCACCACCTGCGGCAGCTGAACGGCGCGTATCGCCTCTTTGCCAAGCTTTTCAACCACGGCGGGCGGCGTGCCTTTGGGCGCGAACAGACCCAGCCAGTTCAGCATCTCGTATCCCGGCAGGCCGCCCTCGGCCATGGTGGGCAATTCCGGCAATACCGACGAGCGTTGGCCTGAAGTCACCGCCAGCGCCCTCAGTCTGCCGCTCTTCGTGTGCGGTGTCACCGACGCTGCCGTTCCAAAAGTCACGGGAACTTCACCGGAAACCACCGAAACCAGCGCCGGACCGCCGCCCTTGAAGGGCACATGCACCATCTGCACTTTGCCCAGATGCTCAAACAGCACGGCGGCAAGATGCGTGGAGGTGCCCGAGCCGGCCGAGGCATAGTTGATCTGCCTCGGCCTCGCGCGTCCAAGGGCCAGCAAATCCTTCACCGACCGCACCGGCAGGGAAGGATGCACGGCCAGAATGCTCGGCGCATCCGCCAGCCTGGCAATGGGCTGGAAATCACGCAGCACGTTGTACGACAAATCGGGATACAGGCTCTGGTTGACGGCATGCGTACCCAGGCTGCCGATGACCAGGGTATAACCGTCCGGCGCGGAACGCGCCGCCGCCTCCGACCCGACAATGCCGCCGGCGCCGCCCCGGTTGTCCACAATCATCTGCTGGCCGAATGTGGCTGCCATCGGCGCGGCAATGAGGCGCGCCGTGAAGTCGACAAAACCACCGGGTGAAAACGGCACGATGATCCGCAGCGGCTTTACCGGGTAGGCCTCTGCGGCCATGCCTGCGCCAGCCGGCGCAAGCATGGCCAGCGCGACAAGGAAAAAACCCCGGATATTCTTGTTTGGCTTTTTCATGACCCCTCCAGGACTGCAGCGGCAGTATTCTGGCCGCCTGAGACCGGATTATTGTTTAAACGGCAGCCCGCAGACCGGTCAAGTCATGGACCGCATTATGAGTCTGCCATTCCCTACGGTACCTGTCGTTGCCGGAAGCACACACAGTATGGGTCTCCCCGCCCCGCCTATAATGTCGCCATGAATCCGCGCCTCATCCATTGCGTTGCGGCCGCCCTGCTTGCGGCAGCCGGCGGCATCGCTCAAGCCAATACCCCTTTGGGCGGGCAATCCGTCCGGGCCATGGAGCAGTATGCGCGCCTGCTGAACGGCACACCGGCACACAAAACGATCCTGCTGGCCAACAAGCCCGTATCCGGCCGCGGCATGCCGTCTTCGCTTGCCGTCAGCGGCGTGGCGCCGGGTCAGGCTGGTTACGTGCACTATTTCCTGATCAAGCTGCCGGACGACACGGTTGAAGTCCAGGTCGGCATCGAACTGGCCGACCAGCGCATTGCCTGGTCGTTTCCGGGAATGGGGGTCGTTGTTTCGCCGTTTATCGCAGGGGAAACGATTGAAGCCGGCGGCGCCAGCTATGATGTCTGGCATCTGTACGGCCTGCGGCCGATGTCAGACGCCGGCGCCATAGCCAGGCTGCAGCGTGAATTGCCGGGGCGCATCGCGCGCTGGGTGAACGCCGGCGTTCCGTACTGCCTGGATGATGCGCCGAAGCAGAATTGCATGAGTTGCCTCGGTTTTGTGATGCGCGTGCTGTTCCCGGGGCGTGATGATTATCCGGCGCCGCCGCGCAGTTTTTCCCGCACCACCAATCCCTCGCGCTACACGCCCAACGACCTGCTGCTGTACCTGACCGGCATGCACGATTTGCCAGACCGCAATACGCGCCTGCAAAGAATCAATACCCTCGCGCTGCCGCCCGACCTGCGCCTCGATCTTGAAAAACTGGTGTATGCGATGGGTGCCGGCGAAGCTGCGCCGCGCGAAGCGCTGCAAAAACGCACGGATACTCCCCAGACGCCGCGCCGCAGGCTGTGACCCATCAGCCGGAAAGCAGATCGGCCTCACGCAAGGTCGTCGTCGCATCCGGTTTTGACAGCGTGCCGACACGCACCCCGAGCAGGCGGATGCGCCGGTCCAGCGGCACCCTTTTCAGGCATTCCCCGGCGGCGCGGCGGATGGTCTGCGCATCCGCGGTAGCCTGTTCCAGGCTCAAATCCCGCGTGACCGTCTTGAAATTGTCATAGCGTATTTTCAGTCCGATCGTCCGGCCGACATAACCCTTGCGCCGCAGGTCGCCGGCCACCCGCACGCAAAGGTCGGTGAAAATGCGCGTCAGTTGCGCCTTGTCACGCACTGCATGCAGGTCGTTCTCGAAGGTGGTTTCGCGACTGATGGATTTCGGCTCGCTGTAAGTCACCACCGGCCGGTCGTCGCGCCCCTGCGCGGCAGCATGCATCCATGCGCCATAGCTCCGGCCAAAACTATTCATTAACAAGTCCGGATCCGCCTGCGCCAGATCCCCAACGGTCAGAATGCCGATCTGTTCCAGCTTTGCGTTTGCCTTCGGGCCGATGCCGTTGATCTTTCGCACCGCCAGCGGCCAGATCCGCCCGCTGATGTCGGCTTCCCGCAGCACGGTGATGCCTGCGGGTTTTTCCAGTTCGGACGCCATTTTCGACAGCAGCTTGTTCCGCGTGACGCCGATCGAGCATGAAAGCGCCGTCGCTTCCCGCACCGCGCGCTGGATGTCCGTCGCAATCGCCCGCGCGCGTGCCCAGGGATCCGGCGCGCCGTCTGCGGCGCTCTCCTCCACCAGCCCGGTGAGGTCGATGTAGATTTCGTCGATGCCGCGGTCTTCGACCTGCGGCGCGATCGCGCGCACAGCATCCTTGAACAGCCGTGAATAATGGCGATAGGCATCAAAATCCGCCGGCAGCAGCACTGCGTCCGGCGCAAGCTTCGCGGCCTTCATCAGGCCCATCGCCGAAAACACGCCCAGCGCGCGCGCCTCATAGGTGGATGTGGTGACCACGCCGCGGCCGGTATAACCGCGCAGGGTGGTGAATGCCGTATCCGCGGGATCATCCTGCGCTGCGCGGCGGCGCCCGCCCACCACCACCGCCCTGCCGCGCAATTGCGGGTAGCGCAACAGTTCGACCGACGCGTAAAACGCATCCATGTCGAGATGGGCGATGTAACGCGGCGCAGGGGTTTGAGCGGCGGATTCCATATTGCAGTCGCGACATTTTAATCTCGGATGACAAGGCGCCGCGGTTCAGTGTCTAATCCTGCGTTCCGCAACCGCATTCATTTCTTCCGGGACCACACCATGACCGAAGTCACCGCCGCCCTCCGTTCCGAATTCGCACCCACCGGCACGCTGCGCGTGGGCCTCAACATGAGCAACTTCCTGCTGACGCGCACCGATGCCGCCACCGGCAAACCAGCCGGCGTGGCGCATGACCTGGGGCTGGAACTCGGCCGGCGGCTCGGCATCGCCGTGACTTTCGTGCCGCATCCGAACCCCGGTGCGCTCGCCGATGCCGCCGGAAAAAATGTGTGGGACGTCGGTTTTCTCGGCGCCGAACCGCTGCGTGCCAACGCAATCGATTTCACCGCGGCCTATGTCGAAATTGATTCCACTTACCTGGTGCCGCCGGGATCCGCCATCCAGACCATCGCGGAAGTCGACCGCAAGGGCATCCGCATCATCGTGCCGGACAAGGCGGCTTACGAACTCTACCTGTCGCGCACCCTCAAAAACGCCGAACTGGTCAAGGAACCCGGCGCCGAAAATTCCTTCAAACGCTTCGTCGCGGAAAAATTCGATGCGCTGGCCGGCCTGCGCCCGCGCCTGATCAC
>CAZSIR010000157.1:0-6631 GCA_964606765.1 uncultured Bordetella sp. | reverse complement strand
TGGCGGGCAGGGCGGCTACGACTATTACTTTGGAGGCGGCATTGGCGGTCGTGGGGGTGACGGTATTGTGAACGCTTCTGCAGGGGGCGCGCTGTCTGTCACGGCTTATGGTGGCGTGATTGGCCAAGGCGGATCTGGCGGCGATTCCTACTATGGCGGTGGCGGACGTGGCGGCGACGGCAAGGTCATGATGTCAGCCGTCGGCGGAATTGATGTCGCGAGTGGTTTTGGCAATGGCATCCAGGGCAGGGGTGGCGATGGAGGCGACTCATACTACTCTTATGGCGGCGGTGTCGGCGGCAATGGCGGGGATGGCTCGGTCGCTCTGTCATCCAACGGCAATATTGCCGTCATGGGGTCTGTCTATGCCACTGGCGGAGATGGCGGCGAGGGCTACTCAGCTGGCGGCAATGGCGGCAATGCTTCTGTCAGTATTGGAGCCTTGGGCAGTTTGACGATTTCCGGCGGTTCGATCTCTGCGGAAGGCGGTGAAGGTAATGACGACAACTTTTACGATACCAATGGCGGAACCGCCACGGTCGTGCTGAGTTCCACCGGCCCGGCAACCTATGACAATGCGTATGTCTATGCATCTGGCGGTGATGGCGCTGAAAACGGAATGGGTGGAAATGCACTGTTGCTGCTGTCCTCAAGCAATGTCACCACTGTCACCAACAATAGCAATATCCGTGCTTATGGAGGAAGCTCGGACTATGGTCAGGGTGGAGCTGCGGCGCTGACTACATTGTCCGGCAGTAACATCCAGTTTGAAGGGTCTGAAGGTTTGGTTTATGGCGGCTCCGGTGGCGTCGGTGGCGATGCTTCGGTAACCATGATCTCCACTGGCGGAAATATCACCCTGAATTCGTATTATTTTAATGACACTCTAAGGGCAGAGTCTTATTCCGGTGGTTCTTCTTCTGTAGTTGTAGCGTCCGCAGGTAATTTGTCGCTGATCAACGGTGCTGTCTTGCGGGGTTATGGTGGCGGGGTGCTATTGGGCGGCGCGAATATCCTGCTGGATAACAATTCCTATGTTTCTGCATCCACCGGCATCCAGGTGGATGCCAGCGGCAGCCTGACTTTGGTGAACGGCAGTTACCTCAGCAGCGGTGGCAATGTCTTCATCAACACCGGCGGCGACCTGGTCATGGACTACAGCAACATTTACGGCAGTCCGGAGGTTTTGCTGAAAATCGGCGGTGTGGTCAAACTCGATAACTTCGCGACCATAGAAGCGGGTTCGCCTCAAACCATTTTCCTGACTTTCCCGATGTTGACCAGTGGCGGGTATTTCGTGAATGGCATGGAGGGCGTGGTCTACGACTCTGGCACCGGTTTTGTGGTCCTGGGTGATCCGGCCATCCCGGGCGTTAATTTTCATGTGGTATACGGCGGTGGCACCAGCATCAGCATCCCGAATAACAACCTGATCGTGGCCTTGGGAGATTCGGTCAAGCCGCCGGATCCGGAAAAGGACAAGGACGTATTTGAGGATGTCAAAAATACCAAAGACAAGGATGCGCCCGTTTGCCGGTAGTTTTCTGCCGGTTTGAAACCCTGCTCAAAACCCCTGACATTGCCGTCAGGGGTTTTTTTTGATTCTTTGCGGCCAGTTAAAAACATGGAAAAAAAACAAAAATCTGCGATAATCCTTTGCGAAATCAGGGGCTTTGCGTTGCTGCAACATTTACCGGCACGCGCGTAAAGTCAGGGTGCAGGCGAAACTATTAAATAAGTGTTATAAAACAATGACTTATATACTAATTTCTTTACGCCGCCTGCTGTTTGTTTGCGCCCTGGCCGGCTTGATGGGTCACGCAGCCGCCCAGGATGCCGCTATTCCCGCCCCCAAATTCAGCATCCAGAAATTCGAAGTCAAGGGCGATTCCATTCTGGGCGCTGCGGAAATTCAGCGTCTGGTTTCGCCCTTCACGGGCAAAGACAAGGACTTCAGCGACGTTCAGCGCGCATTGGAAACGCTGGAAGGCGCATACCGCGAGCGCGGTTACGGCGTGATCCAGGTGGCATTGCCGGAGCAGGACATCACCAAGGGCGTGGTCCAGTTCAACATCATCCAGCCCAAGATCGGCAAGGTCACCGTCGAAGGCAATGAGCACTTCAGTTCGGAAAACGTGCGCCGTGCGCTGCCCAGCATCAAGGAAGGCGAGACGCCCAATTCGACGGACATCGCGCGCAACCTGCAGATCGCTGCCGAGCATCCGATCAAGCAGACCAGCGTGCTGCTGCGTTCCGGCGCCAATGAGGGCCTGGTGGACGTCAATGTACGGGTGACCGATGACAAGCCGTGGCGGCTGGTGGGCACCCTCGACAACAGCGGCACCGCGGAGACGGGTTACTGGCGCCTGGGGGTCGGCTACCAGCACACCAACCTCTTCGACCGCGATCATTCGCTGTCACTGCAATACATCACATCACCGGGCAAATTTGACGATGTCGCGATCTACGGCGTGGGCTACCGCATTCCCTATTACAGGCTCAACAGTTCACTGGACATTTTTGCCGGTTACTCGGATGTCGATTCAGGCACGGTGGGCGGCCTGTTCAGCGTCAGCGGCAAGGGCTCCATCTACGGCATGCGCTGGAATTACTACCTGCCGAAGTGGCAGGACGTCGAACATAAAATCTTTGCCGGACTTGACTACCGCGCGTACCAGAACAATGTCACGCTCGCCGGCATCGGCTTTGTGCCGGACATCACCGTGCACCCGATTTCCCTGGGCTACAGCGGCTTGATGCGCATGACGGCGAGCGAGTGGGCCTTCAATGGGGCGGTCCTGCGCAACATTCCCGGCGGCAATGATGGCCAGGCGGATGATTTCCAGGCCACGCGCGCCGGCGCCAATGAGCGCTACATGCTTTTCCGTTACGGCACGAGTTTCGTGCATGCCTTCCGCAACGAATGGCAGGGCCGCATTGCCTACACCGGCCAATACACCCAGGATGCGCTGGTGCCGGGCGAACAGTTCGGCCTCGGCGGCGTCGATACGGTGCGCGGCTATCTGCCGCGTGAAACCGCCAACGATCGCGGCTACGCGACCCAGCTGGAAGTCTATACCCCGAATTTCGCCGGTTCGACCGGCCTCAGTGACAAGTGGAAGACCCGCCTGGTGGGTTTCTACGACTTTGGCGCGGTATCACGCAACAACGTGCTCCCGGGTGAACAGGCCGGCAAATACCTGGCCAGCACCGGGGTCGGCCTGCGCATGTCCTTCGGCAAGAGCGTCAACCTGCGGGTCGATGTTGCGCAGATCCTGAAGGCCTTTGGCACCCGGCAGACGGACGACACCCGCGTCGTCGGCAGCCTCGCCATCATCTATTGATGGTTTCCGGGGCCATCCCAAGCCCTTGATTCCGGAGGCGGTTCCGGTATAATCCGCGCTTCCGCGCAGCAGGGTTTCCTGCTGCGCAGTTTTTGCAGCACCCATCCTTGCCACACCGCGCTCGCATCGCGGGTGGCCCAAACAGCCCACAAGGAGACCATAAATGCGACATTACGAGATCGTTTTGATCGTCCATCCGGACCAAAGCGAGCAAGTGCCGGCAATGCTGGACCGTTATCGCCAGATGATCACCGCCCACAAGGGCGCGATTCATCGCCTCGAAGACTGGGGCCGCCGCCAGCTGACTTACCCGATCCAGAAGCTGCACAAGGCGCATTACGTGCTCATGAACATCGAGTGCGGCAATGAAACGCTGCTTGAACTGGAGCACGCGTTCAAGTTCAACGACGCCGTGCTGCGCCACCTGACCGTCACCATGGACGAAGCCGTCACCGGCCCGTCGCCGATGATGCGCGAAGAAAAATCGCGCCCGACCGGCAGCAATGATGATTCGGCCAGGCCGGCCGCACCTGCGGCCGCGGAGAGCGCGGCCTAAGTGAGCCGGAACACGGTCAGCCTGAATGCAACGCTGGCCGTGATTGATCCGCTGCGCCACACGCCCGCCGGACTGCCGGTTGTTGATTTCATGCTGGCCCATGCCTCGGAACAAACCGAGGCCGGCAACCAGCGGCAGGTGGAATTCGACATGCCGGCCAAGGCCACGGGCGAACTGGCAAAACGCGTCGCAGGAATGCGGCCGCAGAGCCGGGTTGAAGTGCAGGGATTTCTGAACCGGAAGCATCGCATGAGCAGGCAAGTGGTCCTGCATGTAACGAACATGGAACAGATCGAAAAAGGAAACTGACATGCCAAGAATGGGCGGAAGTGGCGGTAAAGGGAAATTCAAGGGTAAAGGCAAGGACGGCCGCAAAAAGGGCAATGCCCTGTTTCGGCGTCGCAAGTTCTGCCGGTTCACAGCCGAAGGCATCAAGCAGGTGGACTACAAGGACATCAACATCCTGAAGGATTTCATCAACGAAAACGGCAGGATCATCCCGGCCCGGATTACGGGCACCAAGGCGCATTTCCAGCGCCAGTTGTCGATTGCGGTCAAACGCGCGCGCTTCCTTGCGCTGCTGCCGTACACCGATCTGCACTGAGAGGCCAGACATGCAAGTCATACTGCTCGAAAAAGTCATCAACCTGGGCACGCTGGGTGAAGTGGTCCGCGTCAAGGACGGTTATGCCCGCAATTTCCTGATCCCCCAGGGCAAGGCAAAGCGCGCGACCGCCGCGAACAAGGCGGAATTTGAACAGCGCCGCGCCGAGCTGGAAAAGGCACAGGCCGAAATCCTCAGCCAGGCCCAGGAAAAAGCGGCCAAGCTCGACGGCCTGATGGTGCAGATCACCCAGAAAGCCGGTGTCGACGGCAAGCTCTTCGGTTCGGTGACCAATTCGGATGTTTCCGAAGCGCTGAAAAAACTCGGTTTCGATGTGCCGAAAGCGTCGATCCGCATGCCGGAAGGTCCGCTGAAAACCATCGGTGATTTCCCGCTGAAACTTGCGCTGCACACCGATGTGGTCGTGTCGATCACCGTTTCGGTGCTCGGCGATGCGGCATAAGGCAGCCGAAGCGCGCTGAATCAAAAGCACTATTTGTGATGCAGAAAAAGGGCTGGCGACAGCCCTTTTTTTTCGGTAAATTGAATTGAATCCGGTGTCTGCCGGGTTCGCCGTCCACCATCGACGGTTTATAATTTACCCTTATAAATCAATAGTTTACAACATACCTACTGCAGATGGTGCAACTCGTCACTCCGTTCTCCAAAGATGCGCAGCTGGATGCCGTGCGTACGCCGCCGCATTCGGTCGAGGCCGAGCAGTCGGTGCTCGGCGGCCTGCTGCTCGACAACAGCGCATGGGACAGGATTGCCGATGTGGTGACCGAGGCGGATTTTTATCGCGCCGACCATCGCAGCATCTTCCAGCACATTGCGATGCTGGTGGACCAGAACAAACCGGCCGATGCGCTTACCGTCGCAGAAATTCTCGAACGCAACGGCAAGCTGGCTGAAGTCGGCGGCCAGGCCTACATCGGCTCGCTGGCGCTGAATACGCCGAGCGCCGCCAACATCCGGCGCTACGCCGAGATCGTCCGCGAGCGCTCGATCATGCGCAACCTGGCTGCCGTCGGCACCGAGATTGCCGATTCCGCCTACACGCCCAGCGGCAAGGACGCGCTGCTGCTGATCGATGAGGCGGAGGCCCGGGTGTTCCAGATTGCCGAGCGCGGCGCCAAGACCAAGCAGGGATTCCAGAAAATCGATCCCTATCTGACGGAAACCGTCGAACGCATCGACATGCTCTACAGCCGCGAGAACAAGGGCGACGTGATCGGCCTGTCGACGGGTTATGTCGACCTCGACCGCTATACCTCGGGGCTGCAGCAGGGCGAGCTGATCGTCATCGCCGGGCGGCCGTCGATGGGCAAAACCGCGCTGGCGATGAACATGGTCGAGAGCGCGGCGCTGGACAGCAAAAAAGCGGTGGCCGTGTTCAGCATGGAGATGTCGGGCCCGCAGCTGGCCATGCGGATGATCGGTTCGGTGGGCCGGGTGGACCAGCACCAGCTGCGCACCGGCACCTTCAAGGAGGAGGACTGGCCGCGGCTGGTGGATGCGGTCGGCAAGCTCAACGATTCGCAGATCCACATCGACGATACGGCGGGCCTGACCGTGCTCGAGGTGCGTTCCCGTGCGCGCCGCCTGCACCGCCAGTGCGGCGGACTGGCGTTGATCGTGATCGACTACCTGCAGCTGATGTCGGGCACCTCCGGCGGCAGGGAAGAGAACCGCGCGACCGAGATTGCGGAAATCTCCCGTTCCCTGAAAGGCCTCGCCAAGGAACTCAAGGTGCCGGTGATTGCGCTGTCGCAGCTCAACCGCAGCGTCGATTCACGCCAGGACAAGCGGCCGATGATGTCGGATCTGCGCGAATCCGGCGCCATCGAGCAGGACGCCGACGTCATCCTGTTCATTTACCGCGACGAGGTCTACAACCCAGACAACGTCGCGCGCAAGGGCATAGCCGAGATCATCATCGCCAAGCAGCGTAACGGCCCGGTCGGCAAGGTCGACCTGACCTTCCTCGGCCGCCACACCCGTTTCGAAAACTACACCGGCGGCGATTCCCACTTCTGAGCCGCCGCCGGCTGGGTTCAAAGCGCCTCGGCGGCGTGATCCGCCAGTCTTGAACGTTCGCCGCGCATCAGCGTGACATGGCCGCCG
>CAZSIR010000156.1:0-6644 GCA_964606765.1 uncultured Bordetella sp. | reverse complement strand
AAGCTGGAAATCACCGAAGGCATGGTGATGCACAATCCGAAGCGCGCCGTGCTGCTGATACGCACGCTGAAGGAAATGGGGCTGCACATCGCCATCGATGATTTCGGCACCGGCTACTCGTCACTGGCCTATCTGCGCCGCTTCCCGATCGATACGCTGAAAATCGACCGCTCATTCATCCTGGATACACCGGCCGACAGCGGCGCCGTGGCGATTGCCCAGGCCATCATTGCGATGGCGCACAGCCTGGGGCTGGATGTGACGGCCGAAGGCGTGGAAACCCGCGAGCAGCATGATTTTCTGCTGCAGCACGGCTGCGACCAGATGCAGGGTTATTATTTCAGCGCGCCACTGAATGCGGCGGACGCCGCCGCATTGCTGCGCAACAACAGCCTTAAAAATCCGGCTTGATGTTGTAGGCCTTGACGGCCTTGCCCCAGCGGTCGATCTCGGAACGCATGAATTTGTCGAATTCCGCAGGCGTGGTGGGCGTCGGTTCATAACCGCGATCACGCAGCAATTTGCCGGTGTCGCCATTGAGCACCGTGGTCACGGCCTTGTTCACGGTGACGATGGCCGGCTTGGCCATGGCCACCGGTCCCATCAGGCCGTACCAGCCGGAAATGGCAAAGCCCTTGTAGCCCTGTTCCGCCAGGGTCGGCACATCCGGCAGCTGGGATGCGCGCTTGCTGGTGGTTACGGCCAGGGCGCGCAGTTTGCCCGCCTTGATCTGGGGAATCGCCGCGCCGGGACCGGAAAACAGGGTCTGCACTTCACCGCCGACGGCGGCCGCAACCGAGGGGCCCGAGCCGCGGTAGGGTATGTGCGTCAGCTTGACCTTGGCGGTCTGGAAAAAGGCTTCCTGCGCAATGTGCGCGGTGATGTTGCCCGAGCCGAAATTCAGCGCATTGGGTTTGCTCTGCGCGAGCTTGATGAATTCCTGCAAAGTCTTGGCCTGGATGCTCGGATGCACCGTCATGATGTACGGCTGCTCGATCAACTGGCTGATGCCGGCAAAGTCCTTCGATACATTGAAACTCAGGTTGGGCATCAGCGCCGGCGCCACTGCGGTGGCGCCGATCTCTGCGATCACCAGGGTGTAGCCATCGGGGTTTGCGGTGGCTGCAATGGCCGTGCCCAGGCTGCCCTGGGCGCCGCCGCGGTTGTCGATCAGGATCTGCTGGCCCAGAGCTGCGCTGAGTGCCGGCTGCATGGTGCGTGAGACCAGATCGGTGCCGCCGCCCGGCGGGAAGGGCACGATCAGCCGTATCGGCTTGTTCGGGTAGGCGTCGGTCTGCGCGGCGCCGGCAAACGGCGCGGTGAACAGGGTTCCGGCGATCAGGGCGCAATACAGCATGCCGGTGGGTTTGCAGGTCAGGCGGGCCATGAATCGATCTCCTCGTTATGGGTTTGCTCTTGTATTGGAGTTGAGGTGTTGGAGTTGAGTCGGAACATTACCATGACTTTTGCCACAGACGGATACCCCAAGCTCCTTAAAAATATATTTAAAATCAAATAGTTATGATTTTATTCGGGCAAAGACAAGCTTGTCAAATTTATTTTGTCATGATAAATTCCGCTCCACATCCAGACAGCCGTTTTCCGGCGACAGGGCTGTCCGCCAATTTTCACTGAACAAGATTCTTGAACATGAATTGCGCTGAACGACTGGTCGAACTGTTTGGCAGCCAGGCCGAAGTGGCCCGCCGCTTCTGCCTCGATCGCGCCGTCGTCAATCACTGGATCAAATCCGGATATGTGCCCGCGCGCTGGGCGATGGAAGTCGAGCAGGTCACCGGCGGGCAGATCGCCGCCGTGGATGTGCTCAACGAGGCCACCACACGCAAGCCGTTGCGGCTGAAATCGCGGCCCGACGGAGAAAATTTTTTCGTCAACGCTTTACCAGGGAGTGAGTTCACCATGGACAAGTTTGCGCCACCGAAACGCATCAATTCCTTCCATCCGCCGCAACGCACGCTGATGGGGCCCGGCCCGACGGAGATTCATCCGCGGGTGCTGACCACGATGAGCCAGCCCGCCATCGGTTATCTCGACCCGGTGTTCGTCGAGATGATGGAAGAGCTTAAATCGCTGCTGCGTTACACCTACCAGACCAAGAATCCGCTGACTTTCCCGATTTCCGGTCCGGGCTCGGTGGGCATGGAATACTGCTTCGTCAATCTGGTGTCGCCCGGCGACAAGGTCATCGTCTGCCGCAACGGCGTGTTCGGCGGCCGCATGATCGAGAACGTCGAGCGCTGCGGCGGCACGGCGATCGTGGTCGAGGATAACTGGGGCGAGCCCGTTGATCCGCAGAAACTCGAGGACGCGCTGAAGAAGAATCCCGATGTGCGCCTGGTCGCGTTCGTGCATGCGGAAACTTCCACCGGCGTGCTGTCCGACGCCAGGACGCTGGTGCAGATCGCGCACAAATACAATGCACTGACCATCGTCGACGTCGTGACCTCGCTCGGCGGTTCGCCGGTGCTGGTCGATGAATGGGGCATTGATGCCGCCTATTCCGCCAGCCAGAAATGCCTGTCCTGCACCCCGGGCCTGTCGCCGGTGACTTTCTCCGAGCGCGTGGCCGACACCGTCGCGGCGCGCAAGGACAAGATTCACTCCTGGTTCATGGACATGAACCTGCTGCGCGGCTACTGGGGCGAGACCACCCGCACTTATCACCACACGGCGCCGACCAATTCGCTGTTCGCGCTGCACGAAGCGCTGTTGCTGATCCGCGAAGAAGGCCTGGAGAACGCCTGGGCCCGCGTGGTGCGTCACCACACCGCGCTGAAAGCCGGCCTTGAGGCAATGGGCCTGAAATTCCTGGTGAAAGAACAGTACCAGGCGCCGCAGATGAATGCGGTGCTGTGTCCGGAAGGCGTCAACGAGGCGGAGGTGCGCAAGACCCTCCTCAGCGAATTCGGCCTCGAAATCGGCGCCGGATTGGGACCCCTCGCCGGCAAAATCTGGCGCTTCGGCCTGATGGGTTATTCCTGCCGCCCCGACAACGTGATGCTGTGCCTGTCGGCGCTGGGCTCGGTGCTGGAAGACATGGGTTATCCGGTGCATGTCGGTGATGCGGAAGGCGCTGCACACGCGGCCTATGCGTCCATGCACGCCACCGCTGCGCAGGCGAAAAAACGCAAGGCCCCGGCAAAAGCGGCATAAGCCGGAATCGCACTATAAAAAAGCCGCCTTCGGGCGGCTTTTTTATCTTGGCAGGTTTTGCTGTTTCAGATCAGCAGTGCCGCCAGCCCCAGCAACAATCCCATGCTGACCACGTCCGTGGCGGTGGTGAGGAAAATGCTGGAGGCCGTGGCCGGGTCGAAGCCGAAACGCTTCAGCGTCAACGGCACCAGCGCGCCGCAGACGCCGCTGGCGACACAACTGCCGACCAGCGCAATCCAGACCACGAGGCTGAGCAATACCGCATTGGGGTTGTGCTGCATGGTCGCGACGACAAACATGCCCATGGCGGCGACGATGCCGGTGAAGGCGCCATTCAGCGCACCCAGCGAGGCTTCCTTGACGACCAGCGCGCGCGCCATGCCGTCCTTCAGTTCGCCCAGCGTCAGGCCGCGCAGCGTGACGGCCAGCGCCTGGCAGCCCGTGTTGCCGGACTGCCCGGCGAGCACCGGCAGGAACAGCGCAAGGATGACCAGGCGGTCCACGGTGTCCTGGAAGATTGCGACGACCGCACCGGCGACAAAGGCGGTGGCGAGATTGATCTGCAGCCAGGGATGGCGGAAACGGAAACTGCTCTTCAACGGCGTGGCCAGCCGCTCTTCCTTCTCCACGCCGACCAGGCTGCCGACCTGCGCGGTGATCTCGAAGGCCTGCTCTTCAAACAGGGTCTGGCCGCGCACCAGTCCCAGCAGCACGCCGTTGCCGTCGCAAACCGGGTACACCGGATAGTGGCGGTCGAGCACCAGTTTCATGGCTTCGGCAAGGGGCAGATCCGGGGTCAGTGAAAACGCGTTGCGCAGCATCACCGCATCCAGCGTGGTCTGATCGTCGGCAAACAACAGATCGCGCATGGTGATGATGCCGAGCATTTTCCCCGCGTCATCGGTGACGTAACCATAAGTGATGAAAGCGTTGCGCACCAGCGGGCGCAGTTGTTCGACGGTTTCCCTGACGGTCATGTCCGGGCGAAACACCGCGCGTACCGGCGCCATCATGCGACCGATGGTGCCCTGGGCGAATTGCTGGTTGCTGCGCCACTGCGCCACCATCTCCGCCGGCGCGGCATGGACGATGCCGTCGATCAGGCCCCCCGGCAGCTCGGCCAGCACGTCCTGGGTCAGCGCCGGCGGCAGATTCTGCAGTACCGCGGCAATGGTGGCGGCCGGATACTCGGCCAGCAGTGCTGCCGCTTCGGCAGGCGAGCGCGCCTTGGCGGCATGCGCCAGTTCAATCTGATCCGTATCCGCAAGGGATGGCGTCTGGTTCTGGGTGTCCTGCACGATGATTCTCCCGTCAGCGTGGGCGTGGGTGGCCCCGCAGAGTATAGCGACGGAAACTGCGCTGCGGTACGGTTTTGCCGGCCGAACCGGGCCCCGGCCCTGTCAGAATGGGAGACCGGTTACAGGCCCAGGCGTTGCCAGATCGTGGTGGTCAGACCGGCCTGATTCATGGTGTAGAAGTGCAGACCCGGCGCGCCGGCCGTGAGCAGGTCGTCGCAGAGCCGCGTCACCACATCCAGGCCAAAGGCGCGTATCGATGCCGTGTCGTCGCCATAACCCTCCAGCTTGCGGCGGATCCAGCGCGGGATTTCCGCGCCGCAGGCATCGGAAAACCGTGCCAGTTGGGAAAAACGCCCGATGGGCATGATGCCGGGCACGATGGGCAGGCTGAGACCCATGGCTTCGCACTCGTCGACAAAATGGAAATAACAGTCGGTGTTGTAGAAATACTGCGTGATCGCGGAATCAGCGCCGGCTTCCACCTTGCGCTTGAAGCTCAGCAGGTCGTCCTGCGCGCTGCGCGCCTGCGGGTGGTATTCGGGATAGGCAGCGACTTCGATGTGGAATTGGTCGCCGAATTCGCTGCGGATGAAGGCCACCAGCTCATTGGCATAGTGGAATTCGCCGGATGCCGCGGTGCCCGAAGGCAGATCGCCGCGCAGCGCAACCACGTGGCGGATGCCGTTGTTCTGGTACTCGCGCAGGATTTCGCGAATGTCATTGCGTGACGAGCCGACGCAGGAAATATGCGGTGCTGCTGCATGGCCGGCGGCACGCAGGTCGAGCACGGCGCGCAGCGTGCGTTCACGCGTCGAGCCGCCGGCGCCATAGGTCACGGAAAAAAACTTCGGTTTCAGCTGCGCCAGCTGTTTTGCGGTCTGCGCGAGCTTTTCAGCGCCCTCCGGCGTGTTCGGCGGGAAGAACTCAAAACTGAAAGTACGGGCAAGTTTTTTCTGTGATTCCATGGGCGCCTCCGCACGGCCCGGGGATGGCAGATTCTACGCCCCGGCCCGCGCGCTCGGGTGCATCAGTAGCGGTAGTGTTCCGGCTTGTACGGGCCTTCAACCGGCATCTGCAGGTAGGCCGACTGCTTCTCGTTCAGCACGGTCAGTTCGACGCCGAGCTTTTTCAGGTGCAGGCGCGCAACTTTTTCATCGAGGTGCTTCGGCAGCACATAGACCTCGTTCTTGTACTTGTCGCCCTCGGTGTAGAGCTCGAGCTGGGCCAGCGTCTGGTTGGTGAAGGAATTGGACATCACGAACGACGGATGGCCGGTGCCGCAGCCGAGGTTCACCAGCCGGCCTTCGGCGAGGATGATCAGGCGCTTGCCGTCGGGGAAAATCACATGGTCAACCTGGGGTTTGATGTTTTCCCATTGGTATTTCTTCAGGCTGGCGATCTCTATTTCCGAGTCGAAGTGGCCGATGTTGCAGACGATGCTGTTGTGCTTCATCCGCTTCATGTGGTCGTGGTTGATCACGCCGAGGTTGCCGGTGGCGGTGACAAAAATGTCGGCCTTGTCGGCGGCGTAGTCCATGGTCACGACGCGGAAACCCTCCATCGCCGCCTGCAGCGCGCAGATCGGATCGATTTCGGTGACCCAGACCTGGGCTGACAGCGCACGCAGCGCTTCGGCGCTGCCCTTGCCGACGTCGCCGAAACCGCAGACCAGCGCAACCTTGCCGGCGACCATCACGTCGGTGGCGCGCTTGATGGCGTCGACCAGCGATTCACGGCAGCCGTAGAGGTTGTCGAACTTGGACTTGGTGACGGAGTCGTTGACGTTGATCGCCGGGAAGGGCAGGCGGCCTTCCTTCTGCATCTGGTACAGGCGGTGCACGCCGGTGGTGGTTTCCTCGGTGACGCCCTTGATGTTCTTTTCGATGTTCGAATAGAAGCCGGGCTTTTCCTTCAGGGTCTTGCGCATCGCCGCGAACAGCACGACTTCTTCCTCATTCGTGCCTTCCGGCGGCTGGGTCTTGTTGCGCTCGTGCTGCGCGCCAAGCGTGATCAGCAGTGTGGCGTCGCCGCCGTCATCGAGGATCATGTTCGGCGTGCCGCCATCGGCCCATTCAAAAATGCGGTGCGTGTATTCCCAGTAATCCTCCAGCGATTCACCCTTGTAGGCGAACACGGGGATGCCGCGCGCGGCGATCGCGGCGGCGGCGTGGT
>CAZSIR010000155.1:0-6646 GCA_964606765.1 uncultured Bordetella sp. | reverse complement strand
AGGCCCTCGACGATGGCGGTCTTGCCCACGCCCGGCTCGCCGATCAGCACCGGATTGTTCTTGGTGCGGCGCTGCAGGATCTGTATCACGCGGCGGATCTCGTCGTCGCGGCCGATGACCGGATCGAGTTTTCCGGAACGCGCCCGCTCGGTCAGGTCCAGCGTGTATTTTTTCAGCGCTTCGCGGCTGCCCTCGGCTTCGGCGCTGCCGACGGATTCGCCGCCACGCAAGGCGTTCACCGCCTGCTCGATGTGCGCGCGGTCGCCGCCGTACTGCTTCAGCAGCCGGCCCGCTTCGCCCCCGCTGTCACCTTTGTCCTGAGCCAGCGCCAGCAGGAACAGTTCCGAGGCGATGTACTGGTCGCCGCGTTTCTGCGCTTCCTTGTCGGTGAGGTTCAGCAGATTGCCCAGGTCGCGCGAGAGGGTGACTTCGCCGCCGCTGCCCTCCACTTTGGGCAATCGCTCCAGCGCGGTTTTCAGCGCGCCGCGCAGCCCGGAAACATTGACGCCCGCGCGCTGCAACAGCGATGCCGTGCCGCCGTCATCCTGGCTGAGGAGCGCAAGCAGAAGATGCTGCGGCTCGATGTACGCGTGGTCGCCGCCCACCGCCGCGCTCTGCGCGTCGGCGAAGGCCTGCTGGAACTTGGTGGTGAATTTGTCAAAGCGCATCGGGATTCCATTGCCATGAACGGTCGATGTTCAGCAAATGGGGCGCGCCCGCGGAAATTTCAATGCAGGACGGGAGGATATTCCCGCGCGCAATAAATATCTCAATAAAATCAAATACTTAAATAAAAAGACATACCCCGGGCTCGGGCACCCGCAACTAAAGCTCAGGCCGCAATGCCGGCCGACTTTTGCGCCACAACCGACTTGCGTACGCCGGCCTCGGGATAGGGATAAAGCATGTTCAGCGCAATGCTCTGGTTGGCCGTCTGCACGATGCGCACGTGTTCGCGCTTCAGTTCGCGCGCGTGGCGGCAGCCGCAGGCATGCGCAATCATGTCGATTTCCTTGTTCATGTTCTTGCAGTAATTCGCCACGCGCAGGTATTTCTCGGCGACCACCAGGCCGCGCTGCAGGCGCTTGTTGTGGGTGGTGACCCCCGTCGGGCAGGTGTTCTGGTGACAGCGCAGGGCCTGGATGCAGCCCAGCGCGAACATGAAACCGCGCGCGGAGTTGATGAAATCCGCGCCCACGCAAAGCGCCCAGGCCGCCCTCGCCGATGTCACCAGCTTGCCGGCGGCGATGATGCGCACGCGGTCGCGCAGATCGGCCTGGATCAGCGCATCCACCACCCGCGGCAGCGCCTCGGCAATCGGCAGCGCCATGTGATCCATCAGCGTCTGCGGCGCCGCCCCGCTGCCGCCTTCGCCGCCGTCGATGGCGATGAAGTCCGGCGCGAACTCCCGGCCGCGGCGGAGGATGGCGTCGCAGAGGTCGTTCATGAAATCCCAGCCGCCGATGGCGGTCTTGATGCCCACCGGCTTGCCCGTCAGGTTGCGGATGTAGGCCACCTTGTCGAGCAGCTCATCGACGTTGGCGATGTCGTGATGGCGGTTGGGGCTGATCGAGTCCTGCCCCACCGGTATGCCGCGGATGCGCGAAATTTCCTCGGTGACTTTTTCACCCGGCAGCACGCCGCCCTTGCCCGGCTTCGCGCCCTGCGACAGCTTGATTTCAAAGGCCTTCACATGTTTCGCCAGCTCCTTCGCCTTCTGCGGCGAAAATGAGCCGTCCAGTTCGCGGATGCCGTACTTGGCGGTGCCGATCTGCATGATCACGTCGCAGCCGCCGCTCAGGTGATACGGCGACAGGCCACCTTCACCGGTGTCCATCCAGCAGCCGGCCTCGGCTGCACCGCGCGACAGCGCCTCCACGGCGGGCTGAGAAATCGCGCCGAAGCTCATGCCGCTGATGTTGACGATGGATTTGGCCTCGAAGGGATGCTCGCAGTAATCATTGCCGATCAGCACGGAGGGCGTCGGCAGCCGGTCTTCCTCGAGCACCGGATAGGGATGATTGACGAACAGTATCGAGCCCGGGGTATTCAGGTCATTGGTCGAACCGAAGGCGATGATGCCGCCTTCGTTTTTGGCTTCCTTGTAGACCCAGCCGCGGGTGGCGCGGTTGAACGGCATCTCTTCACGGTCGTTGGCGAAGAAATACTGGCGGAAATATTCGCCCAGGTCTTCAAAGAAAAAGCGCAGCCGGCCGACCACCGGAAAATTGCGCAATACGGTGTGTTTTTTCTGCGTGACGTCGTGGATGATGAGAAATATCAGCCCTCCGATCACCACAAAGCCGAGTATCGTGCCGACGCCGTATGACAGCACGCTCATGACTTCGCCCATGCGTCCTCCCCCGCTACCCGTTTAGCGCCACTCGGTTAAAATTCCTGCCCCACTATAGCAGTTTCGGACCTGTACAGAATATTGCCCGACGACCTGCGCAATGAATCAAACCATGGATCTGTCCGCTGAAATTGAACGTAATGTGACCGCCGCATTGACGGAAGATGTCGCCGGCGGCGACCTGACTGCAAGCCTGGTACCCGATGCGCCGCGCGCGCAGGCACAGCTCGTCTGCCGTCAACACGCGGTGCTCTGCGGCACGGACTGGTTCGGCGCCTGCATGCGCCGCCTTGATCCCGCCGTGGAACTGGCCTGGCTGGCGAAGGATGGTGACCGCATTGAGCCCGACACGCGCATCTGTGACATCACCGGGTCTGCCCGCGCGCTGCTGACCGGAGAGCGCAGCGCGCTGAATTTCCTGCAGCTGCTGTCAGCCGTCGCCACCAGCACGCGGCGTTATGTGGATGCCGTTGCCGGCACCCGAGCCGCCATACTCGACACCCGCAAAACGCTGCCCGGTCTGCGCATCGCGCAGAAATATGCCGTGACCACCGGCGGCGGGCGCAACCATCGCATGGGTTTGTGGGATGCGATCCTGATCAAGGAAAACCACATCGCGGCAGCCGGCGGCGTGACCGCGGCATTACGCGCCGCTGCTGCACGAGCGGCCGGAGCGCAATGGATACAGATCGAGGTCGAGACCCTGGATCAGCTGCGCGAGGCCGTGCAAGCCGGCGCGAAGATGGTGCTGCTCGACAACATGAGTCTCGAGCAGATGGACGAGGCGGTGCGCTGGACCGCGGGCCGGGCCTCGCTCGAAGCCTCGGGCGGAATCACGCTGGGGAACGTGCGGACGATTGCCGAAACCGGTGTCGACCGCATTTCAATCGGTGCGCTGACCAAGGATATTGCTGCGGTGGATCTGTCGCTGCGCTTTGCCAGGCCTTGAACGGACCTGAGTGCGGGAAATACCGTAACTATATGTTTTTAAATGATATTTAATGCTTACTTGCTGCGCCCGGCAATAAACGCCTTGACCGCCTCGACATCCGGGTCCATCACGGCAACCCGCTGCAGCCGGCTTTCCAGCCCCTCATAACCCGGCGGCACCTCCGGATCATGCCCCAACGCTTCGCGGATGGTCTCGGCAAACTTTGCCGGCAAAGCCGTTTCGAGGCAGATCAGCGGCACGCCCGGCTCGCGTTTCTGCAGGCCGACATTCACCCCGTCCGCGGTATGCGGGTCGATGGTCACGCCATGGTTTTTTTCAACGCGGCGGATGGTTGCAATGCGGTCCGCATGCGTGCTCCGTCCCGAAGTGAAGCCGTATTGCGCGATTTCCCGCCAGTACGGCGTCTCGCCGAGATTGAACCCGCCGGCATCCTCCACCTCGCGCCACAGCCGCGCCACCATCGCCGGATCGCGTTCAACGAGATCAAAGACGAAACGTTCGAAATTCGAGGCCTTGGAAATGTCCATCGACGGACTCGAGGTCTGCGCAGTTTCACGCCCGGTGCGCACGCGGTAGCGCCCCGACCGGAAAAACTCGTCGAGCACGTCATTTTCGTTCGAGGCCAGCATCAGCTGCTTGACGGGCAAACCCATCATGCGCGCAATGTGGCCGGCGAAAATATTGCCGAAATTGCCCGAGGGCACCGCGAACGACACCTGCTCGTCATTGCTGCGCGTCGCCGCAAAGTAGCCCTTGAAGTAATACACCACCTGCGCCACGATGCGCGCCCAGTTGATCGAATTCACCGCGCCGATGCGGTGCGCGTTCTTGAAAGCCGCATCGCCGCTGACCGCCTTGACGATGTCCTGGCAGTCGTCGAACACGCCACGGATCGCGATATTGAAAATATTGGCGTCCTGCAGCGAATACATCTGCGCACGCTGGAACGGGCTCATCTTGCCGTGCGGCGACAGCATGAACACGCGGATGCCCTGCCTGCCGCGCATTGCGTACTCGGCGGCGGAACCGGTGTCGCCCGAGGTTGCACCGAGGATGTTCAGCGTCTTGCCTTCGCGCTTCAGCACGTACTCGAACAGTTCGCCGAGCAGCTGCATCGCCACGTCCTTGAAGGCCAGCGTCGGGCCGTTGGACAGTTTCAGCAGATGCAGCCCCGGCTCCAGGGTCTGCAGCGGGGTGATTTCAGCCGAACCGAAGGTTTCGCTGCGATAGGCGCGGCGCACCAGCGCTTTCAGGTCCTCCTGCGGAATATCATCAACAAAGCGGCTGATGATGGCGTACGCCAGGTCCTGATAGGACAGCGGGCGCAGGGCGGCAAGTTCCGCGGCGTCGAACCGCGGATAGGCCTGCGGCACCACCAGTCCGCCATCAGGCGCCAGCCCGCCCAGCAGCACGTCACAGAAACGCGCACCGGACAGGCGTCCGCGCGTGCTGACATAACGTGCCGTGGCGCCGCCGTTGGCCGCCGGCTTCGGCGCGACCGCGCTCACAGCAGCGCTTCCATGCGGATCAGCGTGATTTTCCCGGCAACGACGGACAGGCCTTCGATGCGACGGATCGCAGTTTCGATTTTCTTTTCCTGGGTCAGGTGTGTCAGCAGGATGATGTCCACGTACTGCTCCCCGGCCAGGGGCTCCTTCTGCACCAGGGCCTCGATCGAAATGGCCTGGTCGGCCAGCAGTCTTGTGATGTCGGCCAGAACCCCCGCCTTGTCGGCAACCCGCAGACGCAGGTAATACGATGTCTCGACCTCGCCCATCGGCAGCACCGGCACATCGGACAGCCGGTCATGCTGGAATGCAAGATGCGGCACCCGGCGCTCCGGATCGGCTGTCAGCGCTCGCGCGACGTCAACCAGGTCCGCGACCACTGCGGATGCGGTCGGCTCGGCCCCGGCACCCGCACCGTAGTACATGGTCTGGCCGACGGCGTCGCCCTTGACCAGGATCGCATTCATCACGCCTTCGACGTTTGCAATCAGTTGCCGCGCGGGGATCAGCGTCGGATGCACGCGCAGCTCGAAGCCCGAGGCCCTGCGCTTGGCGATGCCCAGCAGCTTGATGCGATAACCGAGTTCCTCGGCATAACGGATGTCCTCCTGCGCCAGCTTCGATATGCCCTCGACGTAAGCCTTGTCGAACTGCACGGGAATGCCGAAGCCGATGGCTGCCATGATCGCCAGCTTGTGGGCGGCATCGACCCCTTCGATGTCAAAGGTCGGGTCAGCTTCGGCATAACCCTTCTGCTGCGCCTCCTTCAGCACATCGGCGAATGCAGCCCCTTTGCTGCGCATTTCGGAAAGAATGAAATTGCTGGTGCCGTTGATGATGCCGGCAATCCACTCGATGCGGTTGGCAGTCAGGCCCTCGCGCAGCGACTTGATGATCGGGATGCCGCCACCGACGGCGGCCTCGAACGCGACCATCACGCCTTTCTTGCGCGCGGCGGAAAAAATTTCATTGCCGTGCAGGGCCAGCAAAGCCTTGTTCGCAGTGACGACATGTTTGCCGTTGGCAATCGCCTTCAGCATCAGATCCTTGGAAATCGTGTAGCCGCCGATCAGTTCGACGACGACATCAATCTGCGGATCGCTGACCACTTCCAGCGCATCCGCGGTCACCCGCGCGGCATCTCCGGCGACGCCCCTTGCACGCGCGACATCCTTGTCCGCCACCACGGCAATGCGGATGGCGCAGCCGGTGCGGCGTGTGATCTCCTCGCTGTTGCGCTGCAGTACCCTGAACGTGCCGCCGCCGACGGTGCCGGCGCCCAGCAACCCCACATTGATCGGTTTCATTGAGTGTATTTCTTTCCTGTGTTTTGCATGGGCCCTTACTTCACCAGCCCGTCCTTGCGGAACATTTCCTTGATGGTGCGGATTGCCTGACGCGTGCGCGCCTCATTCTCGATCAACGCAAAACGCACGAAGTCATCGCCGTAATGGCCGAAACCGGTGCCCGGCGCCACCGCCACCTTGCCCTCGGCCAGCAGTTTTTTCGAAAACTCCAGCGAGCCCATCTTCTTGTAAGGTTCCGGTATCGGCGCCCAGATGTACATCGTCGCCTGCGGCTTGTCGACTTTCCAGCCCATCGCGTTCATGCCGGACCACAGCACGTCACGCCGACCCTGGTAGATCTGGCGCACGTTTTCCACGCAATCCTGCGGCCCCTCGAGCGCGATGATCGAAGCCACCTGGATCGGCGTGAAGGTGCCGTAGTCGTGGTAGCTCTTCATCCGTGCCAGCGCCGTCACCAGCTCGCGGTTGCCGACCATGAAGCCGACGCGCCAGCCGGCCATGTTGTAACTCTTGGACATGGTGAAAA
>CAZSIR010000154.1:0-6716 GCA_964606765.1 uncultured Bordetella sp. | reverse complement strand
CTCATCCCACACAAACACCACCCGCTTGTGTTTGCCGGTGCTGACCTCCACCGCCTGACGCTTCACCACGCCGGCGTTATCGGCCTCGATCTGGTATTTCCCCGCCGGCAGATGCGCCAGAAGGAAGGGGCCGCCGGATTCGGCTTCGAGCACCACCTTGTCGGCCTGGCGCACGGTAACCTTCACGCCGGCGAGGTAGACGTCATTGGGAATCGCTTTTTCGGCGAACAGCAGCTCCAGCGGGTATTTCGCCGCCGCCTGCTTGAAGGCCGCCACCGCATCGGCGCCGATGCCGCCGGTCACGTAACGCACATTGCCCTGCTTCACTTCAGCCGGCATCACGTCGGCGCCCGCCGCCGGCGACAGATAGGCCATGCTGGTCACCACAAACGTGGCGACGAAGGTCCTGGTCGAGAGTTTCATGCGCATTCTCCTCAAAACGGTTGAATCGGAAACAGCCCGTCGACTAATCCACCTGCGTCTGCACGGGCGCTTGTTGCATGAGGGGTTCGACCGGCATCTCCGGGGGCGGTTCATCGCGCATTCAACAATGTCCCCGATCAGAGACAGGGGCCGAAATATCCACAGGCTGCGGTTCGATGTAATAATCATGACCATTATTGATTTCATGATTCATTTTCCGTTTTTCAGCCGCCGCTGCCATGAGCACCCCACAACCCGCCATCCTCCAGGCCGTACCGCAAAAATCCCGCTACCTGACCTACACCCTGATTCCCGGCGCCGATCCGCGCGCTGCGTTGCGCGCGCTCCGCGACCAGGTGGACGGCGACCGGGTGCTGGCCGGACTCGGCCTGTCGCTGGTCTCCGCGCTGGGCAAGACCATCGACGGCCTGCGCGCCTTTCCGCAGCAGGCCGCCCTCGGCATCGACATTCCCTCGACGCCGGCCGCGCTGTGGCTGTGGCTGCGCGGCACGGATCGCGGCGTATTGATCAAGCGCAACCGCCAGCTCGATGCGCTGCTGTCCGCGGCCTTCGAGCCCGACAGCGTGATTGACGCCTTCATCCACGGCAGCGGCCGCGACCTCACCGGTTACGAGGACGGCACCGAAAATCCGAAGGATGATGCTGCGATCGCCGCAGCGGTGTCGCAACAGCAGGGCATTGCCGGTTCCAGTTTTGTCGCCGTACAGCAATGGCAGCACGACCTCGGGCGTTTCGACGCGATGAGCCCGCTCGAGCAGGATCACAGCGTCGGCCGCCGCCGCAGCGACAACGAGGAAATTGACGATGCGCCGGAATCCGCGCATGTCAAACGCACGGCGCAGGAAAGTTTCGACCCCGAGGCTTTTGTCGTGCGTCGTTCGATGCCCTGGTCCGAGGGGTCGCGCTGCGGCCTGGTGTTCGTCGCCTTCGGCGCGTCCTTCGACGCCTACGAAGCCCAGCTGAAGCGCATGACCGGCGCCGAGGACGGCATCACCGATGCGCTGTTCCGCTTCACGCGGCCGCTGACCGGCGCCTACTTCTGGTGTCCGCCGCTGCGTGACGGCAAGCTCGACCTCGCCGCGCTCGGGCTGTAGTGCCTTTCCGCCCCTTAAGCAGCGCTGCCGCACTGCTGGCCGGCCTGCTGCTCGCCATGCCTGCCGGGGCCGCAACGCCGGCAGACCCGCGACAGGACGACAGGGATGCGGCCGCACTCCGCCGCCTGGCCGAGCAGGGCAATGGCAACGCCGCGCTGCGACTCGGCAATCTGCTGGCCCGCAACCGGGTGCCCGCGGCGAAATACGGCAAAGCCGTCGACTGGTACAAAAAAGGCTGCGCGCTCGGCGATCTGTCCGCCTGCCACAACACCGGCATTTCGTACGAATACGGCCGCAACGGTGCGACGCAAAGTGATGCCGAAGCGGCGGACTTCTACCTGCAATCGGCGGAACGCGCCTTCCTGCCCTCCATGTTCAACCTCGCCATTCTCTACGCCGACGCCCGCATCACTTCGCCGGACAGCCGCGAAGGCCTGAAATGGATGCTGGTCGCGCAGCGCGCCGCCGCACAATGCCCTGACCGGCCGCTGTGCCAGTCCGTGCTGAAGGACGAAAAAGCCTACCGCGCCCGCCTTGAAAACCGCCTGTCGCCGGCGGAGCAGCGCGAAACCCGGCAGCTGGCGGAAGTCTGGCAGCCCCTGCGCTAAGCCGGCTATACTTGCCGCACCGCCGCATTGCCGAAACCTGCCGACTGCAGCGGACCCTGCCGTGAGGCAGTAACGGTTCCGGACAACGGGGGTTGCCGCAGATGGTCGAAAGCTGGCTTGATTATTTCGTCAAGTGCATCACCCTGCCGATGGCGGCGCCCGCCTGCCGCTCGTTCTGGGAAACCGTGATGTACGCCAGCGCAGCGCTCGGCCTGATCCTCGCTGGCTGGTTTGTCTGGCGCATGATCGATTACCGGACAAAATATGCCGCGGCCCTGCAGGCGCAGGCCGAGCGCGAAAAACCCGCGCCCGAAACCGTGATGCGCGAACACCGCTTTGTCGAACCCCTGGACATCGCCGCGGACGTCACCGATCCGCATCTTGCGCGAAAAATCCGCGAAGAACTCGAACAGCAGCGCCGCAAAAACCTGCGCGCCTGAAATCCCCCCTCGATCCGTCCCTCTAGCGCGCAGCCGCCGGCAGGTCGGCGATCTGCCGGGCAGCACCGGCAAGCTGCAGCACATGCATGCCGAGGCCATGACGGTCGACGATATAGATGTAACCGCGGTCATCCACTTCCACGTTGTTGGTGCTGACCGTGCGTCCGCCGGCAGCGGGCACGTACCAGGCCACCTCGCGCGGCCGGTAGGGATCGCGGATGTCGAGCGCGCGCACGCCGGCATTGAAATGCGCGATGAACATCATGCGGCGGTAATAGATGTGCGTGAAGTTTTCATGGGATGAATGCGCGCCGATGCGGCCGGGACGCGCACAGTAGTCCCCGGCCTTTGCATCCAGCGCCCAGCTTGACGCCACGCGCGGCCGCGCTTCATCGCCGACATCGATGATCCACACCTTCTGTTGCTTGCCATGGCAGCCGTCGGCCAGCGCCTCGTTGGTAACCACGACAAAATCACGCCGCGTCGTGCGGCCATCAGCGCCTTTGACCTCCATCCCCCGCAGCGGGAAGGCGGTGTGTGCGCCATAGGCCGGATCGAGGTCAAACCGCCCCCGCTGCGGCTGCAGCAGATGGATTGGGTCCGGCGCGGCCGCGCCCTTCAGCAGTTTTTCGCGGTCGACAATCTGCAGGATGCCGCCGCTGGATGTGCCATGGCCGAAATAGACGCGGTTGCCCGCAACACCCGTGGATATCGGCCCGTGCAAGCCGGTGGGCACCCCGCCCGCGGCGCCCGGTTCCTGTCCGGGCAATCCGAAATTGCGGATGAAGCGCGGCTGGCGCGGATCGCTCAAATCAAAAATCTGGGTCATCCGCGAAGTGCGCCATCCCGGCACGCCTGAAACCAGGTAGGCAATGCCGGTATCGCATTCCCACCAGTTCTTGTGCGTGCCCTGCAGGCCCTCAACGATCACGGTGATGCGCCGTGGCGGACCGGGCAGCGTGACATCCCACAGTTCATGCGCATCATGGCCCCGCGTGCGCAGCAGATAGACGCGACCGCGTTCGCCGCGCGGCAACTCACTGCCGCTGCACACCCGCACCATCTGCGCCTCGCCGCCCGCCGGGCCGGGGATGTGGTGCAGCAACACCGGCTGCGCCGGATCGCTCACATCGAGAATTGAAGTGCCGTTGTCCTCGCGTTTTCCGTTCAGCGGATTAACTGCACTGCCGGCGTGATGTCCGACATAGGCAATCGAGCGGCCCTGCTGGGCATGGATCACCGGCTGGTAGGCGCCGCGGCCCTGCAGATCATGAAAACCGGCCAGTTCCATGTCGCGCGATTCGGCGCCGCGCGGCTGGGCTGCAGCAAGGGATGCGGCCGGCGCCAGGGCCATGAAGGCCGGCGTTACTGCGGCCATGACCGCGGCCATGACTGCGGCGGCGCGCAGCCCCGACACCCGCTCCGTCATTCCGCCTCGACCTGTTTCCAGTAGCTGTCCTTGACGGCAATCAGCCCGTCACGCACTTCATAGATGTCGCAGCCGCGCAGGTCCACTGCCGCGCCATCGGCGCAGCGCTTTGCCGTCATGCGGAAAGTGCCGATGACGCGATCGCCGGCGGCGAATACCTGCGCATCGGAGAAACGCAGCTCCGACAAGGCCTGCCCGCGTTCGGCCAGCGCCGTGCGCAAAGCCTCGCGCCCTTCGACAATGCGGCCATGCGGCGCCTGCGGCCCGCGCGCCATGATCCAGCGGAAATCCGCGGTCACGCATTCGAGTATGGCGTCGACGTC
Source organism: uncultured Bordetella sp. (assembly GCA_964606765.1). GTDB lineage: Bacteria > Pseudomonadota > Gammaproteobacteria > Burkholderiales > SG8-41. The sequence continues at coordinate 2,378 of CAZSIR010000154.1, read as the reverse complement.
GCCGGCGTTGAAAGCCCTGCCGAAGCGGCGGAACAATGCCTGCAGTTCAGGCGTCAGCTCAGCGTTCGCCACAGGCCGTCCTGATCTGCGGAGGCAGGGGCACCGCTTTCCGCGTCGCGGTGTCGTACCACACCAGCGTGGCATAACCTTCGGCGCTGACGACGTCCGCCTCGACATGGCGCAGCGTGTAATGGGTCTGCACGCTGCTGCGCCCCAGCCTGCCGATCGCCAGCGCCACTTCAACCGTGGCCGGATAAGGCAGCGGCTGCAGATAATGGCAGGCGGCGTTCAGCAGCACGATCACCGGATGCGGCGGCTGCGTCGGCAGGCCCAGGCCGGAAACCCAGCGCATGCGGGTTTCCTCCATGAAACGGAAACAGCCGGTGTTGTTGACATGACCTTCGGCATCCATGTCGCCCCAGCGCACGGGAATCACCGTGGTGAACACCGTTGCGCCGGGCGGCGTGTCATCGCTGACGACGCGGATCATGCGGATTCCTGCGTTATTGGCGGCTGCGCTTAAACCACATTGCGCTTGCGCAGTTCGGCAATGTCGCCGTCGCGGTAACCCAGTTCGCGCAGGATGTCGTCGGTATGCTGGCCGCAGTCCGGCGTCGCGCTGCGGATTTCATGCGGCGTGCGCGACAGGCGCACCGGCTGGTTGACCACCGCGACGTCGCCGACGCCGGGGATGTGGATCGGCGCCGCCATCTGGTTGTACTGCACCTGCGGGTCGGCGAACACTTCGTTCATCTTGTAGATCGGGCCGCCGGCCACGCCGCATTCCTCGAAACGTGCAGTCCAGTACGCCTTGTCCTTCTGGATCATCGCCGCCTGCAGGGCCTCGTTCAGCGCAGCGCGGTTTTTCGACCGCGAGCTGCGGTCCTTGTATTCGGGTTTTTCATTCAGGCCATCCGTGCCCAGCGCCTTGCACAGCCGCGCGAACATTTCATTGTCTCCGGCGGCGATGTTCATGTAGCCGTCGGAGGTCTGGAACACGCCGGTGGGGATCGAGGTCGGATGGTCGTTCCCGGCCTGCTCCGGCACCTCTTTTTCCACGGTCCAGCGCGCCGCCTGGAAATCGGTCAGCGCGATCATCGCATTGAGCAGCGAGACTTCGACCCACTGCCCTTCGCCGGACACCTCGCGCTCGAGCAAGGCCGTCATGATGCCGAGCGCGCAGTAGAGGCCCGAGGCCGAATCCGATACCGCGCAGCCGGCGCGCATCGGGCCGCGGCCCGGCTCACCGGTGATCGCCATCAGCCCGCCCATGCCCTGCGTGACCTGGTCGAAACCCGGACGCTTGACGTAGGGGCCGCTCTGGCCGAAGCCGGAAATGCTGGCGAGGATGATTTTTTTGTTGACCTTCTTCAGCGACTCGTAATCGATGCCGAGGCGGAATTTGACGTCAGGACGGTAGTTCTCGACCACCACGTCCGATTTTTCCGTCAGCTGGTGGAAAATCTTCACGCCGTCCTTGTCCTTCAGGTTCAGCGTGAAACCGCGCTTGTTGCGGTGCAGGTTCTGGAAGTCCGCGCCGGTGCGCTTGCCGCCCCAGCCGTCGGACAGGTTCAGTCCCGGCGGCGTTTCGATCTTGATCACGTCGGCGCCCCAGTCGCCCAGCTGGCGCACGGCCGTCGGGCCGGAACGCACACGCGTCAGGTCAATTACCCGGAATCGGGACAGGGGGCCGCGGCGCTGTGTTGTTGCATTCATTGCTGCATTCATTACTGTCTCTTTCTCCAAAATTTCTCTCTCAACCCATCAATCGATAAGTCATTCATTTAAAAAGCTTAGCTGCGGGCCTGCGGCGCTGCCTGCAAGGCCATCCCCCGAGTTTCGCACAAAACGCCGGCGCTTTCCCCCGCGGGCGGGAGGCGTGATATAAGAACCGCAGCATGAATGCCCCGATACAGCGCATCCCCGTGGATTTCGAACGCCAGCGCGCGGTCTGTGCCGCGCTGCGCGCCTTCATGCCGGCGCAGGGCGTGCTGTTTGAAACCGAGGACGTCACCCCTTACGAATGCGACGGCCTCTCGGCCTACCGCCAGGTGCCGATGGTGGTGGCGCTGCCGGAGAACGAAGCGCAGGTCTGCGAAATCCTCGAAGTCTGTCATGCCATGCGCGTGCCGGTGGTGGCGCGCGGCGCCGGCACCGGCCTGTCGGGCGGCGCGCTGCCGCTGGGCAACGGCGTGCTGCTGTCGCTGGCCAAGCTGATGCACATCGTCGCCGTTGATCCGCTGGCCCGCACCGCGCGGGTGCAACCCGGCGTGCGCAACCTGGCGATTTCGGAAGCGGTCGCGAAGCACGGCCTGTATTACGCGCCGGATCCGTCGAGCCAGATCGCCTGCTCCATCGGCGGCAACATCGCGGAAAAT
>CAZSIR010000153.1:0-6759 GCA_964606765.1 uncultured Bordetella sp. | reverse complement strand
AGTCGCTGTCGACGGAAGAACGCGAGCAGTTGCGCGCGGCGATGTCCTATCCCGAGGATGCGGTCGGCGCGCTGATGGATTTCGACATGATCGAGGTGCGTGAGGATGTGACGCTGGAAGTGGTGTTGCGCTACCTGCGCCGCCTGACGGAACTGCCGGACCATACCGATCAGCTGTTCGTGGTCGACCGTGAGGAAAACCTGCGCGGCCTGCTGCCCGTCAACCGCCTGCTGGTGACCGATCCAGATGCCCTGGTGGCCGAGGTGATGATCCGCGAATTCGCCAGTTTTCATCCGGAACAGGAGGCGCACGATGCCGCCAGCGCCTTCGAGCGTTATGACCTGGTTTCGGCGCCGGTGATCGACGGTGAAGGCCATCTGGTCGGGCGCATGACGGTGGACGTGGTGGTCGATTACATCCGCGAAGCCAAGGACATTGAAATCCTTTCGGCCGGCGGTCTGCGCGATGAAGAAGACCTTTTTGCATCCGTGTGGAAAAGCGTGCGCAACCGCTGGACGTGGCTGGCGATCAATCTGGTGACCGCGTTCATCGCATCGCGGGTCATCGGCATCTTCGAACATTCGATTGCGCAGCTGGTGGCGCTGGCGGCCCTGATGCCGATCATTGCCGGCATTGGCGGCAACTCCGGCAACCAGACCACGACCATGATCGTGCGTGCGCTGGCGCTGGGCCAGATCACCCGCGACAGCGCGCGCAAGCTGTTTTTCAAGGAAATCAGCGTTTCGGCGCTGAACGGACTGATCTGGGGCAGCCTGGTGGGGCTGTTTGCATTCCTGATTTACCACAGCTGGCAGCTCGGGCTGGTGATGACCGGGGCCATGGTGCTCAACCTGCTGCTGGCGGCGGTCATGGGCGTGGCGATTCCGCTGGTGATGGAAAAACTGGGCCGGGATCCGGCGATCGGCTCCAGCGTGATGATTACGGCGATTACCGACAGCGGCGGTTTTTTCATTTTCCTCGGCCTCGCCACGCTGTTCCTGGTGTAGCTGCCGCAGACGGCGCGGGCAGCGCCGCGTAGAATCATCCGGCGGGCGCCGGGAATAACACCGGCCAGCCCCGTGTTCAGGAGGAGACAGCAGGTGAAGCGACCGGCATCCGTGTTTGCCACCCAGGCCATGCAGTACATCCCCCGTCTGCGCCGTTACGCCCGCGCCCTGACCGGTGACGCCAGCGCAGCGGACGATCTGGTGCAGGATGCGCTGGAACGGGCACTGGTCAAGCAGGGCCTGTGGCGCGAAGGCACGGATCTGCGCGCCTGGCTGTTTACCGTGATGCATAACGTATTCGTCAACCAGGTGCGCAGCGCGGCGGTCAGCCGGACCGTGCAACTGGATGAAAGCCACGGCGACCGGCCGCAGCCGCAGGGGGCCGACCGGCTTGAAATCCGTGATCTGGATGCGGCCCTGCAGGCCCTGCCGGAAGAGCAGCGCGCGGTTCTGCTGCTGGTGGGACTGGAGCAGATGAGTTACGACGAAGCCGCGCGCGTGCTGGAGGTGCCGATCGGCACCGTGATGTCGAGGCTGTCGCGCGGGCGGGAACGCCTGCGCCGGCTGATGCAGGGCGCACCGGATGCAGCGCCGCTCAAGGTGGTGAAATGAGTGTGGAAGAAACAAGTGCGGAAGCAATGGGTATTGAAGCAATGCGCATGGAAGCAATGAAAACAGGGGAAAAAAAGGTGGGCCGATGAGTGCGCAGCCGGTGACCGAAGCCGAGTTGCAGGCTTATGTCGACGGCTGCCTGCCGGCGCAGCGTACGGCCGAGGTGGCGGCGCATCTTGCGCAGCATGAAGAGGATGCCCGGCGCGTCGCGGCGTACCGCCGCCAGAATGAGGTCCTGCAGGAAAGTTATGCCCCATTGCTGGAGGCTGCGGTCCCCGCCCGTTTGCGTTTCGACGCCCCGCGCAGGTGGCGGGACGTCCGGCAGTACGCGCTGGTCGCCGGGCTGATGGCGGTCAGCGGCATCGCCGGCTGGCAAATGCGCGCCTACCTGGGCGGCGAACGCACGCAAACGGTTTATCTGGCCCGGGTTGCCGCGGTTGCCCATGCCGTTTACAGCCCGGAAGTGCGGCATCCGGTGGAAGTGGGCGCGGATCAGGAAGAGCATCTTGTGCGCTGGCTGTCGAAACGATTGGGCGCCGGATTGAAAATCCCGCATCTTGTCGCGCAGGGTTATACGCTGGTCGGCGGCCGCCTGCTGCCCGGTGAACGCGGACCGGCGGCGCAGTTCATGTACCAGGATGCCAAGGGTCAGCGGTTGACCCTGTATGTACGTGTCAGCAAGGAAGCGCGCGAACAGACGGCGTTTCGTTTTGCGCAGGAAAACAATGTCGGTGTTTTTTATTGGCTGGATGGCCGGCTCGGCTACGCCCTGTCCGGTGAAACCGACCGCACGGAATTACTGCGTGTTGCCGACGCGGTGTACCGGCAACTGAATCCCTGAAATTTCCCGCTTTGTCTGCGCCTGGTACCGGGCGTGGGGTGTGGGCGGTCGTTGCGACGTAATTTTATAAGTATATGATTTTATTAATATTTTTATAGATGACCGGAGGAGGCAGGCCGGTCTGGTCACCCTGGCCAATCGCAGTAATGAACGGCGGCGCGAAATAAACGCGGCGCAGGTGGCGCGGAAGGGATTGCGCCGGGAAAGCGGGTGGAAGAAGCGTGGCAGTACGGAAATGTGAAAAGGGGTGACGCCTGAAATGCGAAGGCCGGGGGTTACCCGGCCTTCGCGAACTGCTTGCTACTTACTTCTTCTTGGCTGCTTTCTTCTTACCAGCTTTTTTCTTTGCTTTTTTCTTCGCTGCCATAATCGTCTCCTTAAAAGTTAACTTAGGCATCGTTTGAATGCGGCTTTTGTTCCGCACTACCAAGCGCACGATTTTCAAGAACACTTCACGGCGTTTTGTTAACCGCCATTCCGCGCTCCAACCAAAAAATTTGGCGAGAACCGTGTTCGGTGCGCCAATTCTATGCTAAGCGGAAAAATAAATGCAATACCTTTGTCAAGTTTTTTTGATCAAGCGAATCCGGTTGTGGATTTCCGGCAACAGCGTATTGCAACGCAAAAGTACGTACGAGGTACCGTTTTTTGCGCCATTAATCCGGCAGGCGATGCTCGTTTGCCATCAGCATGGCGACCGTTTCGCGGTCGCGGATGCGGTATACGCGATCACCATCGACCATGATTTCGGCGGCGCGCGGCCGGGTGTTGTAGTTGGAGGACATGCTCATGCCATATGCGCCGGCCGACGCAATCGCAATCAAATCCCCCGGATTTACAGAGAGTTGACGGTCGCGCGCCAGAAAATCACCGCTTTCACAGACCGGGCCGACGATGTCGTAGGACCGGCCGCCGGCCGCCGTTTCACGCAGCGGCAGCACCTCATGCCAGGCTTCGTACAGCGCGGGGCGCATCAGGTCGTTCATCGCCGCATCGACGATCGCGAAATTCTTGCTTTGACCCGGCGCCTGCCCGGGTTTCAGGTAAAGCACGGTACTTAACAGCACCCCGGCATTGCCGGTCAGCAGCCGGCCCGGCTCAAACAGCAGCTTTTGCGTGCGCCGGCCGAGTGCCTTGAGCAGGGCCTGCGCATATTCGGCCACCGGCGGCGGCGTTTCATCCTGGTAACGGATGCCGAGGCCGCCGCCGAGATCGATGTGGCGAATGGTGATGCCCTCATGCGTCAATGCATCGACCAGCGTCAGCACCCGTTCCAGGGCGGCAATGAACGGGGCGACTTCCGTCAGCTGCGAACCGATGTGGCAGTCGATGCCTTCGATGCGCAGGTGCGGCAGCTCGCCGGCGCGGCGGTAAATTGCCGGTGCGTCGGTCCAGGCCACGCCGAACTTGTTTTCCTTGAGGCCGGTGGCGATGTAGGGGTGGGTTTTTGCATCGACATCGGGATTGACGCGCAGGCTGACCGGCGCGGTCATGCCCATTTCACCGGCCACCCGGTTCAGCAGCTCCAGTTCCGCTGCGGACTCGACGTTGAAGCAGAGAATCCCCGCCTGCAGGGCCTGGCGCATTTCATCCGCCGTTTTGCCGACGCCGGAAAACACCACTTTGCGCGGATCGCCGCCGGCGGCGATGACCCGCGCCAGTTCCCCGCCCGAAACAATGTCGAAGCCGCTGCCCAGTCGTGCAAAAACATCGAGCACGCCGAGGCTGGGGTTGGCCTTGACGGCATAACACAGCAAATGGTCGCGGCCGGCAAAGGCGGCATCAAAATCGCGCCAGGCGCCGGTCAGCGCAGCGCGCGAATAAACATAGCAGGGCGTGCCGAATTCCGCGGCGATGCGCGACAGGGGGACGGCTTCGGCATGAAGTTCGCCGTTGCGATAGCCAAAAGCGGTCATTGCGGTGTTGACGGCGCAGTACCGGAGACCGCAGCGGGATCGGATGCCGGCGCCGCAGGGGCGGCGGCGGGTGCGGATGCGGGGGTGGATGAACGTGAAGAAGATTTCTTCGCGGCGGGCGGCTTGTCCTTGGAGAGATACAGGGGGCCTTTGTAGCCGCAGCCGGCGAAAAACAGGATCAGGCCCAGCTTCAGGATTAACAGTGTCGTACGCACAGGGCGGCTCGCGCAGAAAGTGGCGGAAAGTGTAGCACAGCGCATCACCGCGCCTGGCCCGTGAACCGGCTGCCTTGCGGCGCTTTACAGCAGAAGATAACGATGTGCTTCGCGCCGCAAAGCGGCTCTGTGTCCGGCGTAATCGGGCACAAGCGCGGCGACGGTGCGCCAGAACGCCGGCGAATGGTTCATCTGGCGCAGGTGGGCGACTTCGTGCGCGGCGACATAATCAATCCATGCCATGGGCGCCTGCACCAGCCGCCAGTTCATGCGGATGCGGCCCCCGGCGTGGCAGCTGCCCCAGCGGGTCCGTGCATTCGACAGTCGTACCGCCGGCGCCGGAAGGTCCAGTTGCGCGCTGTAGTCATGGCAGCGGCGGGTGAAGCAGGCCAGCGCCTGCTGTTTCAGCCAGTTGCGCACACCGGATTCAATCGCCGCGGGCGCCAGCAGCGGATCAAACAGCAGCCTGTCCTGTTCCCGCTGCGGCAGTCTGATGCCGGCGCTGGCCTCCAGCATCAGCGGCGCGCCGTAAAGAAAGAGCCGTTCGCCGCCCACCCACGATCGTGGCGCGGGGCGTTTCTGCTGCCAGTCATGGACCTTGCGCGTGACCCAGGCGGCATGCGCGCGCAGCAGTTCGTCGATGGCCCGTTGCGGCGCCTTCAGCGGGGCTGCGACGCGCAGGCCGCGTTCATCGATCAGCAGCGAAATCGTGCGCCGGCGCGGGCTGCGCTGCAGCGTGTAGCGGATGCGCCGGCCGTCGAGTTCGATGGCGGCGCCGGGCTCCGGATCCGCCAGCAGCGGCAATGCGGATTGCAGGGCCGTATGGTTGTCCATCAGCGTGATTCGAGCAGCACCATTTCGCCCTCGATCCAGTCTTCCACGCGTTTTGCCAGCGTTTCCGCATCTGTCCCGTCCGGCCGGATCGGTTTGCCGATGCTGACGGTGATCAGGCCCGGACGTTTGAGGAAAGCGTTGCGGCCCCAGCAGGCGCCGGCATTATGGGCGACCGGAATCACCGTGGTGCCGGTCTGCACGGCCAGGCGCGCGCCGCCGGGACGGTATTTGCCGCGCCGGCCGGGGGGGATGCGGGTGCCTTCCGGGAAAATGACGATGCAGAACCCGGCGGCAAGCCGTTCAACGCCCTGTTCCACCAGCTGCTGCAGCGCCTCGCGGCGCAGGCTGCGGTCGATCGCGATCGGGGACAGCATGGCCAGCCCCCAGCCGAAAAACGGCACCCGCAGCAGTTCGCGCTTCAGCACCCACACCTGCGGCGGGAAAATCCGCTGGAAGGCCAGCGTTTCCCAGGCAGACTGGTGTTTGGACAGGATGATGCAGGGATCAGCGGGTATGTTTTCGCGGCCGATCACGCGATAACGGATGCCGCAGATGACCCGAAGGCTCCACAGGATCCAGCTGGTCCACACGGTGATGATGCGATATCGCGTCAATGCCGGCAGCGGAAAGGTCAGCAGCGCGATGACGGCGAAAACGGGGGTGATGAGGGTCAGGAATAGGGCGAACAGCGTGGAACGCAGCAGCATCATCGGAAATTGCATGAAGAATGACAAAAACAGGCCCCGCGCGGGGCGGTCATGTTTTTGGGAAAAATCATCATTGCAGCAGGCTGCGCACGGCCGTCGCGAGGTCGTCGTGAATGACAGTGCCTTCCGGCAGGTCGCCGTCCTTGCGGGTTTTTTTACCCTTGCCGGTCAGCACCAGGATCGGTTGTGCGCCGACCGCAACCGCGGCCTGCAGGTCGCGCAGTGAATCACCGATGAAGGGTACGCCTTCCAGGCTGACGCCGAAGCGGTGGGCGATTTCCTCCAGCAGGCCGGGTTTCGGCTTGCGGCAGTTGCAACCGGCGTCCTGTGAGTGCGGGCAGTAAAAAATGCCGTCGATGCGGCCGCCGGCCAGCCCCAGTGCGCGGTGCATCTTGTCGTGGATCGCGTTCAGCGTCGCCATCTCGAACAGGCCGCGTCCGACCCCGGACTGGTTGGTGGCGACCAGCACGCGGTATCCGGCCTGGCTCAACAGGGCGATCGCTTCGAGGCTGCCCGGAATCGGCTTCCATTCCTCCGGGCTTTTGATGTAAGCCGCGCTGTCCTGGTTGATCACGCCGTCGCGGTCGAGGATGACGAGTTTCATGCGGCGAGTTTGGAGATGTCGGC
>CAZSIR010000152.1:3028-6792 GCA_964606765.1 uncultured Bordetella sp. | reverse complement strand
CCACGAGCACCGAGCCGACCATGCCGCGCCAACCGATGATACCGACCTTCTTCATAAAAACACCTTAAAAAACAATAGATTGCACTATACACCCATCAAAGCGCGGCGACTACTGCGTCACCCATTTCGACCGTGCCGACCTTTTTCGATCCCGGTTCTACGATGTCGGGGGTGCGGTAGCCCGCCGCCAGCACGCTTTTCACTGCCGCTTCAATACGATAGGCCCATTCGTCCTTGTTGAAGGTATACCGCAGCATCATCGCCGTCGAGAGGATGGTGGCCAGCGGATTGGCAATGTTTTTGCCGGCGATGTCGGGCGCCGAGCCGTGGATCGGCTCATACAAGCCGCCGCCGCCGGAATTCAGCGAAGCCGAAGGCAGCATGCCGATCGAGCCGGTCAGCATCGACGCCTCGTCGGACAGGATGTCGCCGAATATATTGCCGGTGACGATGACATCGAACTGCTTCGGGTTGCGCACCAGCTGCATCGCCGCGTTGTCCACGTACATGTGCGACAGCGCCACCTGCGGATATTGCTTCGCGACGTCGATGACGATTTCACGCCAGAAACGGCTGGTCTCCAGCACGTTTTCCTTGTCCACCGAACACAGTTTTTTGCCACGCTTCAGCGCCGTCTGGAATCCGACTTCGGCAATGCGGCGGATTTCCGGCTCCGAATACAGCATGGTGTCATAACCTTCACGCTCGCCGCGTGCATTGTCGCGGCGGCCGCGCGGCTCACCGAAATAAATGTCTCCGGTCAGCTCACGGATGATCATCAGGTCAAGGCCCGACACCACTTCCGGTTTCAGCGTCGAAGCGCTGACCAGCTCCGGATAGAGCACGGCCGGACGCAGGTTGGCGAACAGGCCGAGCTCCTTGCGGATGCGCAGGATGCCCTGCTCCGGACGCTGCGGACGCGGCAAGGCGTCATACTTTGGCCCGCCGACGGCGCCACACAGCACCGCATCGGCCTCCTTGGCCAGTTTCAGCGTGGACGGCGGCAAGGGATCGCCATGTGCATCAAACCCGGCGCCGCCAAAGGGCGCCTCTTCGAATTCGAGCTTGAGACCGTCCGCCGCCAGCCGGCGCAATACCTTCAGCGCCTGGCCGACGATTTCAGGACCGATGCCATCACCGGCGAGAACTGCGATTTTCATGCGGATTCCGTAAAAGGTGGATGGAGGACACGGCGCAATGCCGCATCCTCAGGAGAACAGCCAGGGCTGGGCCGACTTGTGCTTTGTTTCGAACGCACGAATCTCGTCGGCATGGCCCAGCGTCAGTCCGATATCGTCCAGCCCGTTCAGCATGCAGTGCTTGCGATGCGGGTCGATGTCGAAGCCGAAACTCTCGCCCGAAGGCGTCGTCACCGTCTGCTGCTCGAGGTCGACTGCGATGCGGTAACCCTCATTGGTTTCTGTTTCACGAAAAAGCCGATCGACGATTTTCGGGTCGAGTTTGATCAGCAACAGGCCGTTCTTCAGGCTGTTATTGTAGAAAATGTCGGCAAAGCTCGGCGCGATGATGGTCTGGATGCCGAACTGCAGCAGCGCCCAGGGCGCGTGCTCGCGCGACGAACCGCAGCCGAAGTTTTCCCGCGCCAGCAGGACCGTCGCACCGATGAAACGGCTCCGGTTGAGGACGAAATCCTTGTTGAGCGGGCGCCCGGTGTTGTCGGAATCCGGCTCGCCGCGGTCGAGATAACGCCACTCGTCAAACAGGTTGGGCCCGAAGCCCGTGCGCTTGATCGATTTCAGGAACTGCTTGGGAATGATCGCATCGGTATCGACGTTGGCGCGATCCAGCGGCGCAACCAGTCCCTCTTTGCGTACAAACTTGTCCATTGCTTACTTGTCAGCCTTGCGCTGGATGGCCTCGCCGGTTTTCTCGATATCCTTGCCAAGGCCCTGCATGGTGTTGCAACCGGCCAGCACCACGCTCAACAACACGAACAACCATGCCATGCGTTTCATGTTTGCCTCCATCAGTCAAAAGTGCGTACATCGACAAAATGCCCGGTCACCGCCGCTGCCGCGGCCATGGCCGGACTCACCAGATGCGTTCTGCCGCCGGGGCCCTGACGGCCCTCGAAATTGCGGTTGGATGTGGAAGCGCAGCGCTCGCCCGGACTCAGCTGGTCCTCGTTCATGCCCAGACACATCGAGCAGCCCGGTTCGCGCCATTCGAAACCGGCTTCCTTGAATATGCGATCCAGCCCCTCCTCCTCCGCCTGCGCCTTCACCAGTCCCGAGCCGGGCACCACCATCGCCAGCTTTACATTGCCCGCCACTTTGCGCCCCTTGGCCACGGCCGCCGCCGCGCGCAAATCCTCGATGCGCGAGTTGGTGCAGGCACCGATGAACACCTTGTCGATGCGGATTTCACTGATCGGCGTATTTGCTTTCAGGTCCATGTATTGCAGCGCCCGCGCATAACCTTCGCGTTTCACCGGATTGGTTTCCTGCGCCGGATCCGGCACCTTGCCGTTCACCGTCGTCACCATTTCCGGCGAGGTGCCCCAGGTCACCTGCGGCACGATATCTTCGGCACGCAGCGTCACGACGGTATCGAAGTTCGCGTCTGCATCACTGGTCAGGGTGCGCCAGTAGGCCGCCGCCTTGTCCCACAGCGCACCGGTCGGCGAAAACATCCGGCCCTTGCAGTATTCGATGGTCTTGTCGTCGACGGCGACCATGCCCGTGCGCGCGCCGGCTTCGATCGCCATGTTGCACAGGGTCATGCGCCCTTCCATGCTCAGGCCGCGGATCGCGCTGCCGGTGAATTCGATGGCGTGGCCCGTGCCGCCGGCGGTGCCGATCTTGCCGATGACTGCCAGGGCAATATCCTTCGCCGTCACGCCGGCGCCGAGTTTGCCCTCGACGGCAATGTTCATGTTTTTGTACTTCTTCATGACCATGCACTGCGTCGCCAGCACATGTTCGACTTCGCTGGTGCCGATGCCGAAAGCCAGCGCACCGAATGCGCCATGCGTGCTGGTATGCGAATCACCGCAGACCACGGTCATGCCCGGCAGGGTCGCGCCGTTCTCCGGCCCGATCACATGCACGATGCCCTGGCGCTTGTCGAGGAAAGGAAAATAGACCTTGGCCTTGAACTCGCGGATGTTCTTGTCCAGGGTTTCAACCTGAAGGCGCGACACCGGATCGGTGATGCCGTCGAGGCCCCGGTCCCAGTTGCGTGTCGGCGTGTTGTGGTCGGCCGTTGCCACCACGGAATCCACGCGCCAGACTTTTCGCCCGGCGAGTTTCAGGCCCTCATAGGCCTGCGGGCTGGTGACTTCGTGCACCAGGTGCCGGTCGATGTAAATCATCGCCGTCCCGTCCGCCTCTTCGCGTACGAGATGACTGTCCCAGAGTTTGTCGTAAAGCGTTTTGCCTGCCATGGAAGTACCGTCGCGCGCCTTTCGGGTATGCCAAGCCACTGAAACGACAGATTATCTCACAGCATCACAGCCGCTTCAGCCCCGCTCCGGGTCGTTCACGCCACCCGCAGCCCCCGCCACAGTACGGCCGCGGCCAGCAAGGCGCAGCCAGCTGCCAGCGTAAACGTCGGCCCGGCGCCCAGTCCGCCCCAGGCATAACCGCTCGCCAGTCCGCCGATCGCCCCGCCAAGTCCGTATGCCAGACTGCCGTAAATCGCCTGGCCGCGGGCCTGATGCCGGCCGCGAAAGAGCTTGTGCACCACACCGATCGCCGCGGCATGGAAGGAACCGAAACTCGCTGCATGCAGGGTCTGCGCTG
>CAZSIR010000152.1:0-2928 GCA_964606765.1 uncultured Bordetella sp. | reverse complement strand
CCGATCGCCGCGGCATGGAAGGAACCGAAACTCGCTGCATGCAGGGTCTGCGCTGCAAGCAGCAGCCACACGCTGTCCGCCCCCCAGCCGATCACGACGAAACGCAGGGCGGCCAGCAGCGTACTGGCAATCAGGATCGTGCGCAGCGTGAACGCACGGTACAGATGCGACATCCAGACAAAAATGCCGATTTCGCAGATCACGCCCAGCGCCCACAACCAGCCGGCCAGCGACTTGCTGTAGCCGTGATCAACAAGATGAATCGTATAAAACGTGTAATACGGCCCGTGCGCCATCGCCATCAGCGCTGACCCCGCCACGATGGCGATCACGGCAGGCTGGCGCACCACATGCCAGACCGTGCGGTCGTCGCCGGGATGCGGCACCACCGGCGCCTCCTTCACCACGCAGGACAGCAGCAACATGCAGGCCATCAGACCGGCGATCACCCACAGCACCACGCGCGGACTGAAATAATCCAGCAGATAACCCACCGCCACCACTGCGGCGATGAAACCCACCGAGCCCCAGACCCGGATGCGGCCGTAGAGCGCGGTTTCATCACCGAGATGCGACAGCGTGGTCGCCTCAACCAGCGGCAGCGCGGCACTCCAGAAAAACATCATCACGAACAGCACGACAAACAGCAGCGCAAAACTCTCGCCGGCAAACACGCCGAGAAAGGCCAGCGTGCCCGCTGCGCCGGACAAACGCACGACCTGCATGCGGCGCCCGCTGTGGTCCGCCAGCCAGCCCCACAGATGCGGCGCGAGGATGCGCGTCAGCTGCGGCAGCGCCATCAGCATGCCGATCTCGACGGCGCTCATGCCGACGGAATTCAGGTACAGCGCGAAGAACGGCGCGAAGGCGCCGAGATAGGCGAAGTAGAAAAAATAGAACGCGGAGAGATTGAGATGGATCGGACCGGCCACGGGCAGAGCCGTGCGCACAACGCACGATTTAAGTATTTGATTTTATTTACTATTTTAAGACCTGAAGCATGCCAAGGATAACACGACTCACCCGGCAAGCCCGGGCGCAATGCGAGGATGGCCGGGATAGCAGCCGCATGCGCTGCCATCGATTCTGCTTTTATTGATCGCTCACCGCAGCCTTCAGCCGAGACTCATTGGTGAATGTCCACGTGCGCGTGATATGAAGTATGTTGGTATCGCGCTTGATTTCATCGGGGAAAGGCTCGAAAGGCGCGGCCAATCGAACGATTTCGAGGGCGGCCGCATCCAGCAGCTCAACCCCGGAAGACCGATCAATGTGCGCAGACTCCACTGATCCGTCGGAATGGATGGCCACGGTAACCACCATGTTTCCATAGATCTTTTGTTCCTTCGCCGCTTTGGGATAGTTCAGTTCGCCAATGCGCTCGACCTGCTTGCGCCAAGCTTCAACATAACGGGCGAAACGGTACTCCCTGGCATGACCGCCGACAAAAGTCCGGTATGGCCTGGTCCGGTATTTATCCCGGTCTTGCGCAACCGCTGCCTCAAGCTGCGCGATGCGTTCAGCCCGTGATTGCGCGACGGTTTTCTGCTCGTCGACGGTTTTCGGAACAGGCGCGCAGGCGCTGACTCCAATGCCGACGAGAAATGCAAAGATGGCCGCGCGCATGCCGATTGTTCAAAAGGGTGAAATCCAGCGGTTCAGCATTCATTCACGCCGCACGGGATCTTGCTGAATGGATCTCTCATTCTTCCTTGATATTCGCAGCCCGCACCACTTTGCGCCACTTCCCGATCTCGGCCTTGATGTAGGCCTGGCTCGCCGCCGGCGTGGTGCCGATGACTTCGGCGCTGTATTTGGCGAAATTCTGCTGCACCGCCGGCGTCTTCATAACCGCGTTCAGGTCACTGTTCAAACGCGCAACGATGGCCCTGGACGTTTTCGCCGGCGCGAGCATCGCCGTGAAGGTACCCGCCTCGACGCCGGCAATGCCGGCTTCCTTCATCGTCGGAATGTCCGGCAGTTCCGGGGAACGGTTCGGCGCATTCAGGCCGAGGGCCCTGACCTTGCCGCCACGCACATGGCCGATCGCCGAGGAGACCTGGTCAAACATCACGTCCAGCCGGCCGCCGATCAGGTCAATGATGGCGAGACTGGCGCCCTTGTACGGTACATGCGTAAAGCGGGTGCCGGTCACGCTCTGGAACAGTTCCCCCGCCAGGCGGCCGGTCGAGAAATTGCCCGAAGAGCCCATGGTCAGTTCACCGCGCGATTTGGCGAAGGCGACAAAGTCCTTCACCGTTTTCGCCGGCGAAGACGCCGGCACCAGCATCACCACGGGCACATTCGATACCAGGTTGACGGCTTCGAAATCCTTCACCGGGTCATAGCGCAGCTTGCTGGAAACCACCGGGGCGATTGTCAGGAGCCCGGTCGAACCGAAGAGCAGCGTATAACCGTCCGCCGGGGATGTCGCCACGATCTCGGCCCCCACTGCGCCACCCGCGCCGCCGCGGTTGTCGACGATGATGTTGCGATTGAGCAGTTCGATCATGCCTGGCATTACCGCACGCGCCGTCAGGTCGACATTGCCGCCGGGGGCGAAGGGTACGATCACCCGCAGCGGCCGGTCCGGATACTCGGCTGAAGCGCCTTGCCAGCCACCTGCAAGCAGCATGGACAACAGTGCATACCCGATGCTTTTTTTCATGCGCTCCTCCATTTTTACGGACCATGATCGGCTGGTTTGTTTTTATAAAAAGCGTCGCTTCCGACCGCCCTTGCGACACGCTCCAGTCCTGCAAGCGGCGCCCGCGCAAATAATTTATAACTATTTGATTTAAAATAGTTATTTATACCGCCTCAAGCCTCGTCCGGATCCGGGTTTTCCGCTGCGGCGGCCGCGCGCAGTTTCTCGATGACGCCCGCCGGCGCCTGCGCTGCGATCACCGGGGTTCCGGTTTTGACGTC
>CAZSIR010000151.1:0-6798 GCA_964606765.1 uncultured Bordetella sp. | reverse complement strand
GTCCCACATCACGGTGGCTTTGCCCGCAGCGACGCGCTCGTTGAGCTTGTCGATCAGGATGGCTTCGGCGCGGAATTTGTCGCGGCGATGCACGATGGTGACGTGTTTGGCGATGTTGGTCAGGTACAGCGCTTCCTCGACCGCGGTGTTGCCGCCGCCGATGACCGACACTTCCTGGTTTTTGTAGAAAAACCCGTCGCAGGTGGCGCAGCCCGACACGCCCTTGCCCATGAATTTTTCTTCCGAGGGCAGGCCGAGGTACATCGCCGATGCACCGGTGGCGATGATCAGCGCGTCGCAGGTGTAGGTGCCCTGGTCGCCGATCAGCGTGATGGGGCTTTCTTTCAGCCGCACCGTGTGGATGTGGTCAAAAATCATTTCAGTGTTGAAACGTTCGGCGTGTTTCTGGAAACGTTCCATCAGCTCGGGGCCCTGCACGCCGTCGTTGTCGGCAGGCCAGTTGTCGACGTCGGTGGTCGTCATCAATTGACCGCCCTGGGCCAGTCCGGTGATCAGCACCGGCTTGAGATTGGCACGGGCTGCGTAAACGGCGGCTGAATAGCCGGCCGGACCGGAGCCGAGGATGAGGACGCGGGCATGTTTGTGGGGGGTAGACATGATTTTCAGGGGTTGTTGCGGGGAAGTGGATTGCTGGAAGCTGCGAAAAGCGAAATGTAGCAGTTTGATGCCGGGCTTGCGATACGCGGCTCCGGATTGAAGCGGTCACGGTGCGGCTGGACAGCCTGTTTTGGCCGGCATGACATGACTATTGTCGCTTGTTCTGGCAACATGGGCGAATTCGTTGCCATTTGCAGCGATCGGCAGGATAGTGACGAGGGTCCCATGGCCGCAGCTATTTCGATGAACCCGCAGATTCTCAAGACAGTACCCCTGTTTTCCTCATTTTCGGATCAGCAGATTGCCGCGCTGACACCGTGGGTCCAGCTTCGCAGCTATCCCCGGGGTTCTGCGATTTTGCGTGCGGGTGATGAAACCGACGGCCTGTACATGATCATTTCCGGCCGCGTGAAAGTGCTGATTCCGGATGAGGACGGCCATGAAGTCATCCTGAGCCTGATGGGCGCGCAGGAATACGTCGGGGAAATGGGCCTGCTTGACGGATTGCCCAGCTCGGCAACGGTTGAGGCGCTTGAGCCCTGCGAGTTGCTGCGGCTGCCGCGCACCGCCTTTTTGTCCTGCATTGAAAGCAACAGTGATGTGGCCATGCTGGTGTTGCGCAATCTGGTGAAGCGCCTGCGGGATGCCGATCGCAAGATCGAGAGCCTGGCACTGATCGATGTCTACGGGCGTGTGGCCAGGCTGATCATTGACATGGCGGAGCAGATTGACGGCAGCTGGGTGGTGCAGAAGGCGCCGGCCAAGCAGGAAATTGCGCGCATGATCGGCGCCTCACGCGAAATGGTCAGCCGGGTAGTCAAGGATCTGCAGGAAAAGAACCTGATCCGCACCGACAAGCGCAAGATTTTCGTGATCGACCGCCAGTCGATGGCGCATCGCGGGTCGGCGCAGTAAGCGGGAAGCCGCCGGGGCTTGCACCGTCAAGGGGCCGTGATTTTTCTCACGTTTTCATGGGCTTGGCAGGGTCTCAAAATCGCGGATTTTTCTCGCAGATTGCCGACTTATGGTATAAAAATGAACTTGTCAGGGTGGCAGTCATAACGGGATTCCCGTGCGGCCTGCGGGCACGCATTGAAAGGGGGCAGTCATGGTTTCGATCAAGGGGTTGCTGCGGGGTATTGCAGGGGGCGCAATGGTATTGGCGGCTGCCGGCGCATGGGCGGCCGGTGCCGGGGTCATCACGCATCTGAGCGGAACCATGTCGGTGCAGCGGCCGGACGGGTCGGTGCGGATACTTTCACAGAAATCCGAGGTTCAGCCCGGCGACGTGCTGACCACCCAGCGTGACAGTTATGCCCAGATCAATTTCACCGACGGCAGCGCTGCGACGATGCGGCCGGAAAGCACGATGAAGCTGGAGGCTTATTCCTTCAACAAGGAGGCGCCGCAAAACGACGGCATGTTCATGCGCCTGCTCAAAGGCGGTTTGCGCACGGTGACCGGATTGATCGGCAAGCGCGGCAATCAGGATGCCTACAAGATCGGCACCTCAACCGCGACGATCGGCATCCGCGGCTCTTCCGGCGATACGGTCGCATGCTCGACCAATTGCGGATCTCTCGAGCCCGGCACTTACCACACGACGTACACAGGCAGCTACATCATGCAGACCCAGGGCGGCAGCCAGCTGGTGAATGAGGGCCAGTTCGGTTTCGCGCAGGATCCGGGCAAGCCGCCGATTCTGCTGCCGGGGGATCCGGGGCTGAACCTGAGCCAGTTGCCGTTCACCCTGGGTATTGTTGGCGGAGCGGTCGGTGGCGGCACCACCCAGGAATGCGTGGTGCGCTGAGTCCTGTTGCAGGTTTTTTGCGATATTCCCGACAAACCCCGCCCAATGGCGGGGTTTGTTTTTGCCGGTCACCGCCGGAACCGGAGGAATGCTGAAGTGGCCGGGGGCTTTTCACTTATAATCATCGGGTTAACATGATTTTTTGCGACAAACCTGATGCTGGTCAGCGATAAAACCTCCGCCGCCAAAAGCGCGCCCAATCCCCTGCCGCCCAAACTGGCGGCGCTGCTGCGTGAATCCTCGTGGCTGGCTTTCCTCGCCGTTGCGCTTTACCTGCTGCTGGTGCTGTTCACCTTCCACAAGGGGGACCCGGGCTGGTCCCACAGCGTGTCCGCCGACAGCATCGGCAACGCCGGCGGCATCGTCGGGGCCTATGTTGCCGACCTGCTGCTGTTCCTGTTCGGCCTCTCGGCGTACTGGTGGGTGGCGTTATGCGGGGCCCTCGTGATGTGGAGCTTCCGGCGCATTGAAACCGTGGCCGAAACCGACCGCCGTTCGCACGCCGTGATGCTGATCGGTTTCGTCGTGCTGCTGGTCGCGAGCTGCGGCATGGAATCCCTGCGTCTTTACACGCTGAAGGCCGCACTGCCCGGCGCACCGGGCGGAGTGCTGGGCGCGATGGTCGGCAACGGGCTGGCCGCGGCCGCGGGATTCACCGGGGGGACCTTGCTGCTGTTGCTGCTGCTGGCTGCGGGGCTCAGCCTGTTCACGGGCATTTCATGGCTGTTGGTCATTGAGCGGCTGGGCGGCTGGTCGGAGCAGCTGTATGCCTGGGTGGTGGCGAAAATGCAGGAGCGCGCCGACCGCAAGGCCGGCGAAGAGGCAACGGTCGCCCGCAAGGATGCGGTAGAAGACAGCCGGAAAAAAATCGAAGCGCATGAGCCGGTGCGCATCGAGCCGCCGCGCATGGTCGAGATTCCGAAGTCGGCAAGGGTCGAACGCGAGAAGCAGGTGCCGTTGTTCGGTGACCTGCCGGACACACTGTTGCCGCCGCTGAAGCTGCTGGACGAGGCCGACGCCAATGTCGAAACCGTTTCGGCCGACACACTGGAGTTCACGTCGCGGCTGATCGAGAAAAAACTGCTGGATTTCGGCGTTGAAGTCAAAGTGCTTGCGGCCTATCCCGGGCCGGTGGTTACCCGTTTTGAAATCGAGCCGTCGGTCGGCGTCAAGGGCAGCCAGATCATCAACCTGGTGCGCGATCTGGCGCGTGCGCTGTCGGTGATGAGCATCCGGGTCGTGGAAACCATACCCGGCAAGAGCTGCATGGGGCTGGAGATTCCCAATCCCAAACGGCAGATCGTGCGCCTGTCGGAAATCCTCGGCTCGCAGGTCTACGCCGACATGGGCTCGCCGCTGGCGCTGGCGCTGGGCAAGGACATTGCCGGACATCCGATAGTCGCCGACCTCGCGCGCATGCCGCACCTGCTGGTGGCCGGCACCACGGGTTCCGGCAAATCGGTGGCGATCAACGCGATGATCCTGTCGCTGGTCTACAAGGCGCCGCCCTCGCAGGTGCGGCTGATCCTGATTGATCCAAAGATGCTCGAACTGTCAGTGTACGAAGGCATCCCGCATCTGCTGGCGCCGGTGGTCACCGACATGCGCCAGGCCGCGAATGCGCTGAACTGGTGTGTCGGAGAAATGGAACGCCGTTACAAGCTGATGTCGGCGCTGGGCGTGCGCAACATGGCCGGTTTCAACCAGAAGGTGCGTGATGCCATCAAGAAAAAGGCGCCGCTGAACAATCCGATTGCCTCGACGCCGGACAATCCGGTGCCGCTGGTGGAAATGGCCTTGATCGTCGTCGTCATCGACGAACTGGCCGACCTGATGATGGTGGTCGGCAAAAAAATCGAGGAACTGATCGCGCGTCTGGCACAGAAGGCGCGCGCCGCCGGCGTGCATTTGGTGCTGGCGACGCAGCGGCCGTCAGTGGATGTCATTACGGGTCTGATCAAGGCCAATATTCCGACCCGCATTGCATTCCAGGTATCAGCCAAGGTCGATTCGCGCACTATTCTCGACCAGATGGGTGCGGAAGCGCTGCTGGGCCAGGGCGACATGCTGTACCTCCCGCCGGGCCAGGGTTACACCCAGCGCGTGCACGGTGCCTTTGTTGATGACCAGGAAGTGCACAAGGTGGTGGACCACCTGAAGAGCCTCGCCCAGCCGCAGTACATTGATGAAATTCTTGAGAGCCCGGAAGTTTCCGCTGAAGGCGGCGTCGAGGGGGCGGAAGGCGGCAACGGCGAAGCCGACCCGCTGTATGACCAGGCGGTGGCCATCGTGCTCAAAACCCGGCGCCCTTCGATTTCACTGGTGCAGCGCCACCTGCGCATCGGTTACAACCGGGCGGCGCGGCTGATCGAGCAGATGGAGCGTTCCGGGCTGGTGTCGCCGATGCAGTCCAACGGCAACCGCGAGGTGCTGGCGCCGGCCTCGGCTTCGGACGGCGATTGACCGCCGGTTGCCGCAAACCTTTTCCCTGTTACGCGGTCTGAATGCACATGTGGTCCAGAGCAATCATCCTTGCGGCGGCACTGTGGTGCGGCTGTGCCGGCGCCGCCGACGAGCCGGCCCGCGGCATGTCCTTTGAGGTCTATATCCGCCTCGAGCACGGCATGACCGAGGGGGAACTGGTGTTGCGGGCGGGCAAGCCGGATCATCAGGCCGTGGACAACCTGCGTGAAGGCCTGAAGTCGTACTATTATTTTCCGACGCTGGCCAATCCCCACCTGACCACCGTGACGCTGCGATCGGGACGCATCGTCAACATCGAGCGCGTGCGCAAAAGCCTGTGATGCGAATTTTACTGTTGCTGTTGTGCCTGTTGCCCGGACTGTCTGCCGCGGCCGGCACCGAAGCGCTGAAGGCCTTTCTCGGACAGGCACAGACCCTCAGGGCGAATTTTGCCCAGACCGTGCTCGACAGGAACCTGAAGCCCCTGCAGAAAGCGCAGGGCGTCATGCAGTTTTCGCGGCCGGGAAAATTCCGCTGGGATTACCGCAAGCCGTACGAGCAGGTCATCGTCGGCGACGGCAGCAAATTGTGGATTTATGACAAGGACCTGAACCAGGTCACGGTGCGCAAACTGGATCGCGCGCTGGGCGCCAGTCCGGCAGCGCTGCTGTCCGGCAGCAATGACCTTGAGCGGGATTTCACGCTGTCTGATGCCGGAAACAAGGATGGCCTGGATTGGCTCAATGCCGTGCCGAAGAACCGCGATACCGCGTTCGAGCGTGTGCGCATGGGCTTCGGAAAATCCGGGCTGGAGGCGATGGAACTGCGCGACCAGTTCGGCCAGACTACAGTGATCACCTTCACTGACGTCGAACGCAATCCGCGCATTGCCGCCGATGTTTTCCGCTTCACGCCGCCGCAGGGCGCCGACGTCATCAGCGAATAAGCGGAGCCCGCGTGAACGACCTGTTCGCGAAACGTGAGCCCGATGCGCCGCTGGCGGAGCGCATGCGGCCGCGCACCCTGGATGAAGTGGTCGGGCAGCAGCACCTGGTCGGTGCCGGCAAGCCGCTGCGGCTCGCCTTCGAGGCCGGCAAACCACATTCGATGATCCTGTGGGGGCCGCCGGGCGTCGGCAAGACCACGCTGGCGCGTCTGATGGCGCAGGGCTTCGATGCCGAATTCATCGCCATTTCCGCGGTGCTTTCCGGCGTCAAGGAAATCCGCGAAGCGGTGGCGCGCGCCGAAGTCGTGCTGCAGCAGAGCGGCCGGCGCACGATCCTGTTTGTCGATGAAGTGCATCGCTTCAATAAATCGCAGCAGGATGCTTTTCTGCCGTTTGTCGAGCAGGGCCTGATCACCTTCATCGGCGCCACCACCGAAAACCCCTCGTTCGAGGTCAACAGTGCGCTGCTGTCGCGCGCCGCGGTGTATGTGCTGCAGCCGCTGACCGATGCCGACCTTGCCGGACTGATCGCGCGGTCCATCGACAAATCACTGCTGAGCTTCAAACTGTCGGACGCAGCCCGCGACAGCCTGGTGGCTTATGCCGATGGTGATGCGCGCCGCCTGCTCAACATGGTCGAGCAGATCAGCACGGCAGCGGTGCAGGCCAAACAAAGCGAAATCGACGAGGCCTTCGTCAAGCAGACGCTGACGCAAAGCCTGCGCCGTTTTGACAAGGGCGGCGATGCCTTCTATGACCAGATTTCCGCGCTGCATAAATCCGTGCGCGGCTCGGCGCCGGATGCGGCCCTGTACTGGCTGGTGCGCATGCTGGATGGCGGCGCCGATCCGCTGTATCTAGGCCGGCGGCTGATCCGCATGGCGGCGGAGGACATCGGCCTCGCCGACGCGCGCGCATTGCGCATGGCGCTGGATGCCTGTGAAACCTATGAACGCCTCGG
>CAZSIR010000150.1:0-6896 GCA_964606765.1 uncultured Bordetella sp. | reverse complement strand
TGGGCTGCAGCATCCACGTCAACGGCCGCCGCAGCTTCGGCGACTGGGACGGCAGCTCGGCCATCGTGCGCATCAATGAAGACGGCCGCGCCACCATCATCACCGGCGAGGGCGAAATCGGCCAGGGCACCTTGACCGTGCTGCGCCAGATCGCCGCCGAAGAACTCGGCATGCCGTACGAAGACATCGACATCACCCGCCCCGACACCGACGTGCATCCGCATTCACTGGGCGCGCTGGCGAGCCGCGTCACCTATGTCGCCGGCAACGCGGTCAAACTCGCGGCGGCGGCGGCGCACAAACAGCTGATGGCTGCGGCAGCGGAGCAGTTCAAAAAGCCGGCCGAAGAACTCGTCATCATCAACGGCCAGATCGGTCCGAAAAAAGGCGCCGAAAGCGAATTCAAACCGGTCAGCGCCGTGGTGCGCGCCAATATCTACAAGCGCGGCGGAGAAGCCATCGTCGGCGTCGGCAACTGGGACAATCCGTCGGAGTTTCCCGACCACAGCCGTTACGGCAATGAATCCGGCGCCTACAATTTCGCCGCGCAGGCGGTGGAAGTCGAAGTTGATCGCGGCACCGGCGTGGTCAGACTGAAGGAAATCTCCGCCGTCGTCGATTGCGGCACGGTGATCCATCCCGCCGCCGCACAAGGCCAGGTCGAAGGCGCGGTGACCCAGGGCATCGGCCTTGCCATGACCGAATATTTCGACTGGCACCAGGGCACACCCACCGATCCGCAGTACATCGATTACCCGCTGCCTTCCGCCGATTTTGTGCCGAAAATCCATGTCGGATTCGCCGATTCCTACGAACCCTCGGGCCCCTTCGGCGCCAAGGGCCTCGGCGAAATCGGCCTGGACGCCATTCCCGCGGCGATTGCCAACGCCATCGCCGATGCCGTCGGCGTGCGCATCCATGCCTTGCCGATCACTGCCGAAAAAATCCACCGCGCACTGCATCCGGAACTGTATGCCGATGAAAAAATCGCAGCGCCTGCCGCGCCCAAAGGCGGCGTGTGGGCGCGACTGGCCACCGGCAAACCTTCAGGCACACGGCCGTTCAAACCGGAGCTGCTCACGCCGAAAACCGTCGATGAAGCGGTCGCGCGGTATGCCGAAGGCGACACCGCCATCGTTTCCGGCGGCATGTCGCATGCGCTGCGCCGCGAGCGCACCGGTTATCCGCAATCGAAGCGATTGATGGTCGTCAGCCGCATTCCAGAGCTTCTTGAAATATTAAATAAAAACAATTACTTAAGCATAGGCTCCGGCGTCAACCAGCAAACCCTGCATGAACTGCCGCAGTTGCGTGAACGCTGGGCGGTGCTCGCCGAAGCGCTGGACGCCGCCGGCCACACCCGCGTGCGACGCATTACCACGGTGGGCGGCAGTGTCGCGCCGCTGATCGGCGGCTTTGACATGCCGGTGGCGCTGGTCGCGCTGAATGCGCGCGTCGTCACCGCCGCCGCAGCCGGGCGCAGGACCACTGCGCTGACTGAAGCCTTCGACAAGCGCTTCGCAAAGGATGAAATGCTGCTTGCCGTCGAAATCGACGCGCTGCCCCCGCGCAGCGGCTCTGCCTTCCACAAATTCCTGCCCCGCGGCGTGATGGAAACGCCGACGGCCAATGCCGCTGCAGTGGTCACGCTGGACGCGCAGGGAAAATGTGTCGCGGCGAAACTGGTCGTCGGCGCGGTGAGCTGGAAACCGCTGGTCGCCGATCTGTCAATGCTGACCGGCGCTTCCCTCAATGAAGCCGCCATCCGTGCCGCGGTGCAACCCTTGCGCGACCTGGCGCAACCGCTGGCCAATGTCCGCGGCTCGGCGATGTACAAACGCAATATGGCGGTCGAGGTCGGCGCGCGCACGCTGATCCGCGCCTGGCAGCGCGCCGCGCAGAAACAATGACTTCACCCACTGAGGAACTGGCTCATGACTGACCGCTTCAAGACTTCCGACGGCTGCGAAATCGCCTACACGCTGCACAGCAAGGCCGGCGCCGCGGCGCCGCGCGTCGCCCTCGTGCATTCGCTGGCGCTGGACCACAGCATCTGGGACGGCGTGGTGCAGGCCCTGGCGAAAGACACGCAGCTGCTGGTCTTCGACTGCCGCGGACACGGTGCGTCGGAGCAGCGCATCATGACCTACACGCCCCAGTTGTTCGCGCGCGACCTCGCCGAACTGATGGATCATGTGAAATGGCCGTCCGCGGTGGTCGGCGGCTGCTCGATGGGCGGCATGGTGGCGCAGGCCTTCGCCATCGGTTATCCGCAGCGCAGCACCGGCCTCGCGCTGATCGACACCACCGCCTGGTACGGCGCCGACGCGCCGAAAGTCTGGCGCGAGCGCGGCGCGGCCGGAAAGGAAAAAGGCATGGCGTCGCTGGTTGAATTCCAGACCGGACGCTGGTTCGGCGACGCATTCCGCGCCGCTGAAAAAGCCACCGTAGACCGCCTGGTGAAAGTGTTCCTCGCCAACAACGTCGACTGTTATGTCAAAACCTGCGAACTGCTCGGTGACGGCGACCTGCGCGCCGGACTCGCCACGATCAGGGTGCCGACCGCCGTGGTCGTCGGCGAGGAAGACTATGCGACCCCGGTGGCGATGGCCGAAGCGCTGCACCAGGGCATTGCCGGCTCGACGCTGACCGTGCTGCCCGGCGGCCGCCACATCACGCCGGCGGAAAAACCGCAGGACATCGCCGCGCAGATCCGCGAAGTCATCAGGCGGGACAAAGCCGCATGACCCTCGTCAAGCCGCGCTGTCTCGACATCCATGCCCATCATGTCGGCAAACCGGTCATAGCCCGCATCGAAGCCGAGGGCGCGCGGCATGACGTGAAGATCGTCAAGGGTGAAGACGGCGCGACGCGCATTGCCGTCGGCGGCCGCCTCACCGGCATGCCGCTGATTCCGCCGCTGAGCGACGAGGCGGCACGGCTGAAATGGATGGACGAGGCCGGCATTGATGTGCAGCTGCTCTCCGGCTGGATGGACCTTGCCGCCTATCATCTGCCGGCGGAAGCCGGACAGTGGCTGGCACGGGTGCAGAACGAAGCGCTCGCCGAAATGGTCGCTCAGCGACCTGACCGTTATGCCGCCGCAGCGATGGTTCCATTGCAGGATGCCGCGCTGGCCGCCGATGAATTGCGCTATGCGACACGTAAACTCGGCCACCGCGCCGTGCAGATCGGCGCGCGCGTCGAAGAGGAAGGCCTGGATGCGCCGCAGTTCGATGCCTTCTGGTCGGCGGCCCAGGAACTGAATGTGCCGGTGATCATCCACCCGGCCGACCTCGCGGTGCCGCCGCGCATCCGCAGACTGTTTCTCCACATCCTCGTCGGCAATCCGAGTGAAACCACCTTTGCCGCAGCGGCACTGCTGCTGGGCGGCGTGTTTGACCGTTTCCCCCGACTCCGCGTGCTGCTGGTGCACGGCGGCGGCTGCGTGCCGTACCAGTTCGGCCGCATGGACCGCGGCCGCATCACCGCGCCGCCGTTTGCCAAGGGTTCGGTCAAAAATCCGCTGGGCCAGTACGCCGGCAATCTTTATTACGACACCGTGCTGCACGATGACGAAGCCTTCCGTTACCTGGTCGAACGCGTCGGCAGCAGCAGGGTCGCGCTGGGCAGCGACTATCCCTTCCCGCTGCGCGATCCGGACCCTGTAAAATTCATCAACAAAAACAATAGTTTGAATGACAGTTCGCGGCGTGACCTGTGCTGGAACACCGGCGCCGCGCTGCTCGGTCTGCAATAAAAGTGGTCCACGATTCCTGAGGAGGAGATTCGTCCATGAACAAGCACATCCGCGCGCCCGCCGCAGCACTGCTGATTTTGATCGGCGTAGCAGCAATACCCGGCGCAAGGGCACAAAACTATCCCGCCGGTCCGGTGCGCATTGTCGTGCCCTTCCCCGCCGGCGGCGGGGTGGACACTGCCGGCCGCCTGCTCAGCCAGCGGCTCGCCGATGCGCTGGGCAAACCGGTGGTGGTCGACAACCGCGCCGGCGCCAACGGCATGATCGGCAGCGAGCTGGTGGCGAAAGCGCCGAGGGACGGTTACACGCTGATGGTCAACGGCGCGAACTTCGTCACCAGCCCGACGCTGTATGCCAAGGCGCTGTACGACCCGCTGCGCGACTTCGATCCGGTGAGCCTGCTCGCGCACGCACCGAATGTGCTGGTGGTGCATCCGTCGCTGCCGGTGAAGAACGTGAAGGAGCTGATCACCTTTGCCAGGGCCCGTCCCGGTGAAATCCTCTTTGCCGGTTCGGGCAGCGGCAGTACGCCGCACCTCGCCGGCGAGCTGTTCAAGACGCTGACCGGCACGAAAATGGTCCATGTGCCGTACCGCGGCACCGGCCCTGCGATCACCGCCATCCTCTCGGGTGAAGTCGGCACCATGTTCATGCCGGCATTGACCGCTCTGCCGCTGATCCAGTCCGGCCGCGTGCGGGCGCTGGGCGTGACTTCACTGGAACGCCTGCCGGCGATGCCCGAGCTGCCCACGGTGTCGGAGTCGGGACTGAAGGGATACCAGTCGAGCCAGTGGTACGGCCTGCTGGCGCCGGTGGGCACATCCCCCGACATCCTCAACCTGCTCAATGGCCAAGCGGTGAAAATCATGCAAAGCCCGGACATGAAGGAACGCATGAAGAACAGCGGCAGCGTCGCCGTCGGCAGCTCGCGCGAGGAGTTCGGCAAATTCCTGCAGGCGGAATTCGTCAAATGGGCGCGGGTCATCAAGGCCTCGGGCGCCACGGTTGATTGAAAACATCCAAAACCCCTTAAAAGCATTTGCCACAGAGATCACAGAGGACACAGAGAAAAGCAGCGCCTTACAACCCACACGCCTGCTGTAATGGTGCACCGGATAATCAATGAAAACTCTGTGCTCTCTGTGATCTCTGTGGCTGCCTTTGATTTTGATTCAGTTTTTAGAATGGAAACGACATGACCCAGCAAAACAAGAACGCCGCCATCCGCCATGAAACACCGGCGCCGTCCGCAGCCAGCGACAATGTCTTCGGCAGCGACGTGATCGCCGGTACATTGCGCGCGCTCGACATGGAATACATCGCGCTGAATCCCGGCGCGAGTTACCGCGGCCTGCATGACAGCCTGGTCAATTATCTCGGCAACAAGAAGCCGCAGATGATTCTCTGCCTGCACGATGAAACCGCGGTGTCGATCGCCCAGGGTTACTGGAAAGCCGCGAACAAACTGATGGCCGTGGGCCTGCATTCCAACGTCGGCCTGATGCACGC
Organism: uncultured Bordetella sp.; assembly: GCA_964606765.1. Taxonomy (GTDB): domain Bacteria; phylum Pseudomonadota; class Gammaproteobacteria; order Burkholderiales; family SG8-41. The sequence goes on along the minus strand of CAZSIR010000150.1, from coordinate 1,627 downwards.
CTCGATGCCGATATTCAATGCCTGGTGCGACCGCTCGCCGATGCTGATCCTCGGCGCTACCGGGCCGTGGGACGCTGCCAAACGCCGGCCGTGGATCGACTGGATCCATACCTGCTCCGACCAGGCCGCGCTGGTGCGCAACTTCACCAAGTGGGACAACCAGCCGGGTTCGGTGGCCGCCGCCGTCGAAGCGCTGCTGCGCGGCTCGCAGCTCGCGGCGACCGCGCCGCGTGCGCCGGTGTACGTGAACCTCGACGTGTCGATCCAGGAGGAAAAACTCCAATCGATGCCGGCCATTCCGGATATCGCGCGTTTCGCCCCTCCGCCCCCGGTACGCCCGGCGGCGGATGAAATCGAGGCCGCGGCAAGGCTGTTGTCCGGCGCCAAAAATCCGGTGATGCTCGCCGGTCGCAGCACGCGCAGCATGGAGGCCTGGAACGCGCGCATCGCGCTCGCCGAAAAACTCGACATGCGCGTGCTGACCCAGATCAAGCTGCCCGCCGCCTTCCCGACGGACCACCGCCTGCATGCCGCGCCGCCGGCCAACCGGCTGGTGCCCGCTGCGCGCAAGACCCTCGCCGAGGCCGATGTCATCCTGTCGCTGGACTGGCTGGATCTCGCCGGCGCGCTGAAACAGTCGCACGGCGACAAGCCGGTCAATGCAAAAATCATCCATATCTCCTGCGATGCGCATCTGCATCGCGGCTGGAGCATGGATTACCAGGCATTGCCGCCGGTGGATGTGTACATGAACTGCGAACCGGAAGGCGCGGTGCCCCTGCTGACGGCGGCGGTCAGCGCGCGTCCGCAGCTGATCAGGACCGGCTCATACCCCCTGGGCGGACAGGCCGCCGAACCGCTGGCGCTGAAGGGACTGGCTTACGCGCTGAATGCCGCGGTGGCGAAGCAGAAGGATGCGCAGGAAGTCTGCTACACCCATCTGCCGCTGGGCTGGAGCGGCAGTTACACCCACTTCCGCCATCCGCTGGATTACCTCGGCTTCGATGGCGGCGGCGGCGTCGGCGCCGGCCCCGGCATCACCATCGGCGCGGCGCTGGCGCTGAAAGGCAGCGGGCGCATCCCCATCGGCCTGATGGGCGACGGCAATTTCCTGATGGGCAACACCGCGCTGTGGAGCGCGACGCACTACCAGATTCCCTGCCTGATGATCGTCTGCAACAACCGCTCGTTCTTCAATGACGAAAGGCATCAGGGCCATGTCGCCGAATACCGCGGCCGCCCGCCGGAAAACGCCTGGATCGGCCAGAAGATCATCGAGCCGGACATCGACATTGCAGCGATGGCCCGCGCCCAGGGCGCCGAGGGCATCGGCCCGGTCACCACGATGGCCGACATGCAGCCTGCGATCGAACGCGGCATCGCCATCGTCAAGGCCGGCGGCGTCTGCGTAATCGATGCGCGGGTGCTGCCCGGGTATGATGGGGAATAAGCCGGAAAACAGCCGAAAACAATCGGGCAGAACAAAAAATTACGCGAGGAGAACAGCATGCACAGCATCAAAAAAACCATCATCACCCTCGGCGGCGCGGCGCTGCTGCTGGGCACGACACTGGTGATCGCGGCGGATAACTACCCGTCGCGCCCGATCCGCGTCATCGTGCCGCAG
>CAZSIR010000149.1:0-6928 GCA_964606765.1 uncultured Bordetella sp. | reverse complement strand
TCATCACCTTGACGCACTCCGGCACCACTTCCAGGCCGATGTCGTCGCCCTCGAGTATTCCCAGTTTGTACACTGACATTCCTTTTACGATGATTTCTTTTCCGTTATTCGGTGATACCGCCGATTTGCCTGACCACCTGCTCAAAGCGCAGGTTCTGCTCCTTCATGAACACCGTGAACTCTTCGGGTGACGCGCTGACGATCACCTCCGATCCGCTGTCATTGATGCGTTTGACCACATCGGGATCCGCCATCGCCTTGACCGTCGCCGCAAACAGGCGGTCGATCACCGGCCGCGGCGTGCCCGTCGGCACGTACACGCCCTGCCAGGAGCCGGTTTTCATGTCCTTGTAACCCAGTTCCGGCATCACCGGCACATCGGGCAGCGCCTTCACGCGCTTGCTGGCGGATATGCCGAGGATTTTCATCTTGTTGTTGCGCACATGCGGCATCACCGATGCGAGGCTGACAAAGGCCACCTCGACTTCACCGGTCAGCAACGCCGTGGCCGCTGCGCCCGCGCCGCCCTTGTAGGCCACCTGCACCAGATCAATGCCGGCGAGGCGCATGAATTGCTCCATTTCCAGCCGGCCGTTGCTGCCGGCGCCGGCGGAACCGTAATTGAGCTTGCCCTTGCGCGCCTTGGCGAAGGCGATGAACTCGCGCATGTTTTTTACCGGCACCGAGGGATGCATGGCAAGGCCCACCGGCACATCGACCACCTGGGTCACCGCGGCGAAATCACGCACCGGACGCACCGGGAACTTCGGATAGATGCTCGGATTGATCGCCATGGTGCCGATGTTGCCGAGCAGGAAGGTATATCCGTCAGCCGGCGCCTTGGCCGCAACCTCGACGCCGATGTTGCCGGAAGCGCCGGCACGGTTGTCGATGAGGATCTGCTGCCCCAGTTCCTGCTGCAGCTTCGGCTGGATCAGGCGGCCGACAAAATCCGAGGCACCGCCCGGCGCAAACGGCACGATCATGCGCACCGGGCGAGACGGATAGTTATCGGCAGACAGCACCGGCACGGCATGGGCGAGCGCCAGCGCGCCCAGCATCAATCCTGTTACGGCTTTCATCGTTCTCTCTCCTGTTGATTCCTGTTGATCATTGTTCGTGGACCGGTCCGGCAGCTCAGCGCCGGTCACGCTTCACGGCCGCCTCCAGCAGCGGATAGGCGCTGACCGAACTCGGCGTGCCCAGAATCGGCACTTCGCGCAGCCACTGCGGGCCCAGTTGCTTGATCGAGGTCACGCCCATCAGCCCCAGCGCCGTGCGCACTTCCAGTTCCATCAGTTCCAGCATCCTTGCCACGCCGGCTTCGCCGCCTGCGGACAGGGCCAGCCCCAGCAGTTTGCCGACGCCCACCGCACGCGCTCCGAGGCACAGCATCTTGACCACGTCGGTGCCGCGCTGCACGCCGCCGTCAGCCAGCACTTCGGCGCGACCGGCCACCGCCTTCACCACTTCCGCCACCACTTCAATGCTGCCCTGCGCATGATCCAGCTGGCGTCCGCCGTGGTTCGATACATAAACCACGTCGGCGCCATGCTCCACCGCCAGCTCCGCATCTTCCGCGGTGGCAATACCCTTGGCGATCAGCGGCAGGCCGACACGCTCCTTCATCCACACCAGGTCTTTCCAGTTCAGGCTGGCCTGGTAGGACTGGTCGCCGAAACCTTCCTTCACCGGCAGGCCGCTGACAATGTCGCGCTCGCGGCGGCCGTAGAAATTGCGGTCAACCGTCACGCACAACGCGCCATATTTTGCTGCGCGCACGCGGTCGAGGATGCCCTCGATCCAGTTCCGGTCGCCACGCACATACAGCTGGAATACCAGCCGGGTATCCACCGCAGCCTGCGCCGCCTCGAGACTGGGCTTGGCCGCGGTTGCGATGAATGCCGTGGTGCCGCGGGATACCGCGGCGCGGGCCACCGCCGGACCGCCTTCGGGATGAACCTTGCCGAGAAAACCGCCCACCGGCGCCGGAAACACCGGAAAGGACAGCGACTGACCGAGCAGGGTCGTGCCGAGATCAATCTTGCGCACATCCACCAGCACGCGCTGGCGCAGGGCCAGTGCATCCAGCCCGGCGCGGTTGCGGCGCAAAGTCATTTCGGAATCCGCGCCGCCCATCAGGTGATCCCATACCGGCGACGGCAATTTTCGATACGCCGCGAGCGCGATTTCCTGCAGCGTATCGAACTGGCCCGGCGCTTTTTTCTCCAGACCCAGCGGGTTGGCGGATTTTCTGATCGACTTCGTGACACTGCTTTTTTTCGCCGCCGCCGATGTGCGGACTGCGGATTTTTTTGTCGCGGACTTTTTCTTGCCGGCTGCTGCCATTTCAGGACTCCCGATGCCGGTTGGTGGACACCAACCTAAAAATTATAATTTTATCAATAAAATCAATTACTTATATGTTATGCAAAAAATTACCGGTCTTGCATGTAGCGCTTCTCCCATTGCTCAACCGCGCCCAGATCCAGCACTTCGTTGTATTCCTTCATCGACAGCATGCGATCACGCACCGACCGGGTATTGCCGTCACGCTTCAAGGTGCCCAGCGCCTCGCGGATCGCAAAACCCGCGGCATTGCGCGCGAGCCCGGGGAAAATCGCAATGCGAAATCCGAGCCGCTCGATCTCGGGTACCGTCAACTCTCCGAGCTTGCCGCCGCCATCGATGTTGACCAGACAGGGGGCGCCGGATTCACCGGTGACACGCTTCAGGTCTTCGATGATGGTCGGGCTGTTTTTCAATTCAACGAACACCACGTCGGCCCCTGCCTTGCGATAGGCCTGGCCCCGGCGGATGGCCTCATCCAGTCCGAGTCCGGTCGCCGCATCGGTGCGCGCGATGATGAGAAAATCCGGATCGCGGCGCGCCGCCACCGCGGCTTCGATCTTGCCTGCATGTTCCGCCAGCGACACCACCGGGCGCGAACCCGGCAGATGGCCGCAGCGCTTGGGTGCAACCTGGTCCTCGATGTGGATCGCTGAAACACCGGCACTTTCGAATTCGCGCACGGTATGGCGCACGTTCACCGCATTGCCGTAACCGGTATCGGCGTCGCAGATCAGAGGAATGTCGACGCAGGCTGCCGCGCGATGCGCATGCGCCGCAAACAGCGTCAGGTCAATCATGCCGACATCAGGCTGGCCGAGCAGGCTCGCCGACACGCCATTGCCGGTCATGTAAACCGCCTCATAACCCGCCTGCTGCACCAGCCGGGCGCCGTAGGCGTCATAAATGCCGGGCGCCACGATCATGCCGCCCTCCGTCAATCGTTTTCGCAACTGCTGCCGCACCGTGGGTTTCGCCATCTTCATTCCCGTGACTGTTGATCCTGCTGGATAAATTCGCGCCTTCAGCGGTCAGCGCGCTTGCGCAGCCGCTGCCACACCGACAACTGCGACATTTGATTTTCCTGGATTACTGCATGCAATTCATGCTGCCATGCCGCGGCCTGATCAATCGGATATTACTGGGTCTCCAGCAACCCCAGCTTCTTCTTGACCGCATCGGTTTCCTTGACGTCCTGCATCAGTTGCGCGCGGAAAGCGTCCGGACCCTGGTAGCCATCGAGCTGTGAAACACGCTGCAGGTAGGTTTTCCACTCCTGGGTCTGCTGCGCCTTCTGGATGGCCGATGCCAGCCGGTCAACGACGGGCTTGGGGGTGCCCGCCTTCACCATGATGCCGCGCCACTGGTAACGCACCACGTCCCAGCCCTTTTCCTTGTACGTCGGCACATCCTTGAAATCATCGAGACGTTTGTCGGAGGACACCGCCAGCACGCGCACCTTGCCGGCATCGATCATCGGCTTGACGTTGCCTGGATTGGTCGCCGCCGCATCGATGTGTCCGCCGGCAATGGCCGTCAGTGCCGGGCCGCCCCCGGGGTAAGGCACCCAGGTGGTCTTGAACTTCGCCACATCCGCAAACACCTCCCAGGCCACGCGGTGGGAGCTGATGGCGAAGGGACCGCCGACATTCAGGTATTCAGGCTTCTTGCGCGCGAAAGCGACGAATTGCTCGATGTTCTTGAACGGCGTGGAGGTGTGCACGATCAGGCCGTAGGGATCAATCTGCGAACGGGCCACCATCTGCAGGTCATCCGCCTTGAACTGTGCGGTCTTTTCGCTGAACAGGGTCGCCAATGACAGGGTATTGGCCGCGATGGTGTAGCCATCGGTCGCGCCGCGCACCAGGGAATTGACCATCACGATGCCCGACCCGCCCGTACGATTCTCCACCACCACGTTCTGGCCCAGTTCGGCGGTCAGCAGCTTGGCCAGCGTACGTGCATAAATATCCACAGGGGATCCGGCGGCGGACCAGCACAGGATGGTGATGGGACGGGCCGGCCAGGTCTGTGCCGCAGCCGCTCCGGCTGCACCCGCCAGCAGCAGCGCCGCAAAAAGTTGTTTTAATTTCATCGTGCTCTCCTCCCCGGGAATGTCAGATTGTTTTGCTGATTTGGTATCAGTATTTCACCGGCCGCGGACCATCGGGTGCATTGCCGGAACGGCTGCAGGCATGATGCTCACGCCGCCCGTCCCTTCCCCTGCAGGTTCCAGTCCGGATGTTTTTGCAGAAACGGAATCAGGCCGCCGGCTGCAAGCAAGGCCTGCACCGCCGCGGGCAAAGGCGGCACGGCGCGCACGATACTGCGCGAAGCGACACTGACTTTGCCTGCGACCGGATCAATTTCGATGGCATCACCCGCGGAAATGCCCGAAGTGTCGCACTCGATCACGGCCAGCCCGTTGTTGATCGCATTGCGGAAAAACTGCCGGCCGAAGGATGGCGCCACAATGGCTGCAACACCCATCTTGTGCATGATGTGCACCGCCTGCTCCCGCGATGAATTGATGCCGAAATTTTTGCCGGCGACAATCACATCGCCTTTTGCGAAGGCTTTGGCAAAGCCCGGCGACACGCCGTCGAAAGCCACCGTCGCGATGTGGGCCGTGTCCTTGCCCGGCAGGTATTTGCTCGAGCAGTGGATGTCGGTACTGACCTCGTCGCCCAGCACGCGGGCGCTGCCTTTGATGATGTTCATGTTTGAATCCTTTTTTACTGCCAAGATCATTTACCGCCAAGACGCCAAGAGCGCCAAGAAAACCTAAAACAATAAGGCTTAAGGTTCTTGATTTCTGGTTTTACCTTGGCGTCCTTGGCGTCTTGGCGGTGAAAAGCTTTTACGTTTAAGCCGCTGCACGCCAGTTGCCGCCGGCGACGGTGCGTGCATCGGTGATGAATCCGGTCAATGCCGACGCAGCCACCGTCGCCGCTGAACCGATCCAGATTTCCGACTTCGGATTGCCTAGCCGGCCCTTGAAATTGCGGTTGGCGCTGGAAATCACCACCTGGCTGTCGCCGGCGATGTAATGCCCGGTGATATTGACGCAGGTGCCGCAGCCCGCCGCCTCCACCGAAGCACCGGCCGTGGTGAGGATTTCAAACAGGCCCTCGCGCATCGCTGCCAGATAAATCGCCCGGGATGCCGGCGTCACGATCATGCGCACGCCCTTGGCCAGTTTTTTTCCCTTGAGGATCGCAGCAGCCTGACGGATGTCATCCAGCCGGCCGTTGGTGCAAGTGCCGATCAGCGCCACCTGGATTTTCTGGCCCTTGACTTCAGGTACGCCGACCACATCGTCAATGTTGTGCTGGCGCGCCACCTGCGGCGGCAGTTTCGCGGTATCAATCTGGATGCGCCGCACATAGTTCGCATCGGCGTCAGCCTTCACCGGTTTCGGGGTTGCCGCGCCATGCGCCTTGAGCCAGGCCAGGGTTTTCCCGTCGGCTTCCAGCAATGCGGCTTTGGCACCCAGTTCCGCGGCGTGGTTGGACAGCGTCATGCGGTCATCAATCGCCATCGCCGATACGCCGCTGCCGGCATACTCCAGCGCCTGGTAGTTTGCCCCTTCCGCGCCAAGCTGCGACAGCATGTTGAGCGTCACGTCCTTGGCCCAGACACCCGGTTGCAGCGCGCCGCTCAGCTCGATGTGGATGGTCTCCGGCACGCGAAACCACAGCTTGCCGGTCATCATCACGGCGGATACATCCGTGCCTTCAACGCCGGTGCCGAAGGCATTGAAGGCGCCGTAGGTCGTCGAATGGGTGTCGGTGCCCACCACCAGGTCGCCGCAGGTCAGGTGCCCGCCTTCAGGCAGCACCTGATGGCAGATGCCGTCGCCCACGTCGTAAATCGGCGAGCCATGTTTTTCCGCGAATGCGCGCATTTCGACATGGGTATTGGCGGCCTCCATGTTCGGCGGCGGCGAGTAATGGTCCAGCACCAGCGCCGTGCGTTTGACATGGGGTAAAGCGAAGTTGGCCTGGCCCGCGCCCAGTTTTTCAATCATTTTCAGGGCATTGCCGGCACGCGCGTCATGAATCATCGAAAAATCCACGTCCGCAACGACGATTTCGCCGGCCTTTGCCGGTTTGCCGCCCGCGTGATTGCCGAGAATCTTCTCGGCGATGGTATGACCCATCGGGGTGTCCTCCTCAAGGGAAATCGCCGCGAAAATCCTCCAGCGGCGCAGAGGCGTAACTGTAGCTCAGTCAGCCCTGCCGTAGCCGGAATCGTTCACGATATGAGCGGTTTTTGCAGGTGATGCCCCGCAGCAGAGGCTATAAGGCGTCCGTATGCTGCATGCGGCAAAACTAATTGCGCGCTATACCCAGAAGCGCCCTGGCCTCGTCCGTCGTTGCCGGCTCACGGCCCACCGCCCGCCCGAGTTCGGCAAAGCGCCGCACCAGCTCTGCGTTGGTCGGGCAGCCCAGCTCCGGATACGGGTAATCACCGATGCCCGGCGCCAGATGTCCGCCGCGATCCAATGCAGTGGTCGCGACATTGAACAGATTGCCCTCCTTGCAGGCCACCGTCCATTCGATGCGCCGCTGCGGCG
>CAZSIR010000148.1:0-6935 GCA_964606765.1 uncultured Bordetella sp. | reverse complement strand
AGGACATGACCAGCGTCATGTACCGCATGGAAGGCGCGCCGATCTACGAACAGACCCTCGGCTCCGCCGATGCGATGCTGCAGCGCCTGCTCAACGGCGACGAAACCGTCGGCGGCACCAAGGATCCTTACGATCCGCGCATCCACTTCGTGCTAATCAACGAAGCCTACAAGGCCGCCAACCCGGGCAACACCGAACTCGCGAAATGGCTGGACGCGCAGTTGGCAACCTTCGACAAGCTTTACAGCACCAAACGTCCGCGTTACATCGACGGCTACAACCAGCTCAAGGCAGCCATCAAACCCTGGGGCAGCCAATAAGCGCCGCATGATTCAGCCTTAAGCGTCGCTTGCCCTGAAAAACGCCCGCTTCCGCGGGCGTTTTCTTTTTTGTTTCCAGAACCTTGCCCGCGCTTTCTTGCCGCATAGCGGCATCTGCCCCAGGACCTGCCGATCGGGGCATTTTCATGGCAAAAGAAGTGCATCTATACAAATATTGGCTGTTGTGGAATGCTATGTATAATGCATTGCAGCAATGACTGTGAGATATTTTTTCATATCGTGAAATTCTAATTTCCGACGCGCCCAGGAGCAACCCCGATGTCCAACAACCGTTTTCCCGAAGGCATAGAAATCAGCGGCGCCATTCCCGCCGCCTACAGCGAAATCCTGACTCCGCAGGCCCTCGCCTTCACAGCCAAACTGGCGCGCAAATTCGAAACCCGCCGCCGTGAACTGATGGCGCAGCGCGCCGTGCGCCAGACCGAATTCGATGCCGGCAAGCTGCCTGATTTCCTGGCTTCCACCAAAACCGTGCGCGACAGCCACTGGACCGTGGGTCCCGTTCCGGCAGACCTGCAGGATCGCCGCGTAGAAATCACCGGCCCCACCGACCGCAAGATGGTCATCAATGCGCTCAACTCAGGCGCCAATGTATTCATGGCCGATTTCGAGGATTCGAATGCGCCGACCTGGAGCAACATGATCGAAGGCCAGATCAACCTGCGCGATGCCATCCGGCGCTCGGCCACCTTCCAGAGCCCGGAAGGCAAAAGCTACAAACTCAATGACAAGACCGCCACGCTGCTGGTGCGCCCGCGCGGCTGGCACTTGATGGAAAACCATGTGCAGATCGACGGCGCCCCCGCTTCGGGCGCCATTTTCGATTTCGCGCTCTACTTTTTCCACAATGCCAAGGAAGCCCTTTCCCGCAACACCGGCCCGTACTTTTATCTGCCGAAAATGGAAAGTCATCTTGAAGCCCGGCTGTGGAACGATATTTTTGTGATGGCCCAGCGCGAACTCGGTGTGCCGCAGGGGACAATCAAGGCCACCGTACTGATCGAAACCGTGCTTGCCGCCTTCGAGATGGACGAAATCCTCTACGAACTGCGCGACCACTGCGTCGGCCTCAACATCGGCCGCTGGGATTACATTTTCAGCTGCATCAAGAAATTCCGCTCCAACAAGGATTTCTGCCTTGCCGACCGCAGCCAGGTGACGATGACCGCGCCTTTCATGCGCGCCTATGCGCTGCTGCTGGTCCAGACCTGTCACAAGCGCAATGCGTTCGCGATGGGCGGCATGGCGGCACAGATTCCGATCAAGGGCGATCCCGCGGCCAATGATGCCGCCCTCGCCAAGGTGCGTGCCGACAAGGAGCGCGAAGCCACAGACGGCTGCGACGGCACCTGGGTGGCCCACCCGGGACTGGTCGGGATCGCGAAGGAAGTGTTCGACAAACACATGCCCGGCGCCAACCAGGTCAGCCGTCAGCGCCCGGACGTCAAGGTCAGTGCGAAAGACCTGCTCAATTTCCAGCCGGAGGCGCCGATCAGCGAAGCGGGCCTGCGCAACAACATCAGCGTCGGCATCCAGTACATCGGCGCCTGGCTCGCCGGCAATGGCTGCGTGCCGGTCTACAACCTGATGGAAGACGCCGCCACCGCGGAAATTTCACGCTCGCAGATCTGGCAATGGATGCGCAGCCCCAAAGGCGTGCTGGATGACGGCCGCAAGGTCACCAAGGACATGTTCCGCAAAATGCTGCCGGAGGAACTGGCCCGGGTGCGCCGCGAACTGGGCGAAGAAGCCTGGAATGCCGGACGTTACGAAGAAGCCGCCAAACTGTTCGACGAAATCTCCACCAGTGACGATTACGTTGAATTTCTGACCCTGCCCGGGTATGAACAGCTGATCAGCAGCAACGAGGTCGGCATCGCCGCCTGAACAGCGCAGGCGCAGCGTCCAAGCCCCCGCATCTGCGGGGGCTTTTTTCGTACAATCCCCGCATGTCCCAGGTCATCCTGCTGAACAAACCCTATGGCGTGATTTGTCAGTTCAGCCCCTCCGGCGGGCACAGGACGCTGAAAGACTTCATTCCACTCACCAACGTCTATCCTGCAGGCCGGCTGGATACCGACAGTGAAGGACTGGTGGTGCTGACCGACGACGGCAAACTGCAACACAGCATCACCGATCCCCGGCACAAACTCGCGAAAACCTATTTTGTCCAGGTTGAAGGCTTCGCTTCGGAATCCGCCGTGTCGCCCCTGCGCGCCGGCATCCAGTTGCCGGATTACCGCGCTCGCCCGGCTGAGGTCGCACTGGTCCCGGAACCGGCCTGGTTATGGCCCCGGGTGCCGCCCATCCGGGTTCGTCAGTCGATACCGACCAGCTGGCTGAGGTTGACCCTGCGCGAAGGCCGCAACCGGCAGGTGCGGCGCATGACGGCGGCGGCGGGTTTTCCCACCCTGCGCCTGATCCGTTTCAGCGTCGGCCCCTGGAATCTGGCCGATATTGCCCTTGGAACCTGGAAAAATGCCGTGCCGTCAATTCTACGAGACGGCGACACCCCTATCGCGCCCTCTTTCTGAAAACTGATTCAGTCGATCACCGCCAGGGAAAAATAAAAAATCGTCAACTCAATCCGTCTTTATTTCGATAAAACTTACGCCAGCCTGTCAACCGTCAGGCCTCACGCCCCGTTATTGGCGCTGACCGGCTTTTCGGTCAAGAGCCGAAAGGCTCGGTTGATCAACCACTTATTGAGGATATTATGACCAAACTGTTTGCTGCCATCATCGCCGCTGTGTTCGCCACCGTTGCCGTTGCCCCGGCGTTCGCTGCTGAAGAAAAGAAAGAAATGAAGAAAGAAGAGAAGAAAATGGAAAAGAAAGAGAAGAAAGAAGACAAGAAGTAATCTTCTCTTTTCCGCAAAAGGCAGAGCTCAGGCTCTGCCTTTTTTTTGCTTTTTGCCCCTTTCCGTCCTGTGGACCCGCCCCATGTCCCGCTTTCCACCCAGTTGTCATTTATAAGAGCATGCGCTAATGTAGCGCCGCTCGTTCAGAGTCGTGAGCCGCCCAGCGGCCGCGTTTTTGTCCAACAAGGGAGGAATCATGAAAAAACTGCTCGCAATCGCTTTTGCCGCCATGTTTGCTTCTGTGGCCATTGCTCCGGCCTACTCAGCCGACAAGAAAGACGACAAGAAAATGGAAAAGAAAGAGAAAAAAGACAAGAAAGAAAAAAAATAAGCAGCAACTCTTTCCTGAAAAGCAGGGCTGCGGCCCTGCTTTTTTTACGCCCGTTCCCGGCGTTCGCGTGCAGAAACCGCAGCCTGCGGCATCAACGCCGGGCGGGCGATAAAATACGCTGATGAATCCGGGAAATCAGCAATGGAAGCCGAATGTCACCGTCGCCGCCATCGTCGAGCGTGATGGCGCCTTTCTGCTGGTGGAAGAAGAAACGCCGGATGGCATCCGCTTCAACCAGCCCGCCGGCCACCTGGAAGCTGGTGAATCCCTGCGGGAGGCCGTCATCCGCGAAACGCTGGAGGAGTCCGCCTGGCACTTCACCCCAACGGCGCTGGTCGGCATCTATCAATACCGCCAGGTGGATTCAGGCACCAGTTACCTGCGTTTCGCTTTTACCGGGGAACTCTCGGATCACCAGCCCGGTCGGAAGCTCGATACCGGCATCCTGCGCGCGCTATGGATGCCGGTCCGGGAAATCCGCGCCAGCCGCGCCAAACATCGCAGCCCGCTGCTGATGCAATGTATCGACGATTATCTGGCCGGCCGGCGCCATCCGCTGGACCTGCTGCATCACCATAGTTAAAACCATGTCACGCAAACAGAAAATCGTAGTCGGCATGTCGGGCGGCGTTGATTCCTCGGTGGCCGCGCTGCTGCTCAAACAGCAGGGCCATGAAGTCATCGGCCTGTTCATGAAAAACTGGGAAGACGACGATACCGACGAACACTGCACCTCGCGTCAGGACCTGATCGACGCCGTCGCGGTCGCCGACCGCATCGGCATCGACATCGAGGCGGTGAATTTCAGCGCCGAGTACAAGGATCGCGTGTTCAACGAATTCCTCAGCGAATACCAGGCCGGCCGCACGCCGAATCCGGACGTGCTGTGCAATGCCGAAATCAAGTTCAAGGCTTTCCTCGACCACGCGATGAATCTCGGCGCCGACCGCATCGCCACCGGCCACTATGCGCAGGTGCGCGAGGTTGACGGCCTGCACCAGTTGCTGAAAGCCGAGGACGGCAGCAAGGACCAGAGCTACTTCCTCTACCGCCTCAACCAGCAGCAACTGGCAAAAACCCTGTTCCCGCTGGGCGGACTCTACAAACGCGATGTGCGCGAAATCGCGCGCCGCGAAGGCATGCCCAACCACGACAAAAAAGATTCGACAGGCATCTGCTTCATCGGTGAGCGGCCGTTCCGCGAATTCCTCAATCGTTACCTGCCGGCGAATCCCGGCGACATCGTCACGCCCGAGGGCGTCAAGGTCGGCAGGCACATGGGACTGACCTTCTACACCCTCGGACAACGCCAGGGCCTGGGCATCGGCGGTACGCGCAACGGCGACGGTGATGCCTGGTATGTCGCGCAGAAGGACATGGCGAACAACCGGCTGGTGGTGGTACAGGGCCACGATCACCCGCTGCTGCTTGCCGACCAGCTGACTGCCGTCAACCTGAACTGGATCAGCGGCGAAGCGCCGCACACGCAATGGGTGTACAGCGCCAAGTCGCGCTACCGGCAGAAAGATACCGCCTGTTCGCTGGCTTCAAGCGCGCCGGAGCAATGCGTGGTGGAGTTTTCCGAAAACCAGTGGGCCGCAACGCCCGGGCAGTCGGTGGTGATCTATGAAAGCCGCGTCTGCATCGGCGGCGGAATCATTGAATCCGCGCGGCAGGCCCAGCATGCGCCGCGTGACGCTGGATGCCCGCCGGATACCCAGCCGTTCAGCAACGAATAAGAACCATCAGGATGGCGCCGTATCCCGGAATGACTGGCGCTGCGCCAGTTTGTCGGCCAGCCGGGCCAGATTCGGGTGATTGCGCCGCCACGGCAAATCCGGCCAGCGCAGCTCAAGCCAGCCGAGGCAGCTGCCGACGGCGATATCCGCGAGCGTGAAAAAATCCCCGGTGCACCAGGTTTTTGCCGCCAGATCATCGGCCATCATCTGCAGTGCGCGATCCACCTTGCCCTGCTGGCGCACAATCCATTCCTGTGATTGCTGTTCGGCAGGCCTGCGCTTCTCCATGACCACGGCCACCGCCGCATCCGTGCAACCGTCAGCCAGGGCTTCCCAGCGCCGCACCTGGATACGCGGCCGTTTTTCTTCCGGGATCAGGCGGTTGCCGGGGCTCGCATTGTCGAGATATTCGGCAATGACCCGCGAATCAAACAGGCTGCTGTCGTCATCAAGCACCAGCACCGGAATCTTTCCCAGCGGATTATGCCGCGCCACCGTGCTGCCTTCCGTGTTCGGCGCATCCACAACGAACTCACATTCCATGCGTTTCTCTGCAAGCACGACGCGCACCTTGCGGGTGTAGGGACTGGTGGCAGTCCCGATCAGCTTCATCATATGGATTTTTCTGCGGGGCAATACTGCGATGAACACAACAGGATAAAAAGCGCGCGGATTATAGCATCGCAATCCTTGACGACCGGCGTTACCGGTCGTAGTCTTGCCCCTCTCATACACCGCCTCAGGAAAGGGTCACACATGGGCGCCAGCGATCAGTTCATCCTGTTCACCCAACCCGGGTGAAGCAGCTGTCTCCGGGCGAAAGAGTTTCTTTCGCGCAAAAAAATTGATTTCGTCGCCATCGACGTATTGAACGACCCGCAGGGCCGCGAGCAACTGCTGAAGCTTGGCGTGCGCAATGTACCCGTGGTCGCCAAGGGTGATCAGTTTGTCTTCGGCCAGAACCTGGAGGATGTTGCCGAGTTCGTCGGCCTGCAGGGCACCGGCCACAAGCCGCTGCCGCCGGAAGTGCTGATCAAACGCTGGGTCATGGTATTGCGCGCCGCGCAGCGCCTGATGCGCCAGATTCCGGATGCACAGCTCACGGAGCGCGTCATTCCCAACCGCGACCGCTCGATCCGACTGATGTGCCACCACGTGTTCCGCATCGGTGAAGCTTTCCTCGAGTCTGTCGAAGGCGGTGTCGAATATGCCGTACAGCTCGCCAATGTCCCGCCGAAGGACGGCACGTTCATGAGCGGTGATGAAATCGCGCGTTACGGCGACACCATCATTGCGCGGCTGGAGAACTGGTGGCAGAAGCTCGAAGACAAATCCTGCCAGCAGAAAATCAAGACCTTCTTTGGCATGCAGCCGATCTACATGCTCTACGAGCGCTCCACCTGGCACAGTGCACAGCACAGCCGCCAGCTCGCGGCAGTGCTGGAACGCATCGGCATCACGCCGGATCGGCCCCTGACACCGGAACAGCTGGCGGGATTGCCGCTGCCTGAGCGTTTATGGGAATAATCGTTTAAAATCAAATAGTTATAATTAAAACGCCGGCCATATCAATGCCGGCGTTTTTAATGCAGACAGCTTTGCAATCCACTACTGTGGCTTGATGCCCGCCGACTTGATGATTTTGCCGTAAAGCGCGAGATCGC
>CAZSIR010000147.1:0-6942 GCA_964606765.1 uncultured Bordetella sp. | reverse complement strand
GTATTGCATCGGCAATCCGCGCACCGACTGGTGTTACCAGACCGTGCCCGAGGCCGGATTGAACGGACGCGTGATCAACTATCCGCGCGGCCGCGTGCTCGGCGGTTCGTCGTCGATCAATGCGATGCTGTACCTGCGCGGCCAGGCGCGTGATTACGACGAATGGGCGCAGCTGAGCGGCGACAGCGGCTGGGCCTGGCAGCACGTGCTGCCGGCGTTCATGGACATCGAAGACCACTGGCGCGGCGCCGATGAAAAGCACGGCGCCGGCGGTGAACTGCGCGTGGAGACGCCGCGCGTGCAGTGGGACATCATCGACGCTTTCCGCAAGGCGGTGATCGAAGCGGGCATTCCGGCGACGGAGGATTTCAACCGCGGCGACAATTTCGGCGTGTCGCGTTTCGAGGTCACGCAGAAAAACGGCCTGCGCTGGAGCGCCGCAAAAGCCTTCCTGCGTCCCGCGGAAAACCGGCCCAACCTGAAAGTGTTCACCGGCGCGCTGGTGAAAAAACTGCGGCTGGAAAGCCGGCATGCGCGGGGCGTGGAGTTCTATCAGGGCCGGGAAGAATTTTTTGCCGAAGCGCGGTGCGAGACGATCCTGTCTGCAGGCGCGATCGGCAGTCCGCAGATCCTGCAGCTGTCGGGCATCGGACCGGGCGCCTTGCTGCAGCAGCACGGCATCCCGCAGGTCCACGAACTGCCGGTGGGCGACAACCTGCAGGATCACCTGCAGCTGCGGCTGGCCTTCCGCATCCGCGACGCGGTCACGCTGAACACGCTGCTCGATTCCTGGTGGGCCAAGGCGAAGATGGGGCTGGAATATGCGTTCAGGCGCAGCGGTCCGCTGACCATGCCGCCGTCACAGCTGGGCGTCTTCGCCAAGTCCGATCCGGGGCAGGCTACGGCGAACCTGGAATACCATGTGCAGCCGATTTCGCTCGACCGTTTTGGCGTGCCGCCGCACAAGTTCCCGGCCTTCACCGCCAGCGTCTGCAACCTGCGGCCGACTTCGCGCGGCCATGTGCGCATCACCTCGGGTGATCCGCGCGTGTATCCGGCGATTGCGCCCAATTACCTGTCGACCGCGGAGGACCGCGCGGTGGCCGCCAATGCGATCCGCCTGACGCGCCGCATCGTCAATCAATCCGCGGCGCTGAAACCACATGCGCCTGAAGAGTTCATGCCGGGGCCGCAGTACCAGACGGAGGAAGAACTGGTGCAGGCTGCGGGCCAGATCGGCACGACGATTTTCCATCCGGTCGGCACCTGCAAAATGGGGCGCACCGAGGATGACTCGGCGGTGGTCGATGCGCAGCTGCGGGTGCGCGGCATCGGCGGGCTGCGCGTGATCGACGCCTCGGTGATGCCGAGCATTACTTCCGGCAACACCAATGCGCCGACGCTGATGATTGCCGAGCGCGGCAGCCGGCTGCTGCGGGGCGGACAATGATTTTTTTCGGAGGAGGAGTGCGTCATGACAAGCATAAAAAATAATTGGGTGGTGCTGGTGGGACTGGCCTTTGCTGCTGCAGGACCACAGGTCCATGCCCAGTCCGCCTGGAAGCCGGAACGCAACATCGAAATCGTCGTCGGTTCCAGCGCCGGCACCGGCACCGACCGCACCGCGCGGCTGATCCAGAAAATCTGGCAGGAGCAGAAGGCCCTGCCGGTGCCCGCGGTGGTGGTCAACAAGCCGGGCGGCGGCGGCGCGGTGAGCTGGGCCTATCTCGGGCCCAAGGCCGGCGACGGCCATACACTGCTGGTGACCTCGTACAACCTGGTGACGAACCACATCACCGGCCGCAGCAACGTGACCTATTCGGACTTCACGCCGATTTCACTGTTGATCAGCGAATATATCGGCTTTGCGGTGCGTGCCGAATCGCCGTACAAGACCATCGCCGACCTGGTGAAGGCGCTGAAGGATGATCCGGCATCGGTCGCCATCGGCACCTCGAGCAGCGCCGGCGGCGCCAACCATATTGCGGTCGGGTTGCTGGCGAAGGCTGCGGGCGCCGATGTGAAAAAACTGAAGGTGGTGATTTACAACGGCGGCGGCGAAGCGCTGGCAGCCGTGCTGGGTGGGCATGTGGCCTTGTGGGTCAATTCGGCGTCATCGCTGGCACCGCCTTACGCCGCCGGAACCATCCGTCCGCTGGCGATTGCCGCGCCGCAACGCCTGCCCGGGCCGCTGGCCAGTCTGCCGACGGCGAAGGAGGCGGGGCTGAACGTGGTGGCGGACAACTGGCGGCTGGTGATCGCGCCGAAGGGATTGAGCGCGGCACAGGTGGCTTATTGGGACAATGCCTTCAAAGCGCTGGCCCAGAGCAAGGACTGGAATGACGACCTCGCGGCCGCACAGATGTCGAACAGCTACCGCAACAGCGCCGACACCACGCGCTACATCGCCGAAGAGTACGGTGAGATCAAGGGCATCCTGACGGAACTGGGTCTGGCAAAAACGGCGAAGTAATCAGTTTACGCATGAACCGGAGAAAGCCTCTTTCTGTACCGGAAAAATGCTTTCAATTAATGGAGATTCAGCCATGCCAGCTTGCGATGCATCGGGGTTCTGCCGTTTTCTGGCGATCGTTCTTTTCTGTGCCATGACTGCAACCGGCGCTACTGCCCAGTCTTTGAAGTCCGGAGAGCAGGTCTACAAAGAAGTCTGCATGGCTTGTCATGCCGCCGGCGTGGCCAATGCGCCCAAATTCGGCGACAAAAAAATTTGGGCGCCGCTGATTGCCGAAGGGCAGGCGGTGCTGACGGCCCATGCCTGGGTGGGGGTGCGCGGCATGCCGCCCAGGGGCGGGAACCCCAACCTGTCGCAGGAGGAGTTTTCACGTGCAGTGGCTTATATGGCGCGTGCAGCAGGAGGCAAATGGCAGGACCCGGATGTCAAAATGCTGGCGGCGGTCCGGGCAGAGGAGAAAAAACGGCTGGCCAAGGGCAACGCTGCAAAATAGGTGATTGTGTCGCCAAGGCACGACATTTGATTACGCGACGGCGCAAGGCCTGAATATCAACTACACTCCGCGTCCACGTTCATTCAGTTCTCCCTGTTTTCCCCGACTGCTGCAAGGCAGTGCATGCCAGGGCGTCAACCGGCTGGCTGGTTGCGCGTTTGATGTAACCAGTGGCAACTCATTGCCACTTTTTAACGACCAATAAATCCTCTGGAGAATTTCATGACCAAACTGTTCGCCGCAATCATCGTCGCCGCTTTCGCCTTTGTCAGCTTTGGCGCCGTTGCCGCTGAAAAAGAAATGAAAAAAGACGAAATGAAAAAAGAAATGAAGAAGGAAATGAAGAAAGACGAGATGAAGAAAGACGAGATGAAGAAAGAAATGAAAAAAGACGAAATGAAGAAGTAATCGTCTCTTTTGTTTCATGAAAGGCAGGGCTCAGGCTCTGCCTTTTTTATTTTTTTGCGATTTATTTCCGCGAAATAATTCCGATATCTGCCCCTCATCCAGCAGGGATGTCATTGGCCTTCGCCGGGTTTGATCCCAGGCCGGTTTCGATGTGCTCGATTACATAACGCGTCATGCCCTGCGCCAGCTCATGCTCGCCCATGAATACCTTGCCCGGCATGTCCCGGCGCAGCAGTTCAGCTTCTTCGTCGCTGTGGGTGCGGACGATGATGTCGATCGGCGGGTTGAGCATGCGCGCGGTTTCGATCATTTTGTGCGCGCGCGCCGAATCCGGCACGGCAATCACCAGCATCCGGGCGCGCGCGACATGGGCCTGGATCAGCACTGCCGGATCGGCGGCGTCGCCGCTGACCGCGGGGATGTTTTTCAGGCGCAGCTGTTCAACCGCTTCGCGGTTCTGCTCGGCAACCACCACCGAGATGCCGCGCTCGACGAGGGCATCGCTGATGCGGCGTCCGACGCGGCCGTAGCCGACGACCAGCACATGGCCGGTCAGCAGTTTCTGGTCGGTGCTCATCGGCAGCTCGGCCAGCGGGTCGTCGCGGCGTTCCATTGCGCGCGCCAGGCCGGATTTCGAGCGTATCCACTTCTGCAGCGGTTCAATCGCGCTGAACACCAGCGGATTGAGCGCGATCGAAATCACCGCGCCGGCGAGGATCAGGTTCTGGCCCTCCGGCGGCAGCAGTTTCAGCGAGACGCCCAGTCCGGCGAGGATGAACGAGAATTCGCCGATCTGGGCGAGGCTGGCCGAGACGGTCAGCGAAGTGTTCAGCGGATAACGGAAGGCGATCACGATGAGGAAGGCGGCCAGCGTCTTGCCGAGGATGATGATGGCGACAACGACCAGCACGCGCAGCGGTTCATTGATCAGCATCATCGGATCGAACAACATGCCGACCGATACGAAAAACAGCACCGAGAAGGCATCGCGCAGGGGCAGTGATTCCTCGGCGGCGCGATGGCTCAGCGAGGATTCGCGCAGCACCATGCCGGCGAAAAAGGCGCCCAGGGCAAAGGACACGCCGAACAGCGCGGCCGAGCCGTAGGCGATGCCCAGCGCGGCGGCAATCACGCACAGCGTGAACAGTTCGCGCGAACCGGTGCGCGCGACCTGCCACAGGATCCACGGAAACAGGCGGCGGCCGATGACCAGCATCAGGGCGACGAAGACCGCAACCTTGCCCAGCGTCAGTCCCAGCGTGGTCCAGATGTCGCGACCCTCCGCGCCGGCGCCGAGCAGGCCGCGGGCGTCGCCGCCCAGCGCGCCGGCAAGCGGGGGCAGCAGCACCAGCACCAGCACCATGGCCAGGTCTTCGACCACCAGCCAGCCGACGGCAATGCGGCCGTTCATCGATTCGAGCACGCCGCGCGCTTCCAGCGCTTTCAGCAGCACCACCGTGCTGGCCACCGACAGGGACAGGCCGAACACGATGCCGGCGCCGAGGCTCCAGCCCCACAGATGCGAGACGCCGAGCCCCATGACCGTGGCGGCGGCAATCTGCACGATGGCGCCGGGCAGCGCGATCTTGCGCACCGCCAGCAGGTCGTCGAGCGAAAAATGCAGGCCGACGCCGAACATCAGCAGGATCACGCCGATTTCGGCCAGTTGCGCCGAGAGTTCGAGGTCGGCGACAAATCCCGGCGTGAACGGGCCGATCAGGACGCCGGCGAACAGGTAACCGACGAGGGTCGGCAGCCTGAGCCTTGCGGCGAGCAGGCCGAAGACCAGTGCCAGCCCGAAGGCGGCGGCGATGGTGGTGATGAGGCTGATGTTGTGCGGCATGAGAGATTTCCTTCAGCCGCTTTTAATACCACGCAGAGCCTGCCCTGCAAAATATTTTCGGTTCAGAAGGCGAAGCGCCGCATGCCGCCGTCGACCGGGATCACCGTGCCGGTGATGTAGCTGCCGCGCTGGGAGGCGAGAAACACCGCCAGGGCGGCGAGTTCCTCGGGTTCGCCGTAGCGGCCGAGCGGAATTTCGTGTTGTTCCTCGTGGGCGCGGAATTCGGCGGAATATTTCCTGCGGATCTGTTCGCTCATGATGCGGCCGGGCGCGAGGCAGTTCACGGTGATCCCGTGTTTGCCGATTTCACGCGACAGGCCCTTGGACCAGGCGTGGATGGCGGCTTTGGCCGGCGTGGCGGCGAGCAGCGCGTCGGGTTCGGATTTGCCCGAGAGGTTGATCACGCGGCCCCAGCGCTTGCGGATCATGTCGGGCAGCACGGCATGGGTCAGCTGCCGCACGCGGATGAAATTGAGCTGCATCACGCTGTCCCATTCCTCCTCGGGCGCGTCGATCGGAATTGCCGGGCGGCTGCCGCCTGCGCTGTTGATCAGGATGTCGACCTGTCCCAGCGCCTTGCGCGCGGCGTCGGCAAGCTGCTGCGGCGCGCCGTCCTGCATGATGTCCACCTCGACGATGGCGGGCGTCGCGCCGCCGGCTGCGGTGATTTCCTGCGCCAGCGCGTCGAGCAGCGCGCGCCGCCGCGCGGCGATGCAGAGTTTGACGCCTTCCGCAGCAAGCATTTTGGCGATGGCGCGGCCGATGCCCTGGCTCGCGCCGGTGACGAGTGCGGTTTTGCCTTTCAGTTGCAGATCCATGTCCCCGATTTCCTCATTGCAGTTGGCTTTGGATTTTTTCTGTGTGCTCTGTGATCTCTGTGGCTGAAAGGTTTTCAGCCTTTAAGCCAGGTCTTCCACGCAATCCACAGTTTGCGCACCGGCGTCAGCGAGGTGCGGTGGGTCAGCACGCGGCAGCCGTCGGCGCGGATTTCCCCGAGCAGCGTGCGGTAGATCGCGGCCATGATGATGCCGGGAATCTGCGCCTTGCGGTCCTGCGCCGGCAGTTTGGCGAATGCGCTGTCGTAGGCGGCTTCCGCACGCGCGACCTGCTGTTCCATCAGCGGCCGGAACGCCGGATGGTCCTGCGCCTTGCCGTGCACGATCACGCTGGCGTCGAGGCCGGCCCGGGCCAGTTCGTCCAGCGGCAGGTAAACGCGATTGCGCCGCGCGTCCTCGCCGACGTCGCGGATGATGTTGGTCAGCTGGAACGCGAGGCCGAGTTCGGCGGCGTATTCCAGCGTGCGCGGATCGGTGTAACCGAAAATCCGCGCCGACATCAGCCCGACCACGCCGGCGACCCGGTGGCAGTAGAGCTTCAGCGTGTCGAAATCCGGGTAGCGGTTGTACTCGAGGTCCATCGCCATGCCGTCGATGACGGTGAGCAGCTGCTCCTGCGTGATGCCGCAGGGCTGGATGACATCGGCCAGCGCGCGGGAAACCGGGTGCTGCGGCTTGCCGTCATACAGCCTTGCCACTTCATCGCGCCACCACAGGAGCTTGGTGCGGGCGACGCCGGGATCGCTGCATTCATCGACGACGTCATCGACTTCGCGGCAGTAGGCATACAGCGCGGTGATCGCGCGGCGGCGCTCCTGCGGCAGGAACAGGAAACTGTAATAGAAGCTGGAGCCGCTGGCCGCAGCCTTGTCCTGGCAGTATTGATGGG
>CAZSIR010000146.1:4202-7096 GCA_964606765.1 uncultured Bordetella sp. | reverse complement strand
AGCAGATCAGCGATGCGATGCAGGGCCACTGCGTGGCGATCGACGCACGTTCGCCGAAATACGACGGCGGCATCATCACCCGCGTCGATGCCGTGTCGCTGGGCATCGTCGTCAACAAGAATGCGCAGCGTTTTTACGACGAGGGCGAGGATTTCTGGCCCAAGCGTTACGCAATCTGGGGGCGGCTGGTGGCGGGGCAGCCCGACCAGATCGGTTATTCGATCGTCGATGCCAAGGCGATGGGCAAGTTCATGCCGCCGGTGTATCCGCCGATCCGCGCCAAAACGCTGCGCGAGCTGGCGACCAAGCTGGAAATCAGCCCGGATGCACTGGAAAAGACGGTGGCCGAATTCAATGCGGCGGTAAGACCCGGCACCTTTGATCACACCATCCAGGACGATTGCGTGACCGAGGGCCTGACGCCGCCGAAGACGCACTGGGCGCTGAAAATCGATACCGCGCCGTTTTTCGGTTACCCGCTGCGGCCGGGCATCACTTTCACGTATCTCGGTGTCACCGTCGACGACAAGTCACGGATGATCCTGCAGGATGACAAGCCCTGCAAAAACATATTCGCTGCGGGGGAAATCATGGCAGGCAACGTACTGGGCAAGGGCTACCTGGCGGGCATCGGCATGTCCATCGGCACCACATTCGGACGCATTGCGGGCGAGGAGGCGGCAAAACATGTACGCGGCTGAAGACAAACCGATGACCCTCGACGAACTGGTCGAGGACGCACAACGCGTGCTGCGCGTGTGCAACGCCTGCCGTTACTGCGAAGGCTACTGCGCGGTGTTTCCGGCGCTGGCGCGCCGTCTTGAGTTCACCGAGAACGACATCCATTACCTCGGCAACCTGTGTCACAACTGCGGCTCCTGCCTCTATGCCTGCCAGTTCGCGCCGCCACACGAGTTCCAGGTCAATTTTCCGAAGCTGATGGCGAAGGTGCGCGGGCAGACCTACCGCAAATATGCCTGGCCGGGTTTCCTCGGCGTGCTGTATGAAAAAAACGGCGTGGCTGTCAGCCTGATTTCGGCGCTGAGCATCGCGCTGCTGTTCTGGCTCGCCGGTGCCATGTCGAACCCGGAACAGTTCTTTGCGGCGCATAGCGATGCGCAGGGCTCCTTTTATGCGCTGATGCCGCACAACCTGATGGCGGGCGTGTTCGGCGCAGTGTCGGTGTTTGTCGCGATTGCGCTGCTGATGGGCTTCCTGCGCTTCTGGCCCTATATGGGCGAAGAGCTGGCGGACTTTTTCAAGGGCGGCCCGCTGGCCGAAGGCCTGCATGACGCGTTCACGCTGAAGAACCTTGGCGGCGGCGTCGAGAACGAGGGCTGCACCTTCCCGACCGAGCAGAAGTCGAAGACGCGCCGGATGTTCCACCACTTCACGTTCTACGGTTTCCTGCTGTGCCTGGCGGCCACCAGCGTGGCGACGGTGTATCACTACGTGCTGAAGATGCCCGCGCCGTATCCGTTCTGGAGCCTGCCGGTGCTGCTGGGCACGGTCGGCGGCATCGGCCTGCTGATCGGGCCGGCTGGCCTGCTGTACATCAAGCACCAGCGCGATCCTGAATTCAAAGTACCGGAGCAGGCCGGCATGGACGCGGGTTTTCTGGTGCTGCTGTTCATGATCAGCCTGACCGGCCTTGGCCTGCTGATCTGGCGCGAAAGCGGGGCGATGGGCACCTGGCTGGCGATCCACCTGGGCTTCGTGCTCGCGCTGTTCCTCACCATGCCCTATGGCAAATTCGTGCACGGCTTGTATCGCGTCACGGCGCTGGTGCGCTATCACCTCGAGCGGCGGCGCCCGGTGCCGGGCATCGCGGCTGAGTAAAAAATCAATTAAATCAAATACTTACTGAAACAACACCAAGGGCCGCTTTCGCGGCCCTTGGTGTCTGGACGCTCGGCGCTTGATCTAGCGGCCTTTGTAAACCGGCTTGCGCTTTTCGACGAAGGCGAGGGCGCTTTCGCGGAAATCCTCCGACAGGTGCAGCGTGCGCGGGCGCATTGCATAGGCCCTGGCTTCGATGTGTTCCAGTTCCGAACGGCGCGCTTCGACGATGGCGCGCACCGCCAGCGGCGGATTTTCCAGCACCTGTTCAGCCAGTGCTTTGGCGGCGGTCATGTGTTCGCCGTTTTCGGCGAGCCGCGTCAGCAGATTGGCGCGATGCGCTTCCTCGGCGGTCCATACGCGGCCCGTGAAACAGACGTCATCGGCAAACACGCCGCCGCCGCGCTGGTTCAGCATCATCCAGAACGGGATGCCATCGATGCCGCGGGCGATTTCGGTGACCTGAAACTTGGCATCCCTGCTGGCCACCGTCATGTCGCAGTACAGCGCAATGCGCAGGCCGACGCCGTAACAGTAGCTGTGCATTGCCGCGATGATGGGCTTGGCGTGCGGCGGCTTGAAAAAGGGATGGCGGATGTTGCCCTCGCGCGCTGAAGGGCCGCCGAGTTTTTTCAGTTCCTCCTTCGGGCGCAGCTGGCGCTGCTTCACGTCGGCGCCGCTGCAGAATGCGCGGCCCTTGCCGGAGAGAATGGCCACCATGGCTTCCTCATCATCATAGAAGGCATACAGCGCATCGCACAGCGCGAGGCTCATCTCGTCCGATACGGCATTCAGTTTTTCGGGGCGGTTTAGCGTGATGTAGCCGATCCGGCCTTCACGTTGGTATTCGACGGTGGACATCCGGGTTCTCCTCTGGGCGCTGCCATGACTGGGCAGTATGACGGTGCAACGGTCCTGCATTGTCCATAAATTGCCGCTTCGATGGAATGCGTCAACCACATTGTGATAACAATGCGTCGGATTGCTGCCGGCGGGTATATATTCGGAAAAAACCAATAAAAAATTCGCAGCAAAAAATTCCGCGGCAACAAATT
>CAZSIR010000146.1:0-4102 GCA_964606765.1 uncultured Bordetella sp. | reverse complement strand
AAATTCCGCGGCAACAAATTCCGCGGGAACAAATGTCATCATGAACCCAACCATCAACTGGCAGCGTTTTTATTCCCCCCGATCCGTGGCCGTCGTCGGTGCCACGGACGACACCCGGCGCTTCGGCGGTCGCCTGATGCGGCAGATCGGCAAGTTCGGCTACTCCGGTCGCATCCTGCCGGTGAATCCGCGCCTCAGCGAGTTGAACGGAATGAAATGCTATCCAGGCATCAGCGCATTGCCGGAAACACCGGACCATGTCGGCGTGGTGATTGCGCCGGACCGGGTCATCGGCGTGCTGCGCGAGTGCCATGCCATCGGCGTGCAGTGCGCGACGGTGTTCACCGCGGGTTACGCCGAAACCGGCAGCGAGCAGGGCCGCCGGCTGCAGGAGGAACTGGTCCAATTTACACGCGACACCGGATTGCGCGTGATGGGGCCCAACTGCAACGGCCCGGTGAATTTCATCGACCGCTTTTCGTTTTCGGCCGGTTATGCGGTGTCGAGCCTGAGCGAACCCGCCGGCAACGTCGGCCTGGTCAGCCAGAGCGGCGGGCTGGGGCAGACCAACGTGATGTGGCGCGCGATCAAGGCCGGCGTGCATATGAGCTATCAGGCAAGCTGCGGCAACGAGGCTGACCTGACCGTGATCGATTTCGCGCGCTTCATGCTCGAGGGCGAGCAGACCGATGTGGTGATGATGGCGCTGGAGGCGATCCGCGACGGCCAGGCCTTCATGGACCTGGCGCAATACGCGGCTGAACGTGAAAAACCGCTGATCGTGCTCAAGTTCGGCCTCACCGAAGCCGGCCGGCAGGCGGCGGCATCACATACCGGCGCCATCACCGGTTCCGATGACGTGTTCAGCGCCGTGTGCAAACAGTACGGCGTGATCCGCGTGCGTGACTGTAATGAACTCTATGAGCAGGCCATCGTGCTGCGGCGGAAAAAGCTGCCGAAAGGGCGGCGTGCGGCCTCAATGTCGCTGTCCGGCGGCAACGTGGTGCAGATGGCCGATGTCGGCACCGACCTTGGTCTCAGCTGGCACAGTTACACGGCGGTCACCGACCGCCGCCTGGGTGAACTGATCCCCGGCTACGGCAAGGTCGGCAATCCGACCGACATGACCTCGCTGGCCACCGGCCAGCCGGAAATCTTCCGCAAGGCAATGGAGATCATCAGTGAAGACGACAACGTCGATGTGATGATTCCGGTGTTCACCTTCGCTCCGCGCGCCGACCTTGAGCATGCGGCGAAGCTGTCGCGTGACGGCGCCAAGCCGCTGGTGATGCTGGTCACCGGTGGCTGCCATGATGATCCGTCCCTGACCGTCGATGCACTGGTCGGCATGGGCGCCGCGGCTTACCGCAATACCGTCGATACGCTGCGTTATGTGCGCACGGCGATGGCCTGGCGCGAATTCCTCGAGGCCCATCGCGTGCAGCCGGTGCTGCAGCGGCCGCAGGGCATCGATCAGGCGGCTGTGGCGAAGTCGCTGCGGGTCGCCGGCGAACGCACTCTGACGGAACGTGAAGCGAAAAACCTGCTGGCGCAATACGGCCTGCCGGTATCCAGGGAATTCCTTGCGACGAATGCCGATGAGGCCGCCGCCCATGCGCGCGCGATCCAGGGCCCGGTCGCGCTCAAAATCGAATCCGCGGATATCGCGCACAAGACCGAAGCCGGCGCGATCCGCCTCGGCATCACTGGCGAGGCGGCGGTGCGGCAGGCGTACGAAGAAGTCCGCGCAGCTGCGCTGCGCTACAAGCCGGACGCGAGGATTGCCGGCGTGCTGGTGCAGGAAATGGTGTCGCGCGGCGTGGAGATGATGCTGGGCATTGTGCGCGATCCGGTGTTCGGGCCGCTGGTGGCCGTAGGCATCGGCGGCATCTATGTCGAAGTGCTGCGCGACATCAGCTTCCGTGTGCCGCCGGTGGACGCGGACGCGGCACGCGGCATGCTGGCTGAACTGCGTGGCCGCAAAATGCTCGAGGGCGTGCGCGGCATGCCGCCAGCCGATGCCGATGCGCTGGCGGACTGCATCGTGCGCCTGTCATGGCTGGCGCATGACCAGGGCGATACCATTCGGGAACTGGACATCAATCCACTGACCGTACTGCCCGGCGGTGCAAGGGTGGTCGATGCGCTGCTGGTTGCAGGTTGCTGAAACATCCATCAAAAAAAGGAGGAGAGTCATGTTTGCATGCGAGTTCCTGAAGGCGGCCGGCGTCATTGCGGCTTTGACGGCCGCGGTGTTCAGCACTGCTGCAGTGGCGCAGTCCTACCCCGGCAAACCGGTGCGGATGATCCTGCCATTTCCCGCGGGGGCGCCCAGCGATCTGGTCGGGCGCATCATCGGCCAGAAAATGTCCGAACAGCTGGGGCAGAACCTGGTGCCGGACAACCGCGCGGGTGCCGGCGGCAACCTCGCGCTGGGACTGACGGCGACGTCGCCGGCCGACGGTTACACCGTGGTGGTGAGTTCGCCCACGGTGGCGATCAGCCCGTCGCTCTACAAGAAGCTCAGTTACAACGCATTCAAGGACCTCGCGCCGGTGGCGCGGCTGGCGAGCATCGAAAACGTGATGGTGGTGCATCCCTCGGTGCCGGCCAGGACGCTGAAACAGTTCATCGATCTGGCACGCGCCAAGCCCGGCGTGCTGAATTACGGTTCGGGCGGCGCCGGCACCACCAACCACCTCGCGAATGAACTGCTGAAGTACCTGGAAAAGATCAACGTGGTCCACGTGCCGTACAAGGGGGCGACGCTGGCGACCGTTGCCGCCATCAGCGGCGAGGTGGATCAGACCATCGTGTCGGTGGCTTCAATCCTGCCGCTGATCCGTGACAAAAAAGTGCGTCCCATCGTCGTGCTGTCGGAAAAACGCGTGCCCAACCTGCCGGACGTGCCGACCTCGACCGAGGCGGGCTATCCGAAATTCCGCATGTCCATCTGGTATGCGATGTTCGCGCCCGCCGGCACGCCGCGCGACATCATCGGCCGCCTGAGCCAGGAAGCGCAGAAGGCGCTGAACTCGAAGGATCTGCTGCAGACGCTTGACCAGCAGAGCATCACGCCCTGGTACGGTACGCCGGAACAGTTGGCCGAACTGCTGAAAAGCGAGACCGAGCGTTACGCGACCATCATCAAGGGCGCGGGCATCCAGCAGCAGTAATCCCGCCTTGTTTCAGGATTCAAAACGGAGAGTGAGCATGCAGAAACCCCCAGCCGCCGGCGCATTGCTGGACGCCGACCATCCCGATTTCCAGCGCCTGTCCGCGGAAGAGGCCACCGTGCTGGGCCAGCGCGCGCTGGAAGCCGTCGGTTACAGCGGCGAAGATGCGCGCATCACGATGGACCAGCTGGTCGACAACTCGCTGTGCGGCTACCGCTTTGCCGGTTTGCCCCGTGTGCTGGCGATTGCGACCGACGTCAAGACCAGACAGAAACGCCGGCCGGTCAGCATCGTGCGCGAAACGCCGGTGTCGGCGCTGATCGACGGTGGCAACAACATCGGTTACGTCGCGGCCTACCGCGCCGCTGAAGTCGCGATCAAAAAAGCCAGGACCTCGGGCATGGCCACCGTCGGCGCTTACGACAGTTACTACAGCGGCCGCAATGCCTACTTTGTTGAAAAAATCGTCAAAGAAGGGCTGGTGGCCTTCCACACATCGGCGGCGTCACCACGTGTGCTGCCGCCGGGCGCGGCCAAGCCGATGCTGGGCACCAACCCGATCTGTTTCGGTTTCCCCTCGGCCAATGGGCCGGTGATCATGGACATGGGCACCGCCTCGTTCATGTGGGGCGAGGTGATGCTGCATGCCCATCTCGGCGAACCGCTGCCGGAAGGCGTGGGCTTCGATGCCCAGGGCCGGCCGTCCACCGACGGCAAGGAAGTGCTGAAAGGCGGCGTTGCGCCCTTCGGTGGCCACAAGGGTTACGGGCTGTCCTTCGCGATCCAGGCGCTGGGCATCCTCGCCGGTGCGCATCTGGCGAAAGGGCAGGTGCGTGACTACGCGTTTTTTTTCTGGGTCGTCGATCCGGAAATCATGCTGCCCGGCGGCGAGTTTCCGAAACGCATGGCCGAGTACGTGCAGCAGA
>CAZSIR010000145.1:4248-7290 GCA_964606765.1 uncultured Bordetella sp. | reverse complement strand
GAACTCGGCGTCAGGCCGTGCTCGACCAGGGTGACCGCGATGGCGTTGAACATCACCGATTCGCGCGGCGTCGGCAGGCGGTCGGTGATCTCGAGGAAGGCCATGTCGCCCAGCGACAGCTTGCCGAGGATTTCACTGCACAGGTCATGTCCCTTGACGGTGATGCGGTCGACGGCGCTCCAGGCGATGTCGGTGCGTATGGATTTGCGTTTGGGCATTGGAGTCTCCGGTCTGTGATGTCGCGGGAAGCTTAATGGATGGCGCAGGGCTTGGCATCAGCTTTGTTTTAAAATGCCGTCTCCAGCGGAGAACATCATGCCCATACCCGTCAAAAAAGAAGTCCCGGCCGCAAGCGGCAGCCCGTCGCGCATCCTCAGTGCCTGGCTCGCCTCGATGCGCTACGAAGACCTGCCGCAGAGCGTCGTCGCGCGCACCGAGGAGCTGTTTCTCGACTGGTTCGCTTCAGCGCTGGCCGGCAAGGGGGCGCGGCCGGTTTCCGTGATTGACGGCTTTGCCGCGGCGATGGGGCCGCGCGAGGGCACCGCGGAAAACCTGCTGACGCGCAGGCGCACATCGCCTTTTTTCGCCGCGCTGGTCAACGGCGCCGCTTCGCATTTTGTCGAACAGGACGACCTGCACAACAGTTCGGTGCTGCATCCGGGAACCGTGGTGTTTCCTGCAGTGCTGGCCGCAGCGCAGGATGTCGGCGCCAGCGGCAGGGATCTGATTGCTGCCTCCGTTGCCGGGTATGAATGCGGCGTGCGTGTCGGCGAATTCCTCGGCCGCTCGCATTACAAGGTGTTCCACACCACGGGTACCGCGGGCAAGCTGGCCGCCGCAGCGGGCGTGGCGCACATCCTTAAACTTGATGCCGACAGAATGCAGCATTGCCTGGGCTCGGCCGGCACGATGGCTGCAGGCTTGTGGGAATTCCTGCGTGATGCCGCTGATTCAAAGCAGCTGCACACGGCAAAGGCGGCGGCGGACGGACTGATGGCCGCCTATATTGCACGCGACGGATTCACCGGTGCGCGCGATATTTTCGAGGGCAGGCAGGGCATGGCGGCGGGCATGTCCAGTGATGCCGACGAACGCTGGCTGACCGACGGCCTCGGCACGCGCTGGGCGACGGCCGAGACTTCCTTCAAATTCCATGCGTCCTGCCGCCACACCCATCCCGCTGCGGACGCATTGCAGCAGCTGATGCGGCAGCATCAACTGCAGGCGGATCACATCGCCAAAGTCACCGCGCATGTGCATCAGGGCGCCATCGACGTGCTGGGCCCCGTCACGGATCCGCAGACCGTGCATCAATCCAAATTCTCGATGGGCTTCGTGCTGGCGATGATAGCCACCGAGGGTCGGGCCGCGCTTGCGGACTTTACTGAAAAATCTTTAAAAAACAATAACTTGAGAAAATTCCATGACCGTGTGCACATGGTTCTGGACAAGGACATCGATGCCGCCTATCCGCGGCGCTGGATCGGCCGCGTGACGGTGGAGACGGTAGACGGCCGCAGGCTGGAATGCCGTGTTGAAACGCCGAAAGGCGATCCCGACAACACGCTGACCCGCAGCGAGCTGGAAGACAAGGCGCAGCGGCTGGTGGCGTATTCCGCGGCAGCGACCGCGGATGAAATGCAGCGGCTGATCGCGCGCATCTGGCGCCTGCGCGACGAGACTTCCGTGCGCGATTTTCTGGCCGCACCCTGAACGCGGCGCCGAAACTGTTTTATTGTGCGGCCGGCCGTTCCGCGCCGCACTGCCAGCAGGCGGTGAACTGGCCCTCGATGATTTCACTGCACTGCGGGCACTGCCAGCCCGCGCCGCCATGGATGCGCGCCAATGCGCCCTTGAGGAAATCCTGCAGCAACCGGTCGGCATCGTCGAAGCGGGTGTCATCGGTGATCCACACCGCGCAGACATCCACCGGCAGTTCGCCCCAGCCGCCGGTAAGGAAATCACCCCGCACCAGGGCGTCTATTCCATGCGACTCGAGAAAACCGCGGATCAGATGGGCTTCCGTCATGTGCCGGGCGTTGTGTACGCGTTTCATGCTGCTGTCGAGCCTATGCCATGTGTCACGGCGGGGCAACTCCGGTGCAGGCGGGGAGGCTGCGGGGGTAGGAGTTCGAGGGGGGTGCTGGTAACATCCGACGTTTATTTGATTGCCGGGGGACAGTGTCATGGCGGTTTTGCGCTTGCTGAGCGCCGGAGCGGCACAGGCGGTCTGTGAACAGGTTATCGCGGGCCTGCGGCGGGAAGGGCATGAAATCGAGGCCGCTTACGGTGCAGTCGGCGCAATGAAGGCGCGCATGGTCGGCGGCGAGCCGGTCGACGTCATCGTGCTCAGCGCGCAACTGATCCAGGACCTGGTGTCCGGCGGCATGGTGGCGATTTCTTCGGTGACCGACATCGGCAAGGTCGGCACCGGCGTCGCGGTGCGCGCCGGCACGCCGCTGCCCGAAGTGCGTACCCGTGAAGCGCTGCGCGGCAACATTCTTGCCGCCTCGGTCATCGTCTGCCCCGATCCGGCGACGGCGACCGCGGGCAAGATCGTGATGAAGCTGATGGAGCGCCTCGGCGTGGCCTCCCAGGTCGAGGACCGCATGCAGTTTTTTCCCAACGGCAACGCCGCGATGAACTGGCTGGCGGCCAGCGGCGGCAGCCTCGAGCTGGGCATTACCCAGAACACGGAAATCCTGCCGATCAAGGGTGTGACGCTGGTGGCGCCGCTGCCGGATGAATTCCAGATGAAAACGGTTTACACCGCGGGCGTCGCGGCGCGGACTGCGCAGCCTGAGCTGGCGCGGGAATTCGTGCGCCGGCTGACGGCCGCGGAATTCCAGCCTGCGCTGCGCGCGGCGGGCTACGAAATTGAAGCCTGAAGAACGGATCGGTCTTGTGGCAGCGAGGCGCTGGACTGGGGGCGGTGCGGTGGAACGGACGGTGAACCGGATGGAGGAGCGGGTGGAGAGGCGGGGGTTGTCAGATAATATGACGCCTCCATTGTAACACCCGGCTTGCAGAAGAGGGCGCCCG
>CAZSIR010000145.1:0-4148 GCA_964606765.1 uncultured Bordetella sp. | reverse complement strand
CACCACTTTGCGATTGAAGTCGAGGATGTGGAGAAATATGCCGCCGAGATCCAGAAATACGGCTGCAGCATCATCAGCGATCCGGGCGTGATCCCGGTGAAATTCCGCGCCCCGGGCGGCACTACGGCTGAAATCGTGCCGGTGGGCCGATACAAGCGGACCAAGAAGGACTGAATGCGGTTGCAGGCGGCGCACAAAGCCGCCGTGATCGCGGAGGAGGAGCAGGCGTGGCTCAAGCAGCATGGATGAAAGGCGATGTGGTGTCGGGCGCGATGCTGGCCGCGCTCGGTGCGTACATCGTCAGCGAGGCGCGCAACTGGGAATACTCCACCGTGGAAGGGCCGGGTCCCGGCTTTTTCCCGATGTGGTACGGCATTGCGATGGTGCTGCTGTCGCTGCTGCTGATGGTGAGTTCGGCGCGGCAGGCGGACAGCGGCAAAACCGTGGACTGGCGCGGTGTCCGTCGCGCGCTCGGCGTTTGGCTGGCATTCACCCTCAGCATGGCATTGATGAAATGGCTGGGTTTTCTGCTGGTGTTCGGCCTGCTGACGCTGTTCGTGGTGGCCGTGATGTACCAGCGGCCGCTGAAAGTGGCGATTGCCACCGCCGTCGGCAACTGC
The DNA here is from genome assembly GCA_964606765.1 of uncultured Bordetella sp. Taxonomy (GTDB): domain Bacteria; phylum Pseudomonadota; class Gammaproteobacteria; order Burkholderiales; family SG8-41. Next base: position 3,528 of record CAZSIR010000145.1, on the reverse strand, counting down.
GCCGGTTTTTACCTGCTGTTCGTGGTGGCCCTGCGGCTGGAACTGCCGCTCGGTCCGCTGGGCTTCTGAGATGGAAGTCCTCGCCGGCCTCGGCCACGGTTTCGCGGTAGCCTTCCAGCCCTTCAACCTGTTCTGGTGTTTTGTCGGCGTTTTTCTCGGCACCGTGGTGGGCGTGATGCCCGGACTCGGGCCGGCGGCGACCATTGCGCTGCTGCTGCCGCTGACCTTCAACATGCCGCCGACCAGCGCCGTGATCATGCTCGCCGGAATTTACTACGGCGCCAAGTACGGCGGCTCGACCACGGCCATCCTGCTCAATGTGCCGGGTGAGTCGGCGTCGGTGGTGACCTGTCTCGACGGTTACCAGATGGCGCGCAAGGGCCGCGCCGGCGCGGCGCTGGGCATTGCGGCGATTGCCTCTTTCATCGCCGGCACCGTGGGCGTGGTCGGGCTGATGCTGCTGGCGCCGCCGCTGGCGAAGTTCGCGCTGTCCTTCAGTTCCCCCGAGTATTTCGCGCTGATGTCCCTGGGCCTGGCGATGGTGGTGCTGCTCGCCGGTGATTCGATGGTCAAGGCGCTGCTTGCGATGCTGGTCGGGCTGTGGATCGCGAGCATGGGCATCGACCTGTTCAGCGATGCCTCGCGCTTCACCTTCGGCCAGACCGAGCTGCTGGACGGCGTGGATTTCGTCATCGTCGCCATTGGCGTGTTTGCGCTGGGCGAGGTGATCGGCAACATGGAAAAGCAGGGCGAGGGCACGCTGCTGCCGGTGCCCAAGGGCCTGCGCAACCTGCTGCCGACCATGGAAGAGCTCAAGGCCTGCCGCTTCGCCTTTTTCAACGGCTCCATCATCGGTTTTGTCATCGGCGTGCTGCCGGGCGCGGGTTCGACGATTGCCTCCTTCATCTCCTACGGCGTGGAAAAGGCGGTATCGAAGCATCCGGAGAAATTCGGCACCGGCGTGCCGGAAGGCGTGGCTGCGCCCGAAGGCGCCAACAATTCCGAGACCGGCGGCGCGCTGGTGCCGCTGCTGACACTGGGCATCCCCGGCTCCGGCACCACGGCAATCCTGCTCGCGGCCTTCGTGCTGTGGGGGCTGCGGCCCGGTCCGCTGATGATCCAGGACAATCCGGAGCTGTTCTGGGGCCTCGTCGCCAGCATGTACGTCGGCAACATCATGCTGCTGGTGCTCAACCTGCCGCTGATCCCGCTGTTCGCGCAGATCCTCAAGCTGCGCGAGTACATGCTGTATCCGATCATTTTCGGCATTTCGGTGGTCGGCGTTTACGCCGTCTCCGCGAGCCTTTTCGACTGCTGGATGCTCGCGGCCTTCGCGCTGCTGGGTTATGCGATGCGCCGCCTGGATTATCCGTCCGCGCCGCTGATACTCGGGCTGGTGCTCGGCGATTCGATGGAGCGCGCGCTGCGCCAGTCGCTGATGATGTCGCAGGGTGACCTTGGCATCCTGGTGTCTAGACCGATCTCGGCAACGATGCTATTTTTGGCCGTCGCCCTGCTGTTCCTGCCGCTGTTCCGCCGGATCAATGCGTGGCGGGTGAAGGCCATCGAAGAAAACGGCTGATCCCATCGAAAAACGGCGGACCGGTTTGATCGGTCCGCCGCAACAAGTACTTAAACAGACTGAGGAGAATGACATGAAATTCCGTTCAAGCATCATCATCGCGGCCTGCGCCGCGGCCATCGCTGCGGCGCCGGCCTGGGCGCAGTTCAAGCCGACCAAGCCGGTGGAGTTCATCGTCCATACCGGACCCGGCGGCGGCGCCGACGTGCTGGCGCGTTTCATCGCGCAGACCTTCGAAAAGGAAAACCTGGCGCCGGTGCGCTTCACGGTGAACAACAAATCCGGCGGCGGCGGCCTGACCGCGATGGCCTATGTCGCGGAAAAGAAGGGCGACACCCACGCCATCGCCGTGTTCACCGGCAACTGGCTGACCAACCCGCTGACCCGCGCCGAAGCCAAGTTCACCGTCAAGGACATGACCCCGGTGGCGCGGCTGGTGCTGGAACCCGCGCTGATCGCCGTCAAGGGTGATGCGCCGTTCAAGACGCTGAAGGATTACATCGAGGCCGCGAAAAAGGCGCCGGGCACTATGAAGCAGTCCGGCGGCTCCACCACCAGCCGCGACAATGTCGTGCGCCAGCTGCTGATGAAGGACACCGGCGCGAACTGGGCCTATATTTCCTTCCCCGGCGGCGGCGAGCGCATCGCCGCGCTGCTCGGCGGCCACGTCAACATGATGGTGGTCGAGCCGCAGGAAGCCGGCGAGCATATCAAGGCCGGCAACATGCGTGTGATTGCCCAGGTTTCGGACAAGCGCCTCGCGGGTTTCCCCAATGTGCCGACGATCAAGGAAGCCGGCTACGACATTCCGAACGTGGAGCAGATCCGCGGCATCGTGATGCCTTCCGGCGTCGCGCCGGACGTGGTGGCGTACTACGAAGACCTGTTCCTGCGCCTGACCAAGACCGCGACCTGGCGCAAATACCTCGAAGAACAGCAGTTCCAGGACGGCTACATGAAGTCGGCTGAACTGGCCAAGTACTTCGATGTGTATACCGACCAGATGCGCAACATCCTGAAGGAAGCCGGCGCCAAGGTTGTGCGCTGAGTCTGCCGGCTTCCCTGCCGCAGGCATTACAACGGGGGTGAGAGCCCCCGTTTTCTTTACGACAGACGGATTGACGAATATAAATGACTGCAAAACTGCCCGAAGTGGCCATTGCCGAACGCCTCGCCGACCAGGCGATGGCGCTGACCGTTGAAAAAATCCCCGAAGCCGTGCGCGCGCGCGCCGAGGAACTGCTGATCGATGTGGTCGGCCTTTGCGTGGCCGCGCGTGAAACCGATTACGTGAAAGCGGTGATCGCCGGCGTCGATGCCGGCGGGCCGTGCACGGCGATCGGCCATGCGCAGACCTTTTCGGCGGAGGCTGCCGCGCTGATCAACGGCACGGCGACGCACGGCGAGGATTTTGACGACACCTTCGAGGGTGGTCCGGTGCATTCGAGCACGGTGATTGGCCCTGCGGTGCTGGCGGCTGCGGAGCGTTTCGGCTGTGACGGCCGCGACGTGCTGGCGGGATTTGTCGTAGGCGTCGAAACGCTGTGCCGCATGTCGATGGTGATTCCGAAGGCGATCCACAAATCCGGCTTCCACCCGACCGCGGTGCTGGGCGCGATGGCGGCGACGCTGGCGGTTTCGCGCACGATGAAACTGGACAAACAGCAGACCGTCGATGCGCTGGGCATTGCCGGCAGCATGGCCAGCGGCATCATCGAATACCTGGCCGAGGGCGCGTGGACCAAACGCCTGCATGCCGGCTGGTCGGCGCAGGTGGGCATCCAGGCGGCGCGGCTGGGGCAGCAGGGTTTCCTCGGTCCGCGCACGGTGTTCGAAGGCACGCATGGCCTGTACTACGCCTTTGCGCGTTCGGCAGCAGGTGATTACGACGTGCTGACCCGTGATTTCGGCAAGGACTGGTACATGTCGCGCATCACCTTCAAGCC
>CAZSIR010000144.1:0-7369 GCA_964606765.1 uncultured Bordetella sp. | reverse complement strand
GCGCAGTATTTCGCCGTCGGCAAGATCGACCGCGACCAGGTCGCCGATTATGCAAGGCGCAAGGACATGACGGTCGCGGATGCCGAGCGCTGGCTGGCGCCGGCCCTGGGTTACGACCCGGCTTGACCTTGCTCCGCGCGTTGCAGTTCTCCGCCTTGTCCGTCGTGTCACCCGCTGCGCAGTATCTGGCGCTGGCTGACGCCGGCCGCAATGCCTGGTGGCGTTACCTGCTGGGCATCGTGGTCATCGCCGCGAGCTGGCTGATCGGCGGCAGCTACGCCTACGGCCTGGTGCTGCGCGCGCCGCTGGGCGCCGTCACCGAATTCGTCGCGGTAAACGCCAGCATCCTGATGCTGCTGGCGGGTGTTGTCGCGGTGATGACTCTGCTGCACCGGCGTCCCTGGCGTACGCTGGTGACGCCGTATGCGCAGATCGACTGGCGGCGCATGGCGGAGGGCGCAGCAGTGTGGGTTGTGCTGTCGCTGATCTGTTCAGTACTTGAAAACCTGCTGTATCCCGGACGCTATGCCTGGGCCCTGGATCTGCAGCGCTGGCTGCCGTTCGCGCTGGCCGCGCTGCTGCTGACGCCGCTGCAATGTGCGGCGGAGGAGCTGGTGTTCCGCGGCTATGTGTTGCAGGGACTGGGCCGCATCCTGCGCAACCCCGTGGTGCTGGCGCTGTTGAGCAGCGCACTGTTCACCGTACCCCACCTCTACAACCCCGAGGTCGCCGCTTACGGGCTGGCGGTCATGGCGGCGAATTATTTTGTCATGGGCCTTTTCCTCGCCGGTGTGGCACTGCGTGACGGCCGGCTTGAGCTGGCGATCGGCGCCCATGCCGGCAACAACCTGCTGCTGGCGCTGTTCATCCGCTACGACGATTCGGTATTCGAGACGGAATCGCTGTTCACCGCCGGCGCGCTGGAACCCGTGTATTCTCTGCTGACGCTGATATTGAGCGCGGTTTTGTTTTACGCCTGGTTTTTCCGCAGATCGTCCGCAGGCATGAGCCATTCATTTACATCGCAAGAGGCGGTGCAGTTCGCGCGTGACGGCTACCAGATCGTGCGCGGCCTGGTGCCGGCAGAAGCCTGCGCGCGGATGCGCGCCAGCGCAGAGCGTGATCTGGCGGCCGCCGTGCCGCCGGTTGAATACGAGGCTGACACGCACTATCCCGGCGCGCCACCATCGCTGGAAGCGCCCGGCGGGCGTACGGTACGGCGCTTGCTGCAGGCCTATGCGCGGGAGGCCGCATTCCGTGAATGGGCCACGGCCGGGCCCATCGTTGCCCGGCTGAAACAGCTGCTGGGACCGCGGATTGCCCTGTCGCAGGCCCATCACAACTGCGTGATGACCAAGGATCCCGCCTACAGCAGCCTCACCAGCTGGCACCGCGACATCCGCTACTGGTCGTTCGAACGTCCTGAATTGGTGTCGGTGTGGATCGCGCTGGGCGAGGAACGCAGGGAAAACGGCTGTCTGCTGCTGTTGCCGGGTTCGCACAGGATGGATTTTGACGCGTCGCGTCTTGATCAGGCGCAGTTCCTGCGTACTGATGTTGCGGAAAATGCGGCCTTGCTGGAAACGCAGCTCTGCGCGGAGCTGAACCCCGGTGACGTGCTGTTTTTTCATTGCCGGCTGTTTCATGCTGCAGGGCACAACCAAAGCGCCCGCACCAAATTCTCCGTCGTCTTCACCTATCGTGCCATGGACAATCCGCCGTTGCCGGGCACGCGCTCGGCGGCTCAACCCGATATCGGACTGTAGCGGCCGGCGTCCCGGGTGGCGGTCCGGAACTTCGGAATTCTTTTCTCTTTCGGCTGTTTGCCTCCCGGATTGTGTGTATTGTCGTTGCGGCCGCGGCCCACAAGCGGGTAAGGATGCTGTCCGTGTGCCGACCAAGATTTTTAACCGACCAGGAGCATTCGACATGAAACTGCGCAAAGGGGTTGCACTGGCTGTGGCGGCGACGGTTGCATCAGGCATTGCGGTGGTGAATGTGCTGGCTGGTCCGGAGCAGATCCGTTTCCCGCAGGGTTTCGAGAGCTGGACACGTTACGGGGATGTGGACCGCCATGACAGCAAGCAGTACCGCGAACTGTATACCAGTGCGGAAGCCGTGAAGGCGGTGCGCGAGGGGCGGCGGATTCCGGACGGCACCGTGATTGCGATGGCCATTTACGCCGCCAAACTGGATGACAAGGGCACGCCGGTCAAGGGCGCGGACGGGCGTTTCGTCAAGGACAAGCTCTCCGCGGTGACCGTGATGGAAAAGCGCGCCGGCTGGGGCGCTGCGGTGCCGGACGAATGGCGCAATGGCGATTGGCAATATGCGTCATTTACCGCCAACGGCACTCCCAACGAAAAGGCCAACGCCAACATCAAAAGCTGTTTTGTCTGCCACAAGCCGCATGAAAAACAGGACTTCGTGATTTCACTGGCCAAACTTTCCGGCACATTCCCCACAACTGCGGTCAAGCCGAAATCCGGCGCCATGGATGTGAACATCGCGGGTTTCCAGTTCGGACCGGTTGCGATGAAGGTGGCCGCGGGGCAGGCGGTGACATGGCTCAATGCCGACGATTCGCCGCACCAGATCGAAGTCACGGGAAAACCGCTGAAGACAGCGGTATTGCTGAAAGGCCAGTCGGCGGCGCTGAAGTTCGACGAGGCCGGCACTTTCGGCTACATCTGCTCGCTGCATCCGGGCATGAAGGGCACGGTCGAGGTCGCGCCGAAATAATCGACCCGGCCCTGGTCAGTGCAGCTTGACGCGCGGCTCGGTGCGCCGCGTGATCAGCCGCGCCAGCGTGTCGAAAAACACCTTGGCAAAGCCGTGCAGCGCGTAGAGGTGCATGCGGTAGAGGGACACGTACATGAAGCGCGCAAACAGGCCTTCAACAAAAAGGCTGCCGCCGATCAGGGCGCCCATCAGCGTGCCGACTGTTGAATAGTCTCCGAGCGAGACCAGCGAACCGAAATCACGATAGACAAAAGCTTTGGCTGGTTTGCCGTCGAGCCGGCGGCGCAGCGTGACGGCCAGCGTTGATGCCTGCTGGTGCGCAGCCTGCGCGCGCGGCGGCACGTTGTGCTCACGGCCGGGCCAGGCGCAGGCGGCACAATCGCCGAGCGCAAAAACATGTTCATCGCGCGTGGTCTGCAGTTCCGGCGTGACCACCAGCTGGTTGAGCTTGTTGGTTTCGAGGCCGAGAGTTTTGAGGAAATCCGGCGCCTTGATGCCTGCCGCCCAAACCGTCAGCTCCGCCGGAATCCTGCGGCCGTCGGCGATCAGCACACCGTCAGCCTCCACCGCAGTGACGCGCGCGCCGGTCAGCACCTGGATGCGCAGTTTTTCCAGCAACTCCAGGGTGGACGTGGACAGGCGTTCCGGCAGCACCGGCAGCACCCGCGGCCCGGCTTCGATCAGCGTGATGCGGATGTCGCGCTCGGCGTCTATTCTTTCCAGGCCGAACGCGACCAGTTCGCGGGTGCTGTGGTGCAGTTCGGCCGCGAGTTCGACGCCGGTGGCGCCGGCGCCGATGATCGCGACGTGCAGTTGTTCGGGGCGCAGCGCTTCGCGCTGCGCGTTGGCGCGGATGCAGGCATTGATCAGGCGGTTATGAAAACGCTCGGCCTGCTCCGGCATGTCGAGGCTGATCGCGTGTTCCTGCGCGCCCGGTGTGCCGAAATCATTGGTGCCGCTGCCGACGGCGATGACCAGCGTGTCGTAACGGATTTCGCGTTCACCGATCAGCAGCCGCCCTTCGTCGTCGTGGGTGGGTGCGACCTGCACCACGCGACGCTCGCGATCCAGACCGGCCATGCTGCCAAGGCGGAAACGGAAATGATGCCAGCGCGCCTGCGCCAGGTAATCCAGCGTGTGCTGGTCGACGTCCATGCTGCCGGCGGCGACTTCGTGCAGCAGAGGTTTCCACAGATGGGTGCGGGAACGGTCGATCAGCGTGATCTGGGCCTTGCCGCGGCGGCCGAGCGTGTCACCCAGCCGCGTGGCGAGCTCCAGTCCGCCGGCGCCGCCGCCAACAATGACGATGCGGTGCAGACCGCTCGTGCTGTCGGACAGGCTGTTTTGCGGCATGCTGGCTCTCCCCCGATAACCGGACTCAAGTATCGCATGTGGTTATGATGGCCGGCATGAATGACAAATCAGGCGCTGCGCATTACCGTCAGCACGCCCGCGACTACGATGCCAGCGCCCAGCGCACGATGGCCTTGCGCCGGCGCGTGATCAGCCGGCTGGTTCTGCGGCCCGGCGACGTGGTGCTGGATGCGGGTTGCGGCACGGGGCTCAGTTTTCCATTGTTGCTGGAGGCAAGCGGCGAATCCGGCGTCGTGATCGGGGTTGAGTCCAGCCCGGAAATGCTCGCGCTCGCCAGGGAGCGTGCAACGGCGGCCGGCTGGACAAACGTGGTCCTGATCGAAAACAGCATGGAAAACGCGGCTTTGCCGCGAATGGCTGATGCCGTGCTGTTCAATTACACCCATGATGTTCTGCGTTCGCCGGAAGCGCTGGCAAATATTTTCCGGCAGCTGAAGCCCGGAGCGCGCATTGCAGCTGCCGGCATCAAACATCCGCCGCGCTGGCTCGATCCTTTGCGGCTCTATCGCCGTTTCAAGTCGCGCAGTTGTTACACTAGTACCGAAGGGCTGGACAGGCCCTGGGACCTCCTGGCCCGATTTGTGCCGGATTTGCGCACTGAATCGACGCTGCTGGGCAGTGGATACATCGCCTGGGGACGCTACCGGCCACTTTCTCCGGAATAACCGCCGGCAGGCGGCTGTATGTTTATGGCTGCATCCAGGACCAATTCCCGGGTGTAGTAATGGCTGTGAGGCATTTTCCGGAGAAAAGCGTGGAATTGCGGCGCATATTGGTGCTGTTCCCGAAAGACTGGGACCTGGTCGAGCTGGAACACCCCCGCTACCAGGCGGGTTACCGGTTTTTTTTCGAGGGGTTTGACCTTTTTCGCTTTCCCGAGAATGCGCGGCTGCTGACGTTCGATGCATGCCGTTATGTCGACCGGCTGGCCCGCCAGTACCGCGGGCGCATCGACGGGGTCATCAGCAACAACGAACATTTCGGCACGCTGATCGCTGCGGCGCTGGCTCAGCGGCTTGGATTGCCCGGCGCCGATCCCGCGGTGATCATCGCCGCCCAGCATAAATACTATTCCCGCTGCCTGCAGCAGCGCATCGTGCCCGAAGCAACACCGCGTTTCGAGGCTTTGCCGTACGAAGACGGCATCCAGAACCCGCCCGGCATCGGCTTCCCGTGTTTCGTCAAACCGGTGAAGGCCACCTATTCGGTGCTGGCCCGGCGCATCGACAGTTTCGCGCAATTGCGCGCGCTGATGGATTTTTCACCCCTGGAACGGCTGATCCTGCGCAAGCTGGTGCAGCCCTTTGACGACCTGATGCGCGTCTACACGCCGTTCACCATCGGTGCGCGGGCCATGATCGCCGAAGGCCTCCTCGACGGAGTGCAGGTCAACATCGACGGTTACGTGCATAACGGGCATGTGCAGGTGCTGGGTATCGTTGACGAGGTGATGTTTCCCGGCACCCAGGCATTCATGCGTTTTGAATATCCCTCGCGGCTGTCGCCGGCCCTGCACCAGCGCATGATCGCCCTGGTCGAGAAACTGATCTCGGGCATCGATTACAGCCATGGGTTTTTCAATGTCGAGCTGATCATCGATCCGCAATCCGGCGCCATGCACATCGTTGAAATCAATCCGCGCATGGCGGCGCAGATCGCCAACCTTTACCGGCGGGTCGAGGGCTGTGATCCCTATGGCATGTTGCTCGACCTGGCGGTCGGTGCGGCGCCGCAGCCGGTGCGCGGTGCGGGCGAATTCAAGGCGGCGGCAAGCTTTGTATTCCGCAGTTTCGACGGGCGTGCGGTCGGCAAGCTGCCCAGTGCGCAGAAAATCGCCGACATGCATCGCCGCTATCCGGATGCGAGGCTGATTTTTTACCTCAAGCGCGGCGCAGGGCTGGCGCGGGAAATGAAATGGCTGGGAAGCCACCGTTACGCCATCCTCAATCTTGGCGGTCGCGATGCCGCCGACCTGCACCAGCGCTACGAATCGATCCGCAGCGAACTGGCGCTGGAAACCGGCATCGGGCTTGCCAGCACCAGCCGGACCGCGTCCCTGAATTGAATCAGGTTTGATGCGGGGCGATCGCCAAGTGCCGCCGCCGCGGCCGCCGCATCCCTGCATACGACGTGAGCGGCGGCGGCGATTTGCCGCAGCTGCAGATCCTGCGCGCCCGGCGGCAGCCCCTGGAGCATGTCCGTGGCAAGCACGCACAGCCTGTGGTCGATGCTGATGCTGCGCGCCAGGTGTTCCTGCTGCAGCGCGCGTTCCAGTTCTGCCGGTTCGGCGGCACCGGATGCGGCGACAATCAGCCGTTGCGGGCGCGCCTGGCGGATCAGCTGCACGATGCCGGTCTGCAATGCAAGCTGGCCGGAGCAGCAGGCGCAGCCATGGATCACCGACACCGCCAGTTGTGGTGTTGCTGCATCCAGCGCGAAGTCGCCGCCATCGTTGTCGAGCAGCGCCCAGCGTATATCCGCAGGGCGTCCTGCCAGCAGGGCATGGATGAAACTGCGTTTGTCCGGGCTGGTCAATCCACTGACCACGCACACCGGGACCCGCGCGCGGGGATTCATCGCCGGATTATAACGAAGGGTGGTTTTCCGCTACAATAACGACCGCAATAAATTTCAAATAAATCAACAGGTTATATTATGACGCTCGGGTCCATTTCAATCCCCCCCATTGCAAGCACCCTATTGCTGCTGACGGCGTCCAATGTATTCATGACCTTCGCCTGGTACGGGCACCTGAAACACCTGAATACCGCGCCGTGGTGGATTGCCGCGCTGATTGCCTGGGGCATAGCCCTGTTCGAATACCTGCTGCAGGTGCCGGCCAACCGCATCGGCTACACCGTGCTCAGCCTGGGGCAGTTGAAGATCATGCAGGAGGTGATCACGCTCGCGGTGTTCGTGCCGTTTGCGATTTTTTACATGGGGCAGGAACTGAAAATGAATTACCTCTATGCCGGCCTGTGCCTGCTGGGCGCCGTGTATTTCATTTTCAAGACATGAGAGCTGTGAAGGAGCGAAGGGGTGAAGGGGTGAAGAAGTGAAAGGGTAAAATCGCGGCAACAGCCTTATTCACGTCTTCACCCCTTCACTCTTTCACATTTCACCCCATGCACATCCACATCCTCGGCATCTGCGGCACCTTCATGGGCGGACTTGCCGTGCTCGCGCGCGAAGCCGGCCACAAGGTCACCGGCTGCGACGCCAATGTCTATCCGCCGATGAGCACGCAGCTCGA
>CAZSIR010000143.1:0-7447 GCA_964606765.1 uncultured Bordetella sp. | reverse complement strand
ATCGATCTGCGCCTTGCTGATGATCAGCGGCGGCGACAGCGCGATGATGTCGCCGGTGGTGCGGATCAGCACGCCCTTTTCGTAGCATTTGAGGAAGGTCTCGAAGGCGCGGGCGGTGGGTGCGCCGGGGCGCGGCTCGAGTTCAATGCCGGCGACGAGGCCCATGTTGCGCACATCGATCACGTTCGGCATCTCGCGCAGCGACTGCACGGCCTGCTCGAAATAAGGCGCCAGTTCCTGCGAGCGCTGGAACAGGCCTTCTTCCTCAAAGGTGTCGAGGCTGGCCAGCGCTGCGGCGGTGGCCAGTGGATGGCCTGAGTAGGTATAGCCGTGGAAAAGCTCGATGGTGCCGGTCGGTGCACTGTTGATCACGGCATCGTAAATGCCGCGGCGCGCGATCACGGCGCCCATCGGCACCGTGCCGTTGGTCAGACCCTTGGCGATGATCATCATGTCCGGCACCACCCCGACGGCGTCGGCGCCGAAGCAGGGGCCGGTGCGGCCGAAGCCGGTGATGACTTCATCAAATATCAGCAGCAGGCCGTATTTGTCGCAGATCTGGCGCAGCCGTTCCAGGTAGCCCTTCGGCGGAACCAGCACGCCAGTGGAGCCGGCCAAGGGCTCAACGATGACGGCGGCGATGTTGCTGGCGTCATGCAAAGGGATGATGCGCTGCTCGAGTTCATCGGCGAGTTGCGCCCCCCAGGCCGGCTGGCCGCGGCTGAATGCATTCTCTTTGAGGTTGTGCGTGTGCGCGAGGTGGTCGACGCGGAACAGCATGTTGCCGTAGGCCTTGCGGTTGGCGGGAATGCCGCCGACGGAAATGCCGCCGAAACCCGCGCCGTGGTAACCGCGTTCACGGCCGATCAGCACATTGCGCTGTCCTTCGCCGCGAGCGCGGTGGTAGGCCAGCGCGATCTTGAGTGCGGTATCGACGCCCTCGGATCCGGAGTTGCAGTAAAACACATGATCGAGATCGCCTGGCGCCAATGCCGCCAGGCGTTCGGCGACGCGGAAGGCGTCGGGATGTCCCATCTGGAATGCCGGTGCGTAATCCATGCTTGCGACCTGCTTTTGCACGGCCTCGACGATTTTCGGCCGGCAGTGGCCGGCATTGACGCACCACAGGCCGGCGGTGCCGTCGAGGATCTGGCGTCCGTCCTCGGTGGAGTAATGCATGTCTTTTGCCGCAACCAGCATGCGCGGCGCCTGCTTGAAGGCGCGGTTGGCGGTGAAGGGCATCCAGAAGGAGTCAAGATTCGGCGCGCGGGCGGTCATGAAAAAACCTTTTGCGGAAGTTTTGCGGCGGTGTGGGTGCGGTCTCTGACCGGCACGGTTCGTGATGCGCAGCATGCTACCATCTTCGCGCCATGACACGACATGACTGCGGTCGCAGAATGCGCGGTTTTGCCGGCGCAGCCAGGTTGTCCATCCGTGGACTTGCAGCCTTGCTGCTGCTCTGCGCTTTGCCGGCGTTCGCCGCAGACATGCTGCGCGTGGGCTCAAAGCGTTTTACCGAATCCTACATCCTGGGCGAAGTCATCGCGCGCACGGCGGCCGGGGTTCCCGGCGTTCGCGTCGAGCATAAACCGGGGCTGGGCAACACGGCCATCCTGTTCGCGGCGCTGAAAAGCGGGGCCATTGATGTGTATCCCGACTATACCGGCACAGTGGCGCTGGAATTGCTGGGCCTGCCGGGTGTGCCCCTGCTGGAAGAACTCAACCGGCAGTTGGCGGTGCATGGTCTGGCAGCCGGCATTTTTCTGGGTTTCAGCAATGGTTATGGACTGGCCATGCAGGAAACGCAGGCGGTGCAGCGCCGTGTCCGGCGCATCTCCGATCTGAAGGAGTTCGGTTCGGCGCGCCTGGGCCTGTCCCCGGAATTTCTGCGACGCAGGGACGGCTGGCCTGCAATGCGGGATACCTACGACATCGAAGGCGTGGTGGTTCGCGGACTGGAGCACGGCCTGGCCTACGAGGCGCTGGCCCAGGGCCAGGTCGACATCATCGACATCTATACGACCGATCCGAAAATCGGCCGCCTCAAACTGCGCGTGCTGGAGGACGATCAGCGTTTTTTCCCCGAATACGAGGCTTTGCTGGTTTATCGGGCTGATCTGCCGCAGAAACACCCGGATGTCTGGGCCAGAATCAGCGTATTGCAGGGCACGATCACCAGCGCAGACATGATGGCGATGAACGCCGCGGTGGAACTCGACGGGCGCAGCTTTGCCTCTGTTGCGACGGACTGGCTGCGTGACCGCCGCAGCGCTGCGGAGGGTGCGGCGGCCCCGCTCTGGAAGCTGCTGTTCGGCCCCGATCTGCTGCGACTGACGCTGGAGCACCTGCTTCTGGTCTGCGGCTCGCTGCTGCTCAGCACCGCAGCCGGCGTGCCGCTGGGAATCTGGGCACAACGTGCGCCGCGGGCCGGTTTCTGGATACTGACCCTGAGCGGCGTCTTGCAGACGGTGCCCAGCCTGGCGCTGCTCGCCTTCCTGATCGCGGCCCTCGGGCAGATCGGCGCCTTGCCCGCAATTCTTGCGCTGTCGCTGTATGCGCTGCTGCCGGTGGTGCGCGGCACGGAAGTGGCGCTGAAAGGCGTCAGAAGCGACATGCTGGACGCCGGTCGTGCACTCGGGCTGACGCCGCGGCAATTGATGCGGCTGATCGAGTGGCCGCTGGCATCGCCGGGAATACTGGCGGGCATCAAGACGGCTGCCGTGATCAATGTCGGCACGGCGACGATTGCCGCCTTCATCGGCGCCGGGGGATACGGCGAGCGCATCGTGGCCGGGATCGCAGTCAACGACCACAATCTGCTGCTGGCCGGCGCCATACCTGCGGCGGTGCTGGCCCTGCTGTTTGAGGGTGTTTTCCGGGCGCTGGATCGCGTGCGCCAGGCCCCGGCATGAGCACATTGCGACTTTTCACATGATGGAATTTTTTGGCGGACTTGCCTGCGATGAACTTAATCGGAAGATGCCGGTCAGTGTCGTGTCGCCGCAGAGGCCCATTTCGCCTGAACTTACAGGCGGTTATACTGCGGCGCCCGTCCGGACGGCGAGCCTGTTGACCGGGGACGCGGCGGCAGTATCAGGGAACGGATAATAATGAGCGATCGCGAAGTCGATCAGCAGCTGGTGGAGCGTGTGCAGAGCGGTGACAAGCGCGCCTTCGACCTGCTGGTGAGCAAGTACCAGCGCAAGCTGGGTCGCTTGCTGTCGCGGTTTATCCGTGATCCCAGCGAGGTCGAGGATGTGACCCAGGAAGCATTCATCAAGGCTTACCGTGCCTTGCCGAATTTTCGGGGTGACAGCGCTTTTTATACCTGGCTTTACCGGATCGGCATCAATACCGCCAAGAATCATCTGGTGGCGATGGGGCGGCGGGCGCCGACCAGCACGGAGATGGACGCCGAAGAGGCGGAAAACCTCGAATCCGGGGAGCAGTTGCGGGATCTGAACACGCCGGAGAACCAGATGATGAGCCGGCAGGTCGGAGATACGGTGAACCAAACCCTGCTGGAGTTGCCAGAGGAGTTGAGGACGGCGCTGACCCTGCGTGAAATCGAGGGCCTGAGCTACGAGGAAATAGCCACCGCGATGCAGTGTCCGGTGGGGACGGTGCGGTCCAGGATTTTCCGGGCCCGCGAAGCGGTGGCGGAGAAATTGAGACCTTTGCTCGGCACGGGCAAGGACAGGAGATGGTGACATGGAACACATTTCGGCATTGATGGACGGTGAAGCGGGCGAACAGGATGCCCGTCAGGCTTTGCTGCGTCTGGGGGATACCGGGGACGCCCGTGAGGCCTGGGCGACCTATCACCTGATCGGCGACCTCATGCGCGGCGAGGCGACCAAAGCCTTCGATGTATCGCAGCGCATTACTGCGGCCCTGGCGCAGGAGCCCACCGTGCTGGCGCCGCAACGCCGCGCCTCTAAAAACAGCCGGCCATTGACCTATGCGCTGTCTGCCGCAGCCTCGGTGTCCGCAGTGGCTGTTGTCGGCTGGATGGCGTTTTCCACCGGCAGCATCGTCAATCCGCCGGTCGAAGTGGCCCGTGCCCCGGCCCCGGTGGTTACGCCGCAGGACCTGCCGCTGGTCAGTTCACCCAGCGACGGCCAGATGAACGAATATCTGCTGGCCCATCAGGGCGTGTCGCCCAGCACCAGCCTGCATGGCGTGGCGCCTTATATCCGGACGATTTCCAGCGCGCCCGCTGCCGGGCGGTAACTGCAACATGAAATTCTGGTGGCTCATTGCGCTTGTAATCCTGCCGGGAACTGCGGCAGCGGACGAGAATTCTCCGGAAGCGCTGGCCATGCTTGAAAAAATGTCCGAGGCCAGCCGCAAGGCCAATTATTCCGGGACTTTCATGTTCCAGCATGGCGGGCAGGTTGAAACATCCCGCATCGCGCACTTTGTCAATCCCGCCGGCGGCGTACTGGAGCGGCTGGAAACCCTGGACGGTCCGGCACGCGAGGTGATCCGCAGCAACGATCAGGTGACCTGCTATCTTCCCGGCAGCAAAACCGTGCTGATCGATCCGCGGGGTTCACGGCAGTTCCCGGTGCGCGTCGAGCAGATACAGGAAATCGCCCAGCATTACCGGGTGGTGCAGGGCGGACTTGACCGCGTGGCCGGGCATGAATGTCGCTGGGTCGCACTGATTCCACGCGACTCCCTGCGTTACACCCGGCGTTTCTGCGCCGAAACCGGCTCCGGCTTGCCGCTGCGGGCGCGAACGACCGACGACAAGGACACGACGCTGGAGGCTTTTGCTTTTTCCACGCTGTCGCTGGGCGGTTCGTTCCGCCGCGAGCTGGTGCAGTCACGCTACGCTGCGATCAGCACCAAACAGAGCTGGCGCGTGGACCGTTCGGCCCTGACGGCCGGTGACAGCGGCGACTCGGGCTGGATCGTGCAAAATCAGCCTGCGGGCTTTCGCAAGCTGATGGAATTGCGGCGCTCCATGAGCGGCAAAAAAGGCACGGTTTCGCATCTGGTGTTTTCCGACGGCCTGGCTGCAGTGTCCATATTCATCGAGCCGGGCGCAGCCCCGGACAGGAAACAGATACTCAGGCATCAGGGTGCGGTGCATATCTACAGCCGGGCGATTTCCGGCCATACGGTGACCGTGCTCGGGGAGACTCCGGCTGAAACCGTGATGCAGTTTGCGCGTGCGCTGGAGCCGCGCGCCACGACGGCCGCAGCGCCACGCTGAACCGCTTCTGTTTTTTCCTGATTTCCGCACCGATCCCATCCGTCAATCACGCATTTCCCGGAAAGGCTGAACATGTTCAGATATTTCGCCCTGGCGTTGTGTCTGTTGCTCCCGCTGCAGTCGGCGGCCCAACTTCCCGATTTCACCGATCTGGTCGAAAAGCAGGGCGGTGCGGTGGTCAACATCAGCACCACGCAGTCGGCTTCCCGCAATGCGCTGTCACAGCAGCTGCCCCAGCTTGATGAAAATGACCCGCTGTACGAATTTTTCCGCCGTTTCGCGCCCAACAATCCGAATCAGCAGAATCCGTCGCCGCGGGAATTCCAGGCCCAGTCCCTGGGCTCGGGTTTCATCATTTCCGCTGACGGCTACATCCTGACCAATGCCCATGTCATTGATGCCGCGGATGAAGTCACGGTGCGCCTGACGGACAAACGCGAATTCAAGGCCAAGGTCATCGGCGCCGATCGCCGCACCGACGTCGCGCTGATCAAGATCGAGGCCAGCGGATTGCCGGCCGTGCGCTTCGGTGATCCGGGCAGGCTGAAGGTCGGCGAGTGGGTGGTGGCCATCGGTTCCCCCTTCGGATTCGACAACACGGTGACCGCCGGCATTGTCAGCGCCAAAGGGCGCTCGCTGCCGCAGGAAAATTTTGTGCCTTTCATCCAGACCGATGTCGCGGTGAACCCGGGCAATTCAGGTGGGCCGCTGTTCAATCTCAAGGGCGAAGTGGTCGGCATCAATTCGCAGATTTACAGCCGTACTGGCGGTTTCATGGGGCTGTCGTTTGCGATCCCGATCGACGTCGCCAACAATATCGCCCAGCAGCTGCGCACCACCGGCAAGGTGACGCGTGGCCGCATCGGCGTTGTCATCCAGCCGGTGACCAGGGAACTGGCGGATGGGTTTGGCCTCGGCAAACCCCAGGGCGCGCTGGTCAATTCCGTTGAAAAGGGCGGTCCGGCGGACAAGGCAGGCATCGAGGCCGGTGATGTGATCCTGCGTTTTGACGGCAAACCGGTCGAGTCCTCGGAAGATCTGCCGCGTATTGTCGGCGGCACCAAGCCGGGCAGCGCGGTGGGCATCCAGATCTGGCGCAACAAGGCGATGCGTGATCTGCAGGTGACCGTTGCTGAGCTGCCTGAAGATCGTCCGGGACGGCAGGCCCGCGGCGGGAAACCGAAGCCGCCGGCGGCCACCCAGTTCGGCATGGGTCTGGCCGATTTGACGGATGCGCAGAAAAAGGAATTCAAGATCGACGGCGGTGTGTTCGTCGACAGCGCGCAGGGCGGTGCCGCACGCGCCGGCATCCGCCGCGGCGACATCATCCTCGCGGTGAACAACCAGGACGTCAAATCGGTGGAGCAGTTTCGCCAGTTGATGGCCGGTTTCGACAAGGGGCGGATTGTTGCGCTGCTGGTCCGTCGCGGGGCGAATTCCCTCTATATCCCGTTCCGCATGGACGGGAATGGCTGATGCCAGGCGCGTAGAGCTGACGCTCTACAGCCGGAACTGGTGTCACCTTTGCGACGACATGCTGGCGGGCCTGCAGGCATTGCAGGCCCGCCAGCCGTTTGAGTTGACGGTCATTGATGTCGACAGCAGTCCTGATCTGGAGCGGCGCCATGGCGAACGTGTGCCGGTGCTGATGCACGGCGGCCGGGAGCTTTGCCATTACCGCCTGGATGCCGCTGCAGTTACTGAATACTTGCGGGATTTCCGCTAAAATACGCGGACTTACCGACGGAACGGGGCACTCCGGGAGACCTAGAGTGCCCCTTTTGTTGGCTGTTTCTGGTTTTCGTTGATTTCTGCCGGACTTTGTCGGACCGCACATCCTGATGCAGCACATCCGCAACTTTTCCATCATCGCGCACATCGACCACGGCAAATCGACGCTGGCTGACCGCTTCATCCAGCTTTGCGGCGGATTGTCGGATCGCGAAATGGAGTCGCAGGTTCTCGACTCGATGGATCTCGAGCGCGAGCGCGGCATCACCATCAAGGCGCAGACCGCTGCGCTGAGTTACCGGGCCCGCGATGGACAGACCTACCAGCTGAACCTGATCGATACGCCGGGCCACGTCGATTTTTCCTATGAAGTATCCCGCTCGCTGGCGGCCTGTGAAGGCGCGCTGCTGGTGGTGGATGCTTCCCAGGGCGTCGAGGCGCAGACGGTGGCCAATTGCTACACCGCGATCGAGCAGGGCGTGGAAGTCGTGC
>CAZSIR010000142.1:0-7490 GCA_964606765.1 uncultured Bordetella sp. | reverse complement strand
CCGTCCGGCCGCAGCAGGTAAAACGCCGGTCCCGTGATGTTCGCCCGCGCCAGTTCCGCCGCATTGGCGACGTCGTCGGCGACGACATGGATGCGCAGCAGCTCGCCGGCCTCCAGCAGGCCTTCCGCGGGTGCAGCCTGCCCGATCACCAGCAGGTTGAATGTCGTGTCGGAGAGCTGCTGATACAGATCCTTCGCTGCGCCGTCATCGAGACCCAGTTTCAGCCAGGGAAAGCGGTCGCCGCCGCAGGGCGCGCCCGCGGGCAGTCCGGGCAATGTCCTCGACAGCGGGCTGCGCCGGTAACGGATGCCGATCTGCGACACGGTGCGGAAGGCGAGCTTGCGGATGCGATCAACGGTCATTGCGAATCCAAGCACGCGCGGCACGATGCGGGTGCGGAACAGCTTGGCGAACCAGCCATCAGACACCAGCAGCATGAACAGCCGGTCGGTGGTGGCCAGCAGTCTTTGCGCAACGGGCTGACGCTCCTGTTCGTAACTGTCCAGCAGCGCAGGATTCGCCCGTCCCTGCACCACCAGTGCCAGTTTCCATGCCAGGTTGTAGGCGTCCTGCAGGCCGGTATTCATGCCCTGGCCGCCGGCGGGACTGTGAATGTGTGCCGCGTCACCGAGCAGGAAGGCGCGCCGGTCGCGGAATTTTTCCGCGCAGCGGTGGTGGATGCGGTAGGTGGAAAACCAGCTGCAGCTTTTGAAATCCAGCGCTGCGCCGGCTTCGCTGCGGATCGCCGGGATCACGTCCTCAAAGCCGAGGTTTTCACGATCACGCAGATGTTTCGGCAGGATGCCGACGATGCGCCAGTGATCCTGGCCTTTCATCGGGAACAGCAGGTGGAAGCCGTCACGCCACAAATACACATTGAGTTCGCCCGGCCGCATCGGCCCGGTGGCGACGGTGTCGGCGACAAAAAACACATGTTCGTACGGTGCGCCGGGGAAGGTGATGCCGCTTTGTTCGCGCACCGCGCTGCGTGCGCCGTCGCAGCCGGCCATATAGGCGGCGCTGATCTGTCTGGTTACACCGTCCGCAGTTTTGATGGTGGCGGTGACGGATTCAGATTGTTGTTCGAACTTCAAGAGCTCGGTGTTCCATTGCACGGCAACGCCCTGGTCGAGCAGGTGTTTGCCCATGATGCGTTCGTTGTCGTCCTGGCCGAGGATCAGCACATAGGGGAAGGGACTCTGGTCCTCGCCGATATCGCCAAGGGGGATGCGTGCCGACCAGCGGCCTTCAGCCCACATGTTCGCGCCGGTACCGGTCTGGCCGAGCGCCAGTGCCTGATCGGCGATGCCGAGTTTCGAATAAATTTCCATGGTGCGTGCCTGCACCGCCATCGCGCGGCTTTGTTGCGCCGGCCCGGAATGCCGGTCGATGATCTGCACCCGTACACCGCGGCGTTTCAGTTGGTTGGCGAGCATCAGTCCAGTCGGGCCTGCGCCCACGATCAGTACATCGGTATCCATTTCAGTCTCCAGTCTCCCTGCAGTCCGGTTTAAAAAGCATGGGTTGGTGCGGCTGCAAACACCTAACCCTCGCTGCGGAGCAGCCTGACGGCCGTCTCCAGAACGGTGCGCGCTTCCTGGCGGGCTGCCTCGTTGTCGCGGGCGAGTTGCAGTACGGCCTGTCCCACCACCACGCTGTGCATGAACGCGACCTGTTCCGGCGTGCCTTCGAGTCCGCCGGCTTTGATGGCGGGGGCGATGCCTTCGCGCAGTTTGGCGATGAACTCGCGCATCCGCGGTTTGAGTTTCGCTTCTCGGTCGGCGGCGGTGACCAGGCCGAGGAGAGTGCGCACTCGTGTTTTGTCTCCCGATGCGGCGACGATGGCATCGACGAAAGAACCGGGCAGCGGTGCCGCCGCGCGGGCATTGAGTTCCGCCGCCAGTTTGTCCAGCGTATGCATGGCCACGCCTTCGAGCAGGTCGGTGATCGTCGGAAAGTAATAGGTGAGATGGCTCTGGCGCACACCCGCGGCCTTGCAGACGCGCGGTTGGGTCAGTGCCTGCGCGCCGTGTTGCGCGAGCAGGCCCAGAGCGGCGTTGAGAATTTTGGTTTTGATGTCCATTTGGTAATTCTACCAATATATTTGGTAGAACTACCAATACTTTTATAAGTATTTGATTTAATTTATTATTTTTATGCCCATCCGGCGTGCATGCGAAGCGCATCGAAAAACAGATCGACTTGTCCAGGACGCAGCCGCCACTGCATCCAAAACCGGAGTCGCCGTGTAGTATCAGGCAGGAACAATCAATCCGGCACTGCCGGGCCTGATGAACATGAACACCGAAACCGATGACCTGCCGCTGGATTTTGAGACCGCATTGCTGCGTTGTGCGCAGGGTGACCAGTACGCCTTGCGCGCAATTTACGAACGCGAACGGCGCTGGCTGATGGCCACGGTGCTGCGCATCGTGCGCCGGCGCGAGCTTGCCGAGGAAGTCCTGCACGACGCCTTTTTGCAGATCTGGCGCAAGGCCGGCAGTTACAACCCGAATCTGGGTTCGGCGCGCGGCTGGATTTACACCGTGGTGCGCCATCGCGCGCTGAACGCATTGCGTTCAATCAGCAATTCACCCGAACGTGATGATGAACGCCATGAAGAACTGATGGAAGCGCATGCCGCCTGGCAGTCGGTGGATGACTCCGCGGAAAAACGCGCATTGGCGCAATGCCTGGAACGACTGGAGGAACAACGCCGCCAATCGGTGCTGCTGGCTTTTGTCGATGGTTATTCACATGAGCAGGTGGCTGCGCAACTTGGCGCACCGCTGGGTACCGTCAAATCCTGGATCCGCCGCGGACTGATCGCGCTGAAGGAGTGCCTGTCATGATCCCCGTCGATCCAGTTGAACGTGCTGCCACTGCGGCTGAATATGTGGTCGGCACCTTGACGCCGGCCGAGCGCGATGAAGTCGAACAGGCTTTGCCGCGCGATGCCGGCCTGCAGCAGGACGTGTATTTCTGGCAGGACAAACTGCTGGCGATGACGCGCATGCTGGTGCCGGTGGAGCCGTCGCCGGCGGTGTGGTCACGCATCGAACACAGTATCAATCAGGCAAAGGCGGGCCGCAGTGCGGCACCGTCGCAGCCGTGGTGGGAAGGCCTGACTTTCTGGCGTTTCGGCGCGGCCTTTGCTTCGGTGCTGGCTGTGGTGCTCGCCTTGCAGCTGCGTCCGGTCGATGCGCCGGTGCCGGCCACGCGTTATCTCGCCGTGCTGCAAAGCCCGGACAAGCAGGATGCCGGCTGGATCGTCGAGGCTTCCGTCGGCGGCAAGTTGCGCCTGATTCCATTGGGTAAAACCACGGTGGCGCCGCAAAAAGCCCTGCAGTTCTGGACCAAGGCGCAGGGCGCCAGCGGGCCGACATCGCTGGGCCTGGTGCCGCCGGACCGGGTGACCGAGATCGACGTTGCCAGCCTGCCGACGCTGGAGCGTGAGCAGTTGTTCGAACTGACGCTGGAGCCGGAAACCGGCTCGCCGATCGGGCGCCCGACCGGCCCCATCCTTTTTGTCGGCCGCACCGTGCTGGCGCAGGCCAGGTAACACTATATTTTCTCCGGCCTGCATCCGGGGCCGCAGTCCGCGGGTAGTGATCAGTGAGAGGCCGCCATCCGGCAGCTCACCCACTGTCACTACACGAGAGGACTGATCATGCTGAAACGTACCTGCAAACCCGCCGCCTTCGCCGTCATGCTGGCTGTTGCCGGCGCTGCTGTTGCTGCTGTCGACAATGCCGCATTGCCTGAACCGGTGCGCGTGCCGGCCGGCAACGCCGTGATGCTGGAAACCCTGGGCGTCGGCGAAATCACCTATGAATGCCGCGAGAACAAGGACAAGCCGGGCGCCTTCGCCTGGGCCTTTGTGGTGCCGGTCGCGGCGCTGAACGACATGCAGAACAAGACCATCGGCAAATACTATGGCGGACCGACCTGGGAAGCCAACGACGGTTCGAAGGTCACCGGCAAGCAGGTCGCCGTGGCACCGGGCGGCGCCGGCAACATCCCCTTCCAGCTGGTCAAGGCCGAACCGGCGATGGGCCAGGGCGCGATGACCGGCGTCAGCTACATCCAGCGCATTGAGACCAAGGGCGGCGTCGCCCCGGCCGCACCCTGCGATGCCTCCAGCAAGGGCGCCAAGCAGCAGGTGGGTTATCAGGCGAAGTACGTGTTTTACAAGCAGAACTGAAGCCGCATGCAGTAAACGGAGCACTGTGACGTTGCGGTGCTTGCTGATGAAAAAAGGGCCGGCAACGGCCCTTTTTTCATTGGCGATCTACGGCGGTTTGGGTCGGTTGAGCAGGCCGCCGCCGACCATCAGCGCGGCGTTGATCAGGAACATCGGCAGCAGGCCCAGCGCAGTGGCGATGCTGCCGAACAGCACCGGGCTCAGCAGCTTGGTGAGCTGGTTGGTGGTGAATTTGAGACCCAGCGCTTCGCCGGAGCGGCCGTCACGCGAATTGCTGAACATCAGCATGATGATGATCGGCTGGCCGCAGCCCATGCCGAGGCCGAACAGGAATGAAACCAGGCCCAGCGTCACGGCATTGTGGAACAGCGGGATCAGCGCCAGTCCGCTTGCGCCGACAAAAAACACATGCGCCAGCATGCGCTGTTCACCGAATCTGCGGATCAGTCCCGGCAGCGCAAACCGCGCGACAAAGGCGGCCGAGGCATACATTGCGACGATGATGCCGATGGTCGAAGCGGGCAGGCCGATGGAGTGGGCGTAGACGGGCATGTAGACCTGGTAGAGATTGATCCCGGCATTGATCAGGCTGCCGGTGACCAGCATGCGCCGCACCTGCGCATCGGCGAGCATGGCGCGGACGCCGCCGCTGCTTCCCTTGCCGGACCGGCGGGTGCCGCCGGGCATGTGCCTGCCACCGGCCAGCAGCATGGTGAGCGGACCCAGCGAGAGCAGCGCGAGGTACAGGCAGGTGGAGACGTGGCCGAAGTGTTCGATCGAGAAGCCGCCGATCAGCGGCCCGAGCAGGTTGGCGGCGGAAGTGCTCAGTGTGTAGTTGCTGAAGTTGCGCGCGCGGTTTTCCGGCGTGCTCAGCAGCCCCACCAGATTCTGCGTGCCGAGGTTGATGAAAATCACGCCGAGGCCGGTGAGCAGCGCCGCGGCATACAGCGCGGGCAGGCCGGGGAAGAAATGCGCGCCCAGCATGCCGAGGCCGCCGACCATGGCGCCGACGGTCATCGGCCAGCGCGCACCGAAACGGTCGACCAGACGGCCCGCGGTGACGGCGAGCAGCATCGGGAAAAAAGAAAAGGAGGCCGCGAGAAGGCCGACCGCCAGATGGCTTGCACCCTGATTCAGCGCATACAGGGACACCACGATCTGCGCCGCAAATACGCCGACGCCGTTCAACAGGCTGAGGACGTAAATGAAGTGAATGGACAAGGTGGGGTGCCGGGGGAATTGCAAGCCGCATCACGCGGGTGCCCCTGATTTTACCCGCACCGAAGGCTGAGGCGACCCGACTTCCAGATGATGAACGGCTTCAGCGCAATGGATGCTTGCGCGACGGTGGCGTGCCCGGCGCCGGCGTTCATGGTTGACGGATTTATTCCGGCTGCGTGCCGTTCCGGCGCATAAAAACCGCGCGGCTTCAGTGCGGCGTCACTCCACCTTGAGCTTGGCTGTTTTCACCACGGCCCCCCATTTGGCGATTTCGGATTTGACATGATTGCCGAGCCGCTCGGGTGACCCGCCGCCGGGTTCGGCGCCGTTGTCCGTCATCAGGCGCAGAATTTCCGGCTCCACCAGGATCCTGTTGATGTCGGCATTGAGTTTGCCGACGATGTCTTTGGGGGTGCGGGCCGGCGCCCACATCGCAAGCCAGGTGGTGACTTCAAAGCCCTTCAGACCCGATTCGGAAATCGTCGGCAGATCACCGCGTCCGGGAAAACGTTTGGCGCCGGTAACCGCCAGCGCGCGCAGCCGGTTGGCTTTGACCTGGGGCAAGGCCGATGACAGGCTGTCAAACATCACATCGATCTGCCCGGACAACAAATCAACCATCGCTTGTGAGCTGCCTTTGTAGGGCACGTGCACCATGTCAGTGCCCGTCATGCCCTTGAACACTTCGCCGGCGAGATGGCTGATCGTGCCGTTGCCGCTCGATGCAAACGTCAGGCCGCCGCGTTTCGCTTTCGCAATGGCAATCAGTTCTTTCACGTTTTTTGCCGGCACCGAGGGATGCACCACCAGGATGTTTTGCGCGATCACGGTCAGGATCACCGGCTCGAAATCGGTGACGGCGTCATAGGGCAGCTTCTTGTAGACGTTGGGGCCGACGCCGTGCGTGCTGGTACTGCCCCACACCAGCGTATAACCGTCGGGCGGCTGCGCTGCGGCGATCTGCATGCCGAGGGAGCCGCCGGCGCCGGGACGGTTGTCGACGGTCATCGGTTTGCCGTACAGCTCGCTCATTTTTGCGGATACCGGGCGCGCATAGATATCGGTGTTGCCGCCGGGCGGGAAGGGCACGATGATGCGCACCGGTTTCGCAGGATAAGCCTGCGCATGAACAGTCACCGGTATTGCCAGCGCCATTGCCGCGAGCAACAGGAAATTTTTGTGCATTTGCATGATGGATTCACTCGAATAAAAGAAACATTGAATGGGAGGGCGTCGGACTGGAGTTGCTGCGGTTTCAAGCGGATAAAACGCAATATCCATGCCACGGGTGCTGAGCGCTGTTTGACGGGATGCTGCGCGCAGCAGAGGGGGCGTAATGCACCATTTGACGCAGCGCTGCTGCAGTTCGGTGCACAATACGGCTCACGATGAACGGCGAATTCGAACTCATCCGGCAGTTCTTCACCCACGCAACGCGGCGCACCGTCCTCGGCGTCGGCGATGACGCTGCACTGATTCAGGCGGGCAAGGGCCGCCTGCTAGCGGTGGCAGCCGACATGCTGGTCGCCGGGCGGCACTTCTTCAGGGACGCCGATGCGGAGTCGCTCGGCCACAAGGCCCTGGCCGTCAATCTTTCGGACATGGCGGCGATGGGCGCCACGCCACGCTGGGCGACCATGGGCATTGCATTACCCAAAGCCGATGCGCGCTGGGTGGCGGCGTTTTCCAGAGGTTTTATGGCGCTGGCGCGCAAACATGGCGTAGCCCTGATCGGTGGCGACACCACGCGCGGGCCACTGAACATCTGCGTGCAGATCATCGGCGAAGTGCCGGCGCGTCAGGCCTTGCGCCGTGACGGTGCCAAAGCCGGCGACGACATCTGGGTGTCGGGCACGCTGGGTGACGCTGCCCTCGCGGTGGCCGCTAAAAACAAACGCATCAAGCTCAAACCCGCCGAACTGAAACAGGCGCAGCAGCGCCTTGACCGGCCGCTGCCGCGTGTGGCGCTGGGGCTGGCCCTGCGCGGCGTTGCGCGCAGCGCGATTGATGTGTCGGATGGCCTCGTGGCGGACCTGGGGCATATCTGTGAACGCTCGAAAGTGGC
>CAZSIR010000141.1:0-7564 GCA_964606765.1 uncultured Bordetella sp. | reverse complement strand
CCAGGTGCAGCGCCGGGCTGACCGGCGCGATCTGGCGCATCGAGCCGTCGCCGAAATATTCGCGGTTGATCTTCACCGGCGGAAAAATGAACGGCAATGCGCTGGAAGCCATCAGGTGCGGCAGGCCGATGGGCATCGCCACACCGACGCGGCGCGCGCGCTCCCAGTCCCGGAGGCTGGCGCTGCCCTCGTAGAACGTCACCGACTGGCCCGAGGTGTAACCGGAGCAGGTGACGGCGAAGGCCTGCAGGTTTCCGGCCGCGACATTGCGCCCGATCGCCGGAAAATCGACGTGGCGTCCGAGCAGGTCGGCCAGCGGCGAATTGTCGAGCAGCGACACCGGGCCGTCGAGCTTGCCCCCCGACAGGGCCGTGGTCAGCCAGCGCGCGCTGTTGCCGAGCGCGCCCCAGGCATCGGCGCGATAGACCTGGTCAACGTGGAAATTTTTCCATACCGTCATCAGCCGCCGCGCGCCGCGATGGAAATTGCCCGCATCGGTGGCCATCACCGCGGCATTGATCGCGCCCGCCGACGTGCCGCAGATGATCGGAAAAGGATTGCGCACATCCTTGGGCAGGATTTCGTGCAGCGCGCGCAGCACGCCGACCTGGTAGGCCGCGCGCGCGCCGCCGCCGGTCATGATCAGGCCGACGGTCGGTTTTGCGGCTGCGGAATCGTTGGCCATGACTAGGGCTTGATGGCCACCGACACCAGTTCGGGCTGCAGCAGGTCGACCACGACCTGCGGCGCGATGCCGACGAGAAAACCGCGGCTGCCGCCGTTGATGTAAATCCCCGGCAGTTCGAGCGCGGTTTTTTCGAGGTACACCGGCATTTTCCGGCGCGTGCCGAAGGGCGAAGTACCGCCGACGCGGTACCCGCTGTGGCGTTCGGCGACTTCCGGCTTGCAGGGCTCGATGCGCTTGACGCCGACGCTGCGCGCCAGCGCCTTGGTCGACACTTCGCAGTCGCCATGCATCAGCACGATGCAGGGTTTGGCCGCCTCGTCCTGCATCACCAGCGTCTTGATCACCGCATGTTCATCGACGCCGAGCTCGCGCGCCGACACCGTGGTGCCACCGCGTTCTTCGTAATTGTAAAAATGCGGAGTGAATGACACGCCCGCCGCGCGCAGGGCCAGCACCGCCGGCGTCGAAGGCATGCGCGCTGCGCTCATTTCAGCCTCATGCCTTTGCGTTCATTTTGCATGAAGCATGCGGCACAGGCTGTACAGCATGCCCGCGGTCGCGCCCCAGATGTAGCGTCCCTCGTACGGAATCGCGAGGTAATGCCGGTGGCGGCCGCGGAAATGGTATTCGCGGCGCTGGTAGTTTGCGGCATCAAGAAAATAATCCAGCGGCGCCTCGAACACATCGGCGACTTCGAAGGCATCGGGCGCGAGTTCGAACGGCGGCTCGATCCAGCCCACCACCGGCGTGATGCGGAAACCGGAGGGAATTTCATAACCGGGCAGACGGCCCAGCAGTGCCACGCGATCCGCGGCAAGGCCG
Source organism: uncultured Bordetella sp. (assembly GCA_964606765.1). GTDB lineage: Bacteria > Pseudomonadota > Gammaproteobacteria > Burkholderiales > SG8-41. Next base: position 6,054 of record CAZSIR010000141.1, on the reverse strand, counting down.
ATTTCCTCCTGCATCTCGCGCAAGGCTGTCGCTTCACGGTCGACATCGCCGGGCTCGACCCGGCCGCCGGGAAAACTGATCTGCCCGCCATGGTCGCGCAGGTGTTCGGTGCGCTGGGTCAGCAGCACCTGGATGCCCGCCGCACGGTTCACCAGCGGCACCAGCACCGCGGCCTCGGTGACCTTGGTGCCCTCCTTCAGCGAAATCGCGTGCAGGTCCAGCGCCTCCGCCGGGGGCGGCGGGCGCTGCAGGCCGGCGCGGACAGCCTCCGCCGACAGCCGGAAGAATTCCGGGGCTGCGGCTGTTGATACGGTGGTGTCGCGCATGGCCGGAATTCTACCCGCAACCGGTCATCCGCTTTCGTGCCACACTATGCACGTCGTACGCCCTCACCCCTCATCCGACAGGAGACCCATGATGAAAAACCTGACTGCAAACATCATTGCCGCCGCCCTGCTCCTCGCCAGCAGCACGGCCATGGCCTTTCACTGCCCCGCCGACATGAAAAAAATTGACGAAGCCATGTCGAAAAACCCCAAGCTCAGCGCAGAGCAGATGGCCGACGTGAAAAAATTCCGCGCCGAAGGCGAAGCCTTCCACAAGGCCGGCAAACACCAGGAATCCGTCGATACCCTGGCCAAGGCGATGAAAATCCTCGACGTCAAATAAGCACCGGTACACGCAAAAAAATCCCCGCCAACCGGCGGGGATTTTTTTCGTTCCGTCACGACTCAGCCTCAGCCGAGGTCCAGCGGCACAAACAGCCGCATCTCGTCACGCTTCACCAGCAGCGCCACGGTCTTGCCGGACTTCGCCGTCAGGCTGCGCAGCTCGGCAACGCTTTTGACCGGCGTGCCGTTCACCGCGAGCACGACGTCGCCAGGCTGTATGCCGGCTTTCGCCGCAGGGCCGCTGACATCCTCGACCAGCAGGCCGTCCTTGATGTCGGATTGCCGGCTTTCTTCCGGGCTCAGCGGCCGCACGGCCAGTCCCAGCTTGCCGCCGTTGTCCTTCGCGTTGCCGGCATCGGCCACAGCCGCCTTCGCCTTGGCCTCACCCACGGCGACATTGAGGTCCTGCTTCCCGCCCTTGCGCCAGATGCCCAGCGTGGCCTTGGTGCCGGGCCGCAGCTCGGCGACGCGCGCCGAAAGATCGATCGAGCGTGAAATCGCCTGCCCGTCGATGGAGAGGATCACGTCGCCCTCCTTGAGGCCGGCCTTCGCCGCCGGACTGCCGGGCTCGACCGAACTCACCAGCGCGCCGCCCGCCTGCTTCAGGCCGAAGGACTGCGCCAGGGGCTGATTGACTTCCTGGATGGTCACGCCCAGTCGGCCGCGGCTGACCTTGCCATGCGCCACCAGCTGATCCTTGATCTTGACCACCATGTCGATGGGAATCGCGAAGGACAGGCCCTGGTAACCGCCGGTGCTGCTGTAGATCTGCGAATTGATGCCGATCACTTCACCGTTCAGGTTGAACAGCGGCCCGCCGGAATTGCCGGGATTCACCGCGACATCGGTCTGGATGAAGGGCACATAGGTGCCGTCCGGCAGCGATCGTGATTTGGCGCTGACGATGCCGGAAGTCACGGTGTTCTCGAAACCGAAGGGCGAGCCGATGGCCACCGCCCATTCGCCGACGCGCACCTTGTCGGAATCGCCGAGGCGCACCGCCGGCAGGTCCTTGGCGTCGATCTTCAGCACGGCGACGTCGGTCTGCGCATCCGTGCCGATCACCTTGGCATTGAATTCGCGGCGGTCGGTCAGTTTCACCGTGACTTCGGCGGCATTCGCCACCACATGCGCATTGGTCAGGATCAGCCCGTCGGGACTGATGATGAAACCGGACCCGAGGCCGCGCGACGGCGGCGCCTGTTCCGGCGCCGGCAGGCCGAAATGGCGGAAGAATTCAAAAAACGGATCGTTGGGATCGAGCTGGCGCGCGCCGTTGTACGCGGTCTTCACGTTCTGCGTGACGCTGATGTTCACCACGGCGGGACCGTATTGCTCCACCAGTCCGGCAAAATCCGGCAGCGCAACCAGCGGCCGCGCCGCGGATGCAGTGATCGCCGGCGCCTCGGCATGCACCGGCTGGTAGGCGCGATAGCCGCCAAAACCCAGCGCCAGAAATACCGCCGTCGCAATCAGCGATTTGTTCAGCAATGACTTGTTCATCTAAGCCTCCACAGGTTTTAACGGAGGATGCCCTTGCACCCTCTGACGCCACCCATGCTGAAGGCTCAGACTTAAGGCCGACTTAAGACAAAAATATAAATATAATCAAATATTTACAGGAATACGCAGACGGGCGGCCAACCCGGTGCCTGCCGGGGCGTCATCCAGCGTCACGGTCGCGCCGTGGCGCCGTGCGATCTCCTGCACGATCGCAAGTCCGAGCCCGCTGCCTGCGCTGTCGCCCGCCGCATCCGCGCGGCGGTAGAAGCGGTCGAACACGCGCAAACGATCCTCCGCGGGTATGCCGGGACCGTTGTCGATCACGGCGAGCACTACGTCATCACCCTCACGATGCACAGTGACATCGACTCTGCCGCCACGCGGCGTGTAACGCAGCGCGTTGTCGACCAGGTTGGCGAGCGCGATGTGCAGGCCGTCGGGATCACCGTTGATGACCAGCGGTCGCGCATCGGCCACGCCGAGATCGATGTCCCTGGCCTCGGCGATGGCGGAACGGTCGCCGACCACCGAACGCGCCAGTGCAGCGAGATCCACCGGTTCGTGTTTCGGTGCTGCTGCATCGGGTTCCTGCCGCGCCAGCGTCAGCAGCTGCTCGACCACGCGCGTCGCGCGCTCCAGTCCGCCCTTCAGCGTGGCAAAGGCCGCCGCACGGTCTTCCGCCGACTGCGCGCGCTCTGCCAGCTGCATCTGCAGGCGCAGCGCCGCCAGCGGCGTGCGCAGCTCATGCGCCGCATCGGCAACGAACTCGCGCTGTACCGTCAGCGCGCGGCTGAGCCGCGCCAGCAGGTCGTTCAGCGCACTCACCAGCGGGCTCACCTCGTCCGGCAGCCGCTCCTCGGGCAAAGGATCAAGCGCGGTCGCGCTACGCTGGCGCACGGCGCGCGCAACGGATTCGAGCGGACGCAGTTCACGCCCCACCGCAATCCACACCAGCAGGCCGAGCAAAGGCAGCAGCAACAGAAACGGCAGCAGCGTACGCAAGGCCGACGAGGCGGCCAGCCGGTTGCGGATGTGCATGGGCTGCGCCACCTGGATCGTCGCGCCGCGTTCCTGTATTGAAAACACCCGCCATGCGCCGCTGCGGGTTTCGACGTTGTCGTAGCCCAGACGCGCGCGATTGGGCAGCACGGCATCGGGCCGCGAGAAATACATCCGCACGCCGTCGCGGTTCCAGATCTGGATTGCAAAATCGAATTCCGTCGCGAATTCCTCCGGGCCCGCGACAGGCACGCCAAAACTGCCGTCGCGCAGCGACAAGGCCATCTGCCGCAGGTGATAGTCAAACACCTCGTCGAGCTCGGCGCGCGCCTGGCGATAGACGCCCCAGGCTGCGGCCATGCCTGCAATCAGCACCGCGGCGAGCAGCCACAGCAGCAGCTTGCGGCGGATCGAGTTCATCATGGCGCCGCCACCTTGTAACCGACGCCGCGCACATTGCGGATGAATTCCGCGCCGAGCTTGCGGCGCAGCGCATGGATGTGCACCTCCACCGCGTTGCTTTCGACTTCCTGATCCCAGCCATAGATGCGCTCTTCGAGCTGGGTGCGCGACAGCACCGTGCCGGGCCGGTCGAGCAAGGCTTCGAGCAACGCAAACTCGCGCGGCGACAGCGTCACCGGTTCGCCGGCCAGGCTGACTTCCCTGGTCGCCGGATTCAGCACCAGGTCACCGTGGCGCAGCAGCGGATCGGCACGGCCGCCGCGGCGGCGCAGCAGCGCGCGCATGCGCGCGGCCAGCTCATCGAGATCGAACGGTTTGACGAGATAATCATCAGCGCCGGCATCGAGCCCCGCCACGCGGTCGCGCACCGCATCGCGCGCGGTGACGATCAGCACCGGCAAATCCTCTCCGGCACGGCGCAACGCGCGCAGCACTTCCAGCCCGTCCTTGCGCGGCAGACCGAGGTCCAGCAGCATCAGGTCAAAGGGATAGTCGCGCCAGGCGGCCTCGGCGCTCGCGCCGTCGCGCACCCAGTCCACGGCGAAACCGTCCTGCTGCAATCCCTTGCGGACGCTTTCGCCGATCATCGGATCATCTTCCACCAGCAACACCCGCATGTTCCTGCCCCGCTGTTCGTCCTGATCGCGACGACGATGTCACGTCCGGCTTAAGGCTGACTTAAATGGATGCACTCAAGTCCGTGCCTGGTCGAAGGCCACGGCATCACCCAATGCAATCACGCCGCCGGCAATCACCCGCGCGATGATGCCGCCGTGCCCGCGCATCGCATTGTAGCCGCCGGCGCCGAGCACCTCCTCCATGCGCGAGCAGGGCTCGCACAGGCCTGTGCCTTCAAACAGCACGTCACCAATGCGGAAACGCTCGTTGTGCAGCGCCAGCAGGTTGATGCCCGACACCACGAGGTTGCGGCGAACCAGTACCGGATCGACGGCGTCAAGCCCGAGCAGCCTCGCGACAGTGTCGAGATGTTCGCGCTGGATCAGCGAGACCTGGCGCTTGCCGCCGGCGCGGCTGGCCTTGTGGTCACCGACGAGGCCGTGATCGGCGAGCACTTCGACATGGTTGAAGGATTGCAGCGGCTGGCGCCGCGCGGGACGCAGGCCGATCCACTCCAGCCTGCCCGTGCGCGGGAAAGTTTCCATCAGGGCGCGCAGCGGGCTTTCGGGGTTCAGTTTGGGCATGGACTGGCGGTCGTGTTAGCAATGGCTGCGACAACGGAAATGATTTCCGCTATTCTCTCTTGGGTAAATTACAGGGTGTCGCTTTTCATCCCGATTTTATCAGTGTCGCCAACAGCGAAAATGAATGTATATTATTGTTTTCATTAAATAAATTTTGAATTATCTCTGGGATGTTATCCGTCGCACCGAAATGTTATCCGACGTTTTCGCTGTATAAAACTAGTTTATGTTTCCAATGCATAAGTGTTCCGCGTGTTCAGCTGAGTGGGCGCACGGAATCGTTTGGCGGCACAGCTGGTGGTCGCCCATCGTCTGTCCAAACTGCAATGCGCGATTCAGGTACAGCACAATTCGCTGGATCATTGTTGTGGCGCCGCTGCTCCTCTCATCGGTGGGTGGGCTGTGGCTCCCGCCTGTCCCGCGCCTACTTGTTCTGGCCCTTGGGCTTGGGTGGTTCGTTTACGGCATGTACTCGCTACTGAGGTTCGTCCGTGTGGAAACATAACAAGGCGTTCCAGGCACGACGCTTCGCGCGTTGCGCGCGCGAAGCGCGGCCTGAACGCCGGCGTTATGCAACAAATTCGTGCGGGCGTAAAATCGCAATTGTTGACCCATACCAATGGTGATAAATCATGAGCAACCTTGAAGAGCTTGAACACAGAATCCAGAATCTTCCGTCCGGCGAGCTGGCAAAATTTCGTGCGTGGTTCATCGATTTTGATCACATGCTTTGGGACAAGCAGATCGAATCGGATTCAAAATCCGGAAAGCTGCACGGGCTTGCATCCGAAGCGCTCACCGATTATCAGGCTGGCAAGGCCCGGGGGATTTGAAGCATTTCGCATCGCCGAAGTTCTGGGCGCAATACGCGGCGCTACCGGCCGATGTTCGTGCGCTGGCCAATAAGAACTACGAACTTCTGAAATCAGATTCCCGGCATCCTTCTTTGCATTTCAAGAAAATCGGCGCTGTTTGGTCAGTGCGTGTGGGCGCTCATTACCGTGCCCTTGGAACTGAAGTTGAAGGCGGAGTCTGCTGGTTCTGGATCGGGACACATTCCGAATACGACAAGATTGTTGCATAACCGCACGATCGACAGCGATCACGAAGCAAGTGTCAGCAAGCGTAGCCCGTAAGGAGCGCAGCGGATTACGGGACATTTAATATCAATCCTGTAATACGCTTCGCTCCTTACAGGCTACTCACTACAGAACCAA
>CAZSIR010000140.1:0-7595 GCA_964606765.1 uncultured Bordetella sp. | reverse complement strand
TGATCTCTTCCATGATGATCGAGGCTTCAGTCAGGCTCAGGCCCGAGCCGCCGAACTCCTCGGGAATCAGCGCTGACAGCCAGCCGGCTTCGGTCAGCGCCTGGACAAAAGCCTCCGGATAGCTGCGGGCTTCGTCGATCTGCTGCCAGTAGGCATTGTCGAACTGGTTGCACACGGCACGCACGCCGTCGCGCAAATCATCGTGGTCGGCGGATTGGGGGATGGAGAGCATGGCGGTCGCATTTCGGATCATCGAAAGAGTCCGGATTATACGATGACCTCCACGGCTCGCCCGGCGATTGGAGTCAGCGGGTAATCGTTCTACACTCTGCAGTTCCGCAGACAGGAGGTATCGTGCAGACCGATCAGCAAACCCGCGCCACCGTATGGCCGGACCAGATTTTTGATGTCCTGAAGGATGCCGGCGTATCGCAGGTGGCCTATGTGCCCGACGCCGGCCACAGCAAGCTGATCAGCCGCTGCCAGGCTGAAAAGGGCATGCACACAATCTCCCTGACCACCGAGGAGGAAGGCGTCGCCATGCTCGCCGGCACCTGGCTCGGCGGCGCGAAGGGCGTGCTGCTGATGCAGTCCAGCGGCGTCGGCAACTGCATCAACATGCTGTCGATGTTCCAGGAATGCCGTCTGCCGCTGCTGATGCTGGTGACCATGCGCGGCGTCTGGGGTGAATTCAATCCCTGGCAGGTGCCGATGGGCGGCAGCACGGCAAAGGCGCTGGAAAACGCCGGCGTCATCGTGCATTCGGTGGAGCGCGCCGAAGAAATCAAGGAGACCGTACACGCCTCCGCGCTGCTTGCCTTCAATACCTCCCGCCCGGTCGCCGTGCTGATCCAGCAACGCGTCATAGGCTTCAAGAACTGGAAAAAATAATCATGACCACGAAAAAAATCTCCGGGCTGGACCGCCGCAAAGTGGTTGCAGCCCTGCTCGCCGAGCGCGGCAATGCGCTGGTGGTGACCGGACTGGGCTCACCCACCTACGACACTTATGCCGCCGGCGACCATGATCTGAATTTTTACCTGTGGGGCGCCATGGGTGGCGCCGCAATGGTCGGCCTCGGGCTCGCCCTGGCGCAGCCCAAACGCCGCGTGCTGGTGATCACCGGAGACGGCGAAATGCTGATGGGGCTCGGGTCCCTCGCGACCATCGCCGTTGCGGCACCGAAGAACCTCGCCATTGCCGTGATCGACAATGGCCACTACGGTGAAACCGGCATGCAGCCTGCGCATACCGGACGCGGCGTTGACATCACCGGCATGGCGAAAGCGGCCGGCTTCCGTTCCGCCACGACCATCAAGACACAGGCCGCGCTGAAATTGTGGACCGGCAAATTCCATCGCCAGTCCGGCCCGGTCTTCGGTGACATTAAAGTCTCCGCCCTGCCGGCGCCGATGACCCTGCCTTTACGCGACGGCACGGCCATCCGGCAGCGCTTCCGCAGCGCATTGCTCGGCGAAATGTCATAAAACCCAATAAAATCATATATTTATGAATAAAGATGCGCTGCAGACTTATCGCATGTTCATCGGCGGCGAGTGGGTCGAAGCCGCCAGCGGTGAATATTTTCCCAGCGACAATCCGTATACCGGCAAACCCTGGGCATCGATCCCGCGTGGCGGCACTGAGGACGCAACACGCGCCGTCGAGGCCGCACATCGCGCGCTGAGCGGCGGTCCCTGGCCGAAACTCAATGCAAGCCAGCGTGGCGCATTGCTGCGCAAACTCGGCGACCTGATCGGCGAGCACTCCAAGGCGCTGGCTGAAACCGAAGTCCGCGACAACGGCAAGCTCTATGCCGAGATGAGCGCGCAGACCGCGTACATGGCGCAGTGGTATTACTATTTCGGCGGCCTCGCCGACAAGATCGAAGGTGCGGTGATTCCGATCGACAAACCGGACACCTTCAATTACACCCGCTACGAACCGGTCGGCGTGGTGGCAATGATCATTCCGTGGAATTCACCCTTGCTGCTGCTGGCGTGGAAACTGGCGCCTGCCCTCGCCGCCGGCAACACGGTCGTGGTCAAGCCTTCGGAATACACCTCGGCCTCGGCGCTGGAATTCATGAAACTCGTTGAAGCCGCCGGTTTTCCGCCGGGCGTGGTCAATGTCGTCACCGGTTTCGGTGCCGAAGTCGGCACGCCGCTGGTCGAGCACCCCAGAGTCGCCAAGGTTGCCTTCACCGGCTCCGACGCCACCGGCCAGCGCATTTACGAGGCGGCAGCGAAGGGATTGAAGCGCGTCACGATGGAGCTCGGCGGCAAATCCCCCAACATCGTGTTTGACGATGCGCAGATCGACAATGCGGTGAAGGGTGTGATCTCCGGCATCTTTGCCGCCACCGGCCAGACCTGCATCGCCGGCTCGCGCCTGCTGGTGCAGCAATCGATCCACGACCAGTTCGTCGACAAGCTGGTGGCACTGGCGAAGACGGCCAAAATGGGAAACCCCATGGAGTTGACCACCCAGGTCGGCCCCGTCACCAACCGGCCGCAGTTCGAAAAAATCCTCAGCTACATCGACATCGCCAAAAAAGAAGGCGCCACAACCGTGCTCGGCGGCAGCCGCGCCAGCCGCCCCGAATGCGGCGACGGCTGGTTTGTCGAGCCCACCATCTTCAGCGGCGTCAACAACGCGATGCGCATTGCGCAGGAGGAAGTCTTCGGTCCGGTGCTGTCGGTGATTCCGTTCAAAGACGAAGAGGAGGCCATCGCCATCGGCAATGACGTGGTGTTCGGCCTCGCAGCCGGCGTGTGGACGCAGAACATGCGCCGCGCATTCACAATGGCGGAAAAACTCCAGGCCGGCACGGTCTGGATCAACACCTACCGCGCAGTGTCCTATCTGTCGCCCTTCGGCGGCTACAAGCGTTCCGGCCTCGGCCGCGAAAGCGGCCAGGACATGATCTACGAATACCTGCAGACCAAGAGCGTGTGGATTTCCACCGCCAGCGAAGTGCCCAATCCCTTTGTGATGCGCTGAACACCCCGCCATGCGCGCGCTGGTCAGGCTCCTGTTCATTGCCGGCTTTGCGCTGCTGGCCGCTTCGCTGTGGCAGCGGCACCAGCTGCCGGAGCCCGGCCGGCTGATTGACGCACTGCGCGAGGAGCCGCTGCAACAAGCGGTGCGCGAGCCGCCGCGCACGACCACGGTCAACGGCGTGACCTACAGCATCAAACCGCTGTATGCCTATGACCTGACCGGACTGGTGGTCAGCCGGCACGACAGCGACAGCTGGATCGACTACATCCATCGCGAGTGGAACGACCACCTCAACGTCGTCGACCTCTGCGTGATCTGGGGCAAAAACGCCGTCAGCGGCGCTTACCGCGGCCAGTCTTTTTCCAGCGGGCAGTTTGTCTGCTACTGGCAGGCGCCAACGCGGGAAGCCTATGCCGCGTTTGACCCGACGGCCATTTCCAACAACCACCTGCTCACCGACGACCCGGCCATTGCAAAAACGCTGCGTGCAGTGCGGGTCGGCGACCAGATCCGTTTTCGCGGCTGGCTCGCGGAATATTCACACCGGCACAATGGCCAGCCCTTCCACCGCGGCACCAGCATCGTGCGCACCGACACCGGCAACGGTGCCTGTGAAACGGTCTTTGTGCAGGACGTCGAGATCATCCGACGCGGCGGCGGCCCCTGGCGGGCGCTGCTGTGGGTCGCCTGGGGGCTGCTCGCCCTCGGCATCATTGGCTGGTTCACCCAGCCGCTGTCGATGCGGAACTGAGACGTACAGGCACAACAAAAAAGGGCGCCGCAGCGCCCTTTTTACTTTCAGCGTGCCGGCTCAGGCGGGCTGGACGAATCCCGGCGGCAGGGTTTCGACGAAGGACGGCCGGGCATGTACGCCAGCCGCCCATTTCGCCAGTTTCGGCGCACGGCTGCGCCAGTCGTGGGCATAACGGAAGTCGGTGTACTGCATCGCCACGCCCATCACGATGTCGGCAAGACCGAAGCGGTTGCCGAGCAGGAACTCCGCATTCTCTTTCATCGTTTTTTCCGCGAGGTCGATGGCGCGGGCAATGCGCTGCTCTTCGCGGACCATTTTTTCCGGCATCTGCTTTTCTTCCGGACGGCGGGTTTCAAACACCCGTGCGATGCCGGCATCGATGATGCCCTGCCCCAGGGCCTGCCACCACTGCGACTGCCAGTAGCCGGCGGGATCACGCGGCGTGAAGGATTTGCCGTCGGCATGGTCGAGGTAATGCACCACCAGCACGGACTCGAACATATAGCTGTCGGTGCCGATTTCCAGCGCCGGCACCTTGGACAGCGGATTCTTGATGATGATCGGGCTGTCCTCGACCCAGGGATCCTCGATGACGAATTCGACCGGCATGTTTTTTTCGTGGATCAGCACGCGCGCCTTGCGCACATAGGGTGAAGTCAGCGAACCATACAGCTTCATGGGAAAAACTCCTGAGGAAGGTGTTGCGGTAAAACGCTATTTTAACGGTTTGGCCGCGTCCTGTGAGGCTTGCATCGTCCGCGACACTGCCTCACGGCCCAGTTGCGGCGCCACCAGCTGGATCATGTCGGTGAGATAACGCCGCAGGTGCGTGCCCGGGCGCAGGCTGATGGTCATCACGCTTTCGGCAAACAGGCGGGTCACGTCCACCGCCTGCAGCCGTGAATCGGCGCGCCGCTCCAGCGCGATCGTGGGCACGACGGCGATGCCGAGTCCTTCCGCAACATAGGCCTTGATCACGTCGGAATCACTGGCGCTGACCACATGCCGCACCGTCACGCCGGCATCGCGGAAAGCCCGGGCGATGATCTGGCCGCCGCGCGTGCGCGGGTGATAGCTGACCACGGGATAACCGGAAAAATCTTCCAGCGTGATGCGTTTCTTCCGGCCCAGCGGATGCCCTTTGGGCATGATCAGGCTGCGCAGGATCGGCCCCACCGGCAGCTGCACCAGTCCGGATTGCCCGCCCAGCAGTTCGGTGCTGACGCCGATGTCGGCGTCGCGGGATTCCACCAGCTTCTGGATGTCATCGGGCTCGGCCTGCAGCAGGTGCAGTTCCACATCGGGATAACGTTTTGAAAATGCCCTGACGGGCGCAGGCAGGCTGTAGCGCGCATGCAGGTGGCTCGTGGCCAGCACCAGCCTTCCCGCCGCCTCGTTGCGCGTGTCCGCGGCGATCAGCGCGATGTTCTCGGTTTCGTCGAGCAGGCGCTCTGCTGCCGCAAGAATCGCGCGTCCGGCTTCGGTGATGCCGAGGATGCGGTTGGTCCGCCGCACCAGCAGGTCGGTTCCGAGCTCCTGCTCCAGCAGCTGGATCTGCCGGCTCACGCCCGGCTGCGAGGTGTGCAGGGCGAGGGCCGCGGCGGAAATGCTGAATGACTGGCGCGAAATTTCGCGCAGGAAACGCAGTTGCTTGAGGGTCATGCCCGCCCCGCCAATTCGTTTGATCCGGCTTACTATACATAAATAACATGGCGATATGCATATTAATTCTTTTATCGCATGGCAAAGCCTTGCTAGCATGGCGGCCATCAAACAAGGAACTGGCCGGATGTCCGGCCCGCACACCCTTCACCGGAGGCCGCAATGATCACCGTAACCCGCATCGGCAAGCACATCGGCGCAGAAATCTCGGGCGTCGACCTCACGCAACCCCTGTCCGACGACACCTTCGAGCAGATTGCGAAGGCATTTTTCGACAACGAAGTGGTTTTTTTCCGCAACCAGAAAATCACCCCCGCGCAACAGGTCGAATTCACCCGCCGTTTCGGCATCCTCGAACAGCATGTGCGCAAGGAAAGCCGCCTGCCGGGCCATCCCGAAATCCTCGTGGTCTCCAACCTGCTCAATGACCAGGGCAAGGCCATCGGCGCGCAGGACGCCGGCCGTTTCTGGCACAGCGACCTGTCCTACAAAAAGGAACCCAGCCTGCTGTCGGCGCTGTACGCCGTCGAAGTGCCGGTCAAGGACGGCCAGGTGCTGGGCGACACCTGCTTCACCAGCACCACGGCCGCCTATGATGCACTGCCCGAATCCATGAAGCAGCGCCTGCAGGGCATGAAAAATGTACACAGCTACCGCTACTACCGCAGCAAGAACATCGAGGCGCAGAAGGAAGAACAGGCGCGCGGCGGCCGTGTCGTGCAGGAACACGTGCTCACCGAAGAACAGCTGAACAGCGTTCCGGATGTCGAGGCGCCGATCGTGCGCACCCACCCCGTGACCAAACGCAAGGGGCTGTTCATCAACGAAGCCCACACCTCGGCCATCGTCGGCCTGCCGAAGGCGGAGGGCGACGCGCTGCGCGATGAAATCTGCCAGCACACGATCAAACCGGAATTCCAGTACCGGCACCGCTGGCAGGCCGGGGACCTGCTGCTGTGGGACAACTGCGCAGCATTGCACAAGGCCAACTTCGATTACGACCTGCCGCAGCGCCGTCTCATGTATCGGACTACGGTGCGGGGCTCGGTCGCCGCCTGATAAACTTCAGGCATGAACCTGTGAAGGCGGCACTCATCGGGTGCCGCCTTCGCATTTAAAGCACTGACAACAAGACGCCGGCACCACGACCGGCCCTCCGGGAATCCGCCACATCATGAAAGAAATCCGCATCCTGTCCGCGACTGGCATCCTCGGTTCCGGCTTCCGCGAGGAAACCATGAAACGGGCGATGACGCTGAAGCCCGACTTCATCGGCGCCGACTGCGGCTCCACCGATCCCGGCCCCCACCACCTCGGTTCAGGCGAGCCGCAGTTTTCCGACGCCGCCTGCAAACGCGACCTGCGGCTGATGCTGCTCGCCGCGCGGTCGGCAAAAATTCCGGTGCTGGTCGGCTCGGCAATGACCGCCGGCACTGATGCCCAGGTCGACCGGCTGGCCGGCATCGCCCGCGAAATCGCGCGCGAGGAAAAGCTCGATTTCAAACTGGCAACCATCAAGTCCGAACAGGACCGCGCCTACCTGAAAAAACGCCTGAAGGAAGGCCGCATCAAGCCGCTGGCCAACGCGCCGGTGTTCGACGACGCCGTAATTGACCGCAGCTCGCACATCGTCGGCATGTGCGGCGCCGAGCCCTATATTGAAGCTCTGCAGAACGGCGCCGACGTGGTCATCGCCGGCCGCTCCAGCGATACGTCCATTTTCGCAGCGATGCCGGTGATGAAGGGCTTCAATCCCGCCACGGTCTGGCACATGGCCAAGATCATGGAATGCGGTGCCGCCAGCGTGGTGCTGCGCAAATATCCGGACTGCAATTTCGCCGTCGTCACCGATGACCACTTCATCATTGAGCCGCCGAATCCGGATTACCGCTGCGACCCGGCCAGTGTCGCTTCGCACAACCTCTACGAAAACTCCACGCCGTACGAACTGGTCGAGCCTTCGGGCGTTCTGAACACGGTCAATGCCCGCTACGAAGCGGTGTCCGACCGCGCGGTGAAAGTCTCCGGCAGCACCTTCAAAAAGGCCGCGCGCTACACCATCAAGCTGGAAGGCGCGGAACTGGCCGGTTACCAGAGCATCGTGCTCGGTTCGGTGCGCGACCCGATCATTCTGCGCCAGTTCGACCACTGGCTGGAGAATCTGGTCAAGGCGGCG
>CAZSIR010000139.1:0-7715 GCA_964606765.1 uncultured Bordetella sp. | reverse complement strand
GCCAGCGCGGCGAGCGCGATGTCGGCATACCACATCCATGCGTAGCTGCCGGACTGCGTGACGGCAATGCCACCCAGCCATGCGCCGAAAAATCCGCCGGTCTGGTGGGACAGCAACGTCAGGCCAAACAGCGTGGCGAGATAGCGCGTGCCGAAGAGTTTGCCGACGAGGCCGGCGGTGGGCGGCACCGTGGCCAGCCAGGTGATGCCCAGGCCTGCGGCGAACAGGTAAAAAGTCAAAGCGGTTTTCGGCGCCAGCAGGTAAATCATGATGAGCATCGCGCGCGAACCGTACATCCACGACAGGATGTACTTGCTGCGGTAATGCTGCACGCCCCAGCCGGCGAGCAGGCTGCCGGCGATGTTGGCGAGGCCGATGATGGCCAGTGACCAGCTGGCGACTTCGGCCGGCAGGCCGCAAAGCTGCACTTCGCCGGGAAGATGGGTCACCAGAAACGCGATGTGGAAACCGCAGGTGAAAAAACCGGCATGCAGCAGCAGGTAGCTCGGATCGCGCAGCGCCTGCATCACCGCGGCTTTGATGCCCGGGCCCGCGGCCTGCGCCGGTGTTGCCGCTGCAGCCGCGGTGTGTCCGCGCTGCAGTATCCGCACCAGCGGCAGCGCGGTGAGCGTGATCACCGCCAGTGACCACATCGCACCCATCCAGCCGAATGCGGAAATGAGCCGCTGCACCAGCGGCGCGAAGACGAACTGACCAAAGGAACCGCCCGCGTTGATGATGCCGGCCGCCATGCCGCGGCGTTCGGCGGGCAAACGCTGTGCGGCGGCGCCGATCAGCACTGAGAAACTGCCGGCGCCTGCGCCGGCCGCAGACAGCAGGCCGATGGTGAAAATCAGTCCCCAGTCGCTGACCAGAAAAGGCGTCAGAGCATTGCCGACGGCCAGTATCACGACGCCGCCGGCCAGCACGTAACCGGGTCCGTAACGGTCGGCGACGGCGCCTGCGACCGGCTGCACGGCGCCCCAGGTGAACTGCGCAATGGCCATGGCCAGGCTGATGCTGACGATGCCGAGGCCGGAGGCGTTATTGATCGGTGACACAAACAGGCCCATCGACTGGCGTGCGCCCATGGTCACCATCAATATGGCGGCCGCCACCAGCGTGATGCCCCAGAATCCCTGTGAACGGCTTGTGTTGTCCATGATCAGTTGTCCTCCGGCAATGCCGGTTTGAGCTGCAGCAGCGCGTTGTCGAGCTGGGCATGCAGATTGCTGATGAAAGCGCGGCCAAGCTGCCGGTCCAGTTCGGTCTGCGCGGCCTGCCAGGCCCGGCGCGCTTCCTTGCGAAAACGTTCACCTGAGGCGGTCAGCACCAGCAGGCGCTGCCGGCCGTCGTCGCCGGCGACTTCACTCACCCAGCCATTCGCGGCGAGTGCCTTCAGGTTGCGCGTGAGCGTCGTGCGGTCGAGTTCGAGCCGGGCGGCGAGCTGGAGCAGGGATTGCGGCCTGTCCGAGAGGTGGGCCAGCACCGAATACTGCGAGAGTTTCAGGCCGGTGGCGCGCATATGCTGCTCGTAAAAAGCCGTGATGCGGCGCGACAGCCGGCGTACGGTGGCGCCGGTGCAGGGCGAGCGGGAAACCGTGACTGGCGGCAGGGCCGGTTGTGCGGAGGCGGGTTTGCGCGGCATGGCGGCGATTATACGTGCATATACACATAAAAAGCCATAGAATGCCGGCAGCCGCTTTTGGGGCGCGGTTTACCGCGCTGACGGGCCTATTCGGCCCTGAATGGATGCGGAGCGCGCAGTACAATCGGGAAAAACCAGGCCCCAGCCATGACCGTCACCGCAGCCGAACAGCGCCGGGCCAGCCTGCTCACGGCGCCCATTGCGCCGACATTGCTCCGGCTGGCTTTGCCCAATGTGGCGCTGGCCCTGATCCAGGCCCTGGTCAGTTTTGCCGACACCTGGTTTGTCGGCAGGATCGGCACTGACGGGCTGGCGGGTCTGGCGCTGGTTTTTCCGATCCTGATGCTGATGCAGATGATGTCCGCCGGCGCGATGGGCGGCGGCGTTTCATCATCGATTGCCCGCGCGCTGGGCGCGGGAGATACGGACAGGGCGGGGCGGCTGGCGCTGCACGCAGTCGTCATTGCCATCGCTTTCGGTCTGCTGTTCACGCTGCTGATGCTGTCCGCCGGTTCGGCCCTGTACGCCCTGCTTGGCGGCAGCGGTCCCGTGCTGGGCCATGCCACCGTGTATTCCGCCATCATTTTTGGCGGCGCCGTGGTGATCTGGCTGTGCAACATCCTCGCCAATGTCATCCGCGGCACCGGCAACATGGTGGTGCCGGCGCTGGTACTGGGCGTCGCCGCGCTGCTGCAGATTCCGCTGTGTGGTGCACTGGTGCTGGGTTGGGGGCCATTCGCTGCGCTGGGTATTGCGGGCGCCGGCATTGCGACCCTCTGTTCGTTCGGCGCGGCTGCGCTGGCGTTCACCTGGTACATCCTGACCGGGAAAACCGGCCTGGCTTTGCGCGTTGACGGCAAATCCTTCAGCACGCAGCTGTTCGGCGACATCCTGGCGGTGGGCGTGCCGTCTTCCTTCAATGCCGTGCAGACGGTCGCGACCGCGGTGCTGGTCACCGGGCTGGTCGGCGCTTTCGGCACGGCGGCATTGGCCGGTTACGGGCTGGGCGTTCGCTTGGAGCTGATGCAGATCCCGGTGGTGTTCGCGATCGGTTCGGCCATGGTGGTGATGGTCGGCACCTGTTTCGGGGCGGGTGATATCCGCCGTGCCCGGCGCATCACCTGGACCGGCACCGGCATGGCGGCCGGCGTGACCGGCGGCGTCGGCTTGCTGGTCGCGCTGTGGCCGGGGCTGTGGGCGGGCATGTTCAGCAGCGAAGCCGCGGTGCTGGATGCAGGCTATGCCTATTTGCGCATTGCCGGACCTTGTTATGCCTTCCTCGGCATCGGTGTTGCGCTGTACTTTGCTTCACAGGGCGCGGGACGGGTGATGTGGCCGGTGCTGGCGGGCAGCCTGCGCTTTGTGCTTGCCGTCGGCGGCGGTTATGCCGTGCTGCACTGGCATGGAGGCACGCTCAATGCGTTGTTTGTGGTGATCGGGCTGGCGATGCTGGTTTACGGCGTCAGTGCCGCCGCCACCGTCGAATGGCGGGTATGGCGCGTGGGCAAGGGATGATTGTTGCCGCGGCGGTTGCATAAACGGGGTCCGTTTGCGGCATTCCGGTTTGGAATATGATGGACACGAGGTCAGACAAGGGGGAGACCATGAATGACTTGATCAGCCGGTGCTTGCGCGGCGGGGCTGCGCTTTTTGCCGCCGTGCTTGTGCTGGCGGGCTGTGCCGGCAATCCGCAGGCACCGGGTCCGGCGGCCGCCACGCCGAAAAACATCATCATTCTGTTCGCCGATGGCGTCGCGCCGGTGCAGTGGGATTTCGGCAAGCGATCAAGTGCAGTCCTGCGCCGGCAGCCGTTCGCCACCACGGACATTGTTTTCCGCGATGGCACACTCGGACTGCTGTCGACGCAGCCGCACGATGTTTATGTCACTGATTCGGCGGCGGCAGCCTCGGCGATGTCCACGGGCCACAAGGTCGTCAACGGCGCGGTGTCGATCACGCCCGACGGCAAGCCGCAGAAAACCGTGATGCAGGCGGCGAAGGCGGCCGGCAAGCGCATCGGTTTGGTGACCACCGCCACCGTTTATGATGCGACGCCGGCGGCTTTTGCGGTCAACGCCAAATCGCGCCGCGATTCACAGGTGCTGGTGAATCTGTTGAACGAACTGGATCCCGATGTGTTGTTGGGCGGAGCGGCCGAATATTTTTTGCCGGCCGGCGTTGGCGGGGGGAAACGCAAGGACGGCAAGGACATCATTGCCGCCTTCCGCGCCCGGGGTCACTACATTGCCCGTAATACTGCCGAATTGAAAGCGGCCAGCGGTGGCAGGGTGCTCGGATTGTTTGCCGACGAGGACATGGATTTTGAAGTTGACCGTGATCCGCTGCGGGAGCCTGCAACAGCGGAGATGGCGACGGCGGCACTGAAGGCGCTGTCGCAGGACAGTCCCAACGGTTTTGTGCTGCTGATTGAAAATGAAAATACCGATACGGCTTCGCATGCCAACGACGCGGCTTCGCTGATGCGTGCATTGTGGGCCTTTGACGACGCGGTGAAGGTGGCGCTTGAATTCCAGCGCAGCAATCCGGACACGCTGGTGATCATCACCGGCGACCATGAGACCGGCGGGTTTTCTCCGACCTATGCATTGAGGGATCTCAGTGAGCTGTCCGGCAGGAACCGGTTTTATGCCGGGGACGAACAGTTTCGCATGCTGGAGCGCATCACCATGTCGCTGAGCATGGTGAAGGAAAAACTCGGCAAAAAACCTTCAGGCGAGATGCTGGACGCGTTGCTGGCGAAAAATTTTCCCGGTTTCCGCATGGATCCCGATCTGCGCAGGCTGCTGCTTGAAGGACAAACCATCGAGCGCAATTTTTCATACCTGCCGCAGAACCTGCTGGGACGGATGATCGCACGGCAGACCGGTTTCTACTGGGGCACTTCTGGCCACACCCCGGAGCCGGTGGCCGTGGGTGCGATGGGGCCAGGTGCGCAATTGTTCCGCGGCTATCAGGACAACACCGATTTCGGCAGGCACCTGCACCGGCTGATCAACCGCTGAATGGCGTTCAGTCCGGCTTGATGCCGGCGTCGGCCACGACTTTTTTCCAGCGCGCAAGCTCGCTGCGGATCATGCTGCCCATTTCCTGCGGCGTGGTGGAGGTCGGCACCATGCCGATGGCTTCAAGGTGCTTGATGAAGGCGGCGTCGGCGACTGCGTTTTTCATTTCGGCGTTGACCTTTTTCACCACATGCGCCGGTGTGCCGGCAGGGCCGAGGAAGCCGTACCAGGTGGTGTTGTTGAAGCCCGGATAGGTTTCCGCGATCGCCGGGATGTCCGGCAATTGCGGCAGGCGCTGCGGGTGGCCGATGGCAATCGCGCGCACCTTGCCGGTGGCCATGTGCGGCTGCCAGGGCGCGGCGCCGCCGAAAATGGCCTGCACCCGGCCGGCTAGCAAATCCACCGTCGCTGCGCCGCCGCCCTTGTACGGCACGTGCGTGAATTTCGCACCGGTCAGCGAGGTCAGCAGTTCCATGCCGAGGTGGTTGGGGGTGCCGGTGCCGGGTGAGGCGAAATTGATCTTGCCCGGCTGGGCCTTGGCGAGTTCAACCAGCTCCCGCACATTTTTTGCCGGCACTGACGGATGCACGACGATCAGGAAGGGCACATAGACGCCGATGCCGATCGGCGTGAAATCCTTCACCGGGTCATAGGACAGTTTCGTGCCGAAAGCCGCGCTGACCACCAGGCCGCCGGAGGTGCCGAGCACCAGCGTATAGCCGTCGGGCGTGGCCTTGGCGGCGAGGCCGTGGCCCAGCGTCGAACCGGCGCCGGGCCGGTTGTCGATGACCATCGTGGTGCCGAATTTGTCGGCGAACCAGCCGGAAAAGGCGCGCGCGGTGGGGTCGGTGGTGCCGCCCGGCGGATAGGGCACGATGATGCGCACCGGGCGGTTGGGATAATTGTCGGCGGCGTGCGCGGCGATGCATCCGCCGGACAGGGCAAAGACCAGGGGTGCCAGCGGAACAAGATTCCACAACGTACGGGTGCGCATGTTTTTGTTCTCCTCCATCGACGGCTGTTGTTTGACTGTATTGCCGTTGCGAACGATTGTAGGTTCAAACGCCGGTGTTTGTCAGCCGGCGTTTGCGTCGGAACGGGCAATCAGCGCCGCGGCGTTTTCTCCAGCACTTCCGCCAGTTCCTTCTTGTAGAACTTCGCCATGCCGGTGGTGCTGTGGCCTCGGGTTTCGGCGCTTTCCGGAATCAGCAGAAGGCGGCCGTTTTTCACGCGTTTCATCGCGGACTCCATCATGCCGAGCGAAGCCGGATTGCGCTCATCATCCGCCGAGTTGATCGCCAGCACGGCGGCCGTGATGCGTTCCAGTCGCGGCGACGGATCGTAGTCGGCGGAGGATTCCCATTGATACAGCACGTCATTGGCGTCGCCGCGGAAGGGCGCTGCCAGCCGTTTTGCCAGCAGTGCGTCGCCCTGCGCGGAAGTGGGCGCCGCGTTGTAGAGCGCGATGTTGCCGTTTGACGTGGCGATGGAGAAATAGGTCAGCAGCCGCTGCATGTTGCGCGGCTGGGCGCTGTAGTTGCCGTTGTTCCATTCCGGATCGTTGCGGATCGAGTCGGCGAGCAGGCGGCGCATCATCCAGTTGCGGCCCGACATCGCGCCCGGCTGGCAGGCCATGGGCACCGCGATGTCCATCATGTCCGGATAGGTGGTGGCCCAGTTCCACACCTGCATGCCGCCCATCGAATTGCCGATCACCAGGCGCAGGCGCTTGATGTTGAGGCCTTCGGTGACCAGCCGGTACTGCGCCTGCACCATGTCATCATAGTTGTATTTGGGGAATTTCATGCGCAGGCCGCTGCTCGAGGGCCGCGTCGATTTGCCGCTGCCCAGCGCGTCGGGCAGGATGATGAAATATTTCGTCGCATCCAGCGGCTGGCCGGGGCCGAACAGTTCTTCGGCAAAGTTGCGCGTCAGCATGTTGCCGCCGTTGCCCGCCGTGCCGTGCAGGATCAGCACCGGTTCGCCGCCGGGTTCGCCGACGGTACGGTAGTGCAGCGTGACTTCCGGCATCACTTCACCGGTGTGGAATCTGAAATCCTTTGCGATCCAGCTGCCTTCCTTCGCTGCGGGGTAGTTCGCGGCGGATGCGGCATGGAAGCAGAAGACGAGAAGAACGGCGGATACGACGGCGAAAAACGGCGCAGCACGACGGTGCGGTGACGACATGGCTCCTCCTGGATGATGACGACCGGCCGGCGGATTTTTGTATTGCCGGAACGACGGTGATGCATCCTACGCCGGACGGCGTGCTGGCGGGAGGGTGAAGACGGAATGTGGAACAGGCTCCGCGGCAGGCGCGTCGGCGCAAGAAATTGCCAGATACGAGAGGCAGGGGTCGGCGGTGGCTCAGTGCCTGACTAAAAAATATTTAATAAAATCAAATGCTTATAGGCTATTCCGGACGGGGCGAATGGTGGAGCGAAATTATTTTTCGCTGCCCTCGCGTATTGCCCGCGCGGTTTTCGCCGCGGGCCGCTCCCAGCAGCGCTTCAGCCAGTGGTTGAGGCGCACCCATTTGCCGGTGTCGACCGACAGCGCGCGGTACAGCGCGCCGGCGACATTGACGTCCGCCACGGTGAAGGTTTCGCCGATCAGCCAGGTGGATTCGGTGAGCGAGGTTTCCAGCACGTCGAATGCGGGCGCGACCTGTTTCCAGGCTGCAGAGGCGATGTCGGCCTTGCGTTCAGCCTCCGGCAGCGCGACGGTGTGGCGCGCGTAATCGACGATCTGGCGGTCGAGACGATCGGTTTCCCACAGGCTCCATTGCATGACCAGCGCCTGCTGCTTCGTATCGCCGGGCCACAGCGGGCTGTTGTGCTTTTTCGCAAGATAGATGTTGATCGCCATCGATTCCGACAGGATGAAGCCGTCGTCGTCGATGGTCGGCACGCGGCCGTTCGGATTCAGCGCGCGGTAGGCGGCGGTCTGCGTGTCGGCTGAGCGCGGCAGCCAGTCGCTGTGCTCGTATTTCAGGCCGAGTTCGGCGGCCATCCAGATGACGCGGAGGGCGCGGGAGTTGGCGG